>JYJN01000152.1 GCA_003263845.1 Vibrio aestivus | reverse complement strand
CGATCGTGTTCCTTCCTAGTTATGATTCGCCACGATCATTATTGACCGGGACGCGCCAGAATTTGCTATTTTATGCGCCAACGTCCGTTAGCGCAATATTTGGACGCATTGATCTTTAAAAAAGTCACTAACTTTTTACAGATCAATACGACGTATTAGTAACCACGCTCTGCAATAATTGCATCAGCAAAGTTCTTAGACACTTCAGCGTACTCATTAAACTCCATAGAGTAAGAAGCACGACCTTGTGTTGCAGAACGTAGGTCTGTTGCGTAACCAAACATTTCAGACAGTGGTACTTGAGCACGGATGATCTTAAGACCAGCAACGCCCTCATCCATACCCTCGATTAGGCCGCGACGACGGTTAAGGTCGCCGACAACATCACCCATCCAGTCTTCAGGAGTAGTTACTTCAACATTCATCATAGGCTCAAGAAGAACAGGCTGAGCTTCTAGTGCACCTTTTCTGAACGCCATTGAGCCAGCGATCTTAAACGCCATCTCGTTAGAGTCAACATCGTGGTAAGAACCATCGAATAGTGTTGCTTTAATATCTAGAACAGGATAACCCGCTAGAACACCACTGTTCATTTGCTCTTCGATACCTTTCGCTACCGAACTGATGTATTCCTTAGGAACCACACCACCCACAATTTCATCGACAAAGACAAAACCTTCGCCATGCTCCGCTGGCTCTAGTTTAATCCATACGTGACCATATTGACCGCGGCCGCCAGATTGGCGAACGAACTTGCCTTCCACTTCCGCGCTACCACGGATAGTTTCACGGTAAGCAACTTGAGGTTTACCCACGTTACAGTCAACGCTGAATTCACGCTTCATTCGATCAACGATAATATCTAGGTGTAGCTCACCCATACCAGAGATCAATGTTTGTCCGGTTTCGTCATCCGTTTCAACACGGAATGACGGGTCTTCCGCAGCCAGTTTGCCTAGCGCAACACCCATCTTTTCTTGGTCTGCTTTTGAGCGAGGCTCAACCGCAATTTGAATAACAGGCTCAGGGAATTCCATACGCTCTAGGATAACTTTATGGTTTTGATCACAAAGCGTATCACCTGTTGTTACTTCTTTAAGACCGATTGCCGCAGCGATGTCGCCCGCGCGAACTTCTTTCACTTCTTCACGCTTGTTTGAGTGCATCTGTACGATACGACCAAAACGCTCTTTCTTCTGCTTCACTGAGTTGTAAACAGAATCACCAGAGTTTACGACACCCGAGTAAACGCGCATGAAGGTAAGCGTGCCTACGAATGGGTCTGTTGCGATCTTAAATGCCAATGCCGAGAACGGTTCGTTGTCGTCTGCGTGACGCTCAACTTCCGCTTCATTTTCGTCAACACCCTTGATTGCAGGAACGTCAATTGGAGAAGGTAGGAACTCAACAACTGCATCCAGAACCGCTTGTACACCTTTGTTTTTAAACGCACTACCACAAGTGGCCAGTACGATTTCATTGTTCAGGGTACGAGTACGAAGTGCTTGCTTGATTTCAGCTTCAGTCAATTCACCTTCTTCTAGGTACTTGTCCATCAGCTCTTCGCTTGCTTCTGCCGCAGCCTCAACTAGGTTGTTGCGCCACTCTTCTGCTTCTTCAAGCATATCAGCTGGGATGTCTTCGTACGTGAAGGTCATGCCTTGATCAGCTTCATTCCAGTTGATTGCCTTCATCTTGATTAGGTCAACCACACCACGGAAATCTTCTTCAGCACCGATATTTAGCTGAATTGGTACTGGGTTTGCGCCTAAACGGTTTTTGATTTGGTCGACAACGCGAAGGAAGTCAGCACCTGCACGGTCCATCTTGTTTACAAACACCATACGTGGAACTTGGTATTTGTCTGCTTGACGCCATACAGTTTCAGATTGAGGTTCAACACCTGATGAACCACAGAAAACAACAACCGCACCATCCAGTACGCGCAAAGAACGTTCTACTTCAATAGTAAAGTCTACGTGCCCAGGGGTGTCGATGATGTTGATACGGTGATCTTGGAATTGTGCTTCCATACCACGCCAGAATGTCGTGGTTGCAGCAGAAGTGATAGTGATACCACGTTCTTGCTCTTGCTCCATCCAGTCCATGGTCGCTGCACCATCGTGAACTTCGCCAATTTTATGAGAAAGGCCGGTATAGAACAGAATGCGTTCACTGGTTGTGGTTTTACCAGCGTCTACGTGCGCTACGATACCGATATTACGGTAACGCTCAATGGGAGTTTTACGAGCCACGATTGAATCCTCTTATACTTAGAGAGTTAGGGACTATTGCTATGTCTATGACAGCTAATTTTGCTATCCCCTAGATATAGCAATAGTTCCTAGCTTGCGCATAGGAACTAAAGAAGTGCTGCAAGGAACCTTGCAGCACTGAAAAGGTATTACCAGCGGTAATGTGCGAACGCTTTGTTTGCGTCAGCCATGCGGTGAACGTCTTCACGTTTCTTAACCGCAGTACCTTTGTTCTCAGACGCGTCTAGCATTTCAGCAGCTAGGCGTTGAGCCATAGATTTTTCACCACGCTTACGCGCAGCTTCAACTACCCAACGCATAGCAAGTGCGTTACGGCGAACCGGACGTACTTCTACAGGTACTTGGTAAGTTGAACCACCTACACGGCGAGATTTAACCTCTACCGCTGGGCGAACATTTTCAAGAGCTTCTTCAAATACAGCTAAGTGATCTTTACCAGATTTCTCAGCCATTGTGTCTAGTGCAGTGTAAACGATTTTCTCTGCAGTAGATTTCTTACCGTCAACCATTAGGATGTTAACGAATTTTGCCAGCAGTTCTGATTTGAACTTTGGATCTGGAAGGATCTTACGCTGACCGATGACGCGACGACGTGGCATGGATTTTCTCCGTTGTCTTCTTCAGGTTATCCAAAACTTTTCAGTTTCTTCAAAAATTAAAATTAATTTAGTGTTTGGCCTTACTTAACGGATACCATTAAGATTTTGGACGCTTAACACCGTACTTAGAACGACCTTGTTTACGGTCGTTAACGCCAGCACAGTCTAGTGCGCCGCGAACTGTGTGGTAACGAACACCCGGAAGGTCTTTTACACGACCGCCACGGATTAGAACAACACTGTGCTCTTGAAGGTTGTGACCTTCACCGCCGATGTACGAAGTTACTTCGAAACCGTTAGTTAGACGTACACGACATACTTTACGTAGTGCCGAGTTAGGTTTTTTAGGTGTTGTAGTGTAAACACGAGTACAAACACCACGTTTTTGTGGACACGCTTCTAGTGCAGGCACGTTGCTTTTAACAACTTGCTTTGCACGAGGCTTACGTACCAACTGGTTAATAGTTGCCATTAACTAGCTCCTGAAATTTACTTAAAAGTAAGCTTTGTGAAAAATCTACCCCAAATGCATCTAGTACAAATAGGGACGCAAAATTCTATTCAGCAGTGAGAGGTGTGTCAAGAAATATACAGATCTTTTTTTGCTCAATAAGCATACTTTGGAAGGTAAGCGAGGAGAATGGGGCAAGTTAGCCCCAAGTCATTGAAGAATCGTGCTCTACCGTCAAGTTAACAAAGCCAACATAATTAACGATTTGACACGACTCACTAGCAAAGTCTAGATAGCCGCGAGCAGCAAGATCCTCTTCCAACACACAAGTATTGCACGATGCAATCAGCTGATACTGTTTGTGCTTTGCAGAAGACGCATAGATAGCATCTTCGATAAGTAGTAGGGTATCCCCTTCAGAATACAAACGACTGGCCTGTTCTAGCATCCCTAACGATTTTACGATATGCAGCATAGTCGCCTCTTAGAAAGTAAGTACTTTATTTGATGAGGCCAAGAGCGTCTTAATTTGCTCGCTCTCAACAGGTTCGACATCAATCATCATATCACTACAACTCAGCCCTCTTTCGTCGAGCGAGTCTTGGCAAACATAGACTTGCTCAATATCGTAAAGCTCAAAGAGCTTAAACATTGGGGCATAATCTTTTAGCTTTGTTGATTGAGCAGATTGGCCGGAGAGTAATTGGTATACACCTTCTCCTAAAAACACCACACAAATCTCTTCTGTGTATGCTGAGGCTGCCAATAGTGCATCGACTCCCTCACGGCCGGATGCGCGGCCATGCGGTGACGAGGTAAATATATAGGTTAATTGACTCAAAACTGCACCACTCGATCTTGGGTTAGCATCGCTTCAGCTAGGCTGCCCAAGCCTGCCTGCTCAAAACACTCAGCTAAATTGTGCTGCTCTAAGCCATGTTGCTTAGCTTCACCATCGCTGACGATACCGCGACGTAAAGCTGCAGCCACACACGTTTCTAGTCGTACATTATGCTGCTTCGCTAACGATTGCCAAGCTGCAGTCAGATCGAATTCATCATTGGCAGGGACACTCAATGCTGTGCCATTAGTGACACCATCTTGATAAAAGAACACGCTGACTAATGTGTGCCCTTGTTCCATTACAGCTTTAGCAAACTGATAAGCACTGAAAGCCGATTGGCTGCCATAGACGCCACCATTGACGACTAATGAGTAGGTCAATCCACTCACGCTTACTCGTCCTCGGTTTTACGTTGACGGATGTATAGGTAAACAGTGTGCTTTGAAATATTGAGGCGGTCAGCAACTCGGTTAATCGCATCTTTGATGTCAAAGATGCCTTTGTCGTAAAGTTCCATCACAATTTGACGGTTCTTCGTGTTGTTCGAGACTGACTTGTCTGCATTGATCTCTTCAATCGTGCGCTCAACTGTTTGATCGACTAGCTCTTCCACATCGCTCGCGAAGTTAACCGACGAAGCTGCTTCTTTCGCTTCTTGGGTTGGCATGAAAGATTGCAGTACTTGTGAGAATGGCGCATCAAGATTAACGTTGATACAAAGTAGGCCAATCACACGGTTATCGCCGTTACGAATGGCGACTGTAATCGACTTCATCAGCACCCCACCCTTTGCACGAGTAAAGTATGAACGAGAGAAGTTACGCTCAGAGCCTTCAATGTCTTTAAGCATCTTAAGTGCTAAGTCTGTAATAGGCGAGCGACCTGACGACCTGTATTTTCACCATTGGCAATTTTAATTGCCGAGGTATTTAGGTCTTCCAATGAATGAAGAACGATTTCACAAAATGGGCCAATCAAGCTGGCGATACCGTCCACCACCGCTTCATAGGATTGAAGAATAATTTTGTCGTGGTCGCTGAATGGCATCACATTAACTGATTCCATTTCGAGCAACATATCTGCATTTATAGTTTCAGTAGTTGTCACGTGTTCCTAACCTTGCGAAGAAAAAATCAACAAATTGCTGTAAGTTTATCAGAAATTTTGAATCGAACCGCACGCAAAGTCACTATCTAGTGATTTAAAACAAGTTTACAGCCGCAAAATAAAAGAGGCCTGACAGTGTCAGGCCTCTAAAACTTCGAGATCAATTCAGTTTTTACTGAATCATTACTCTACTGGTTTTTCGATTTTTAGTAGTTCAACTTCAAATACTAACGTTGAGTTAGCAGGGATAGTCGGAGTATCTTGCTCACCGTATGCTAGCTCTGATGGGATAACAAACTTGTACTTAGAGCCTTCACCCATAAGCTGAACACCTTCTGTCCAACCTGGGATAACGCGATTTAGAGGGAAAGTTGCTGGTTCGCCACGATCGTATGAACTATCGAATTGAGTACCGTCGATCAACGTACCTTTGTAGTGTACTTGAACCACATCTTCAGCACTTGGTTTCTCACCTTCGCCTTCAGTCAATACTTGGTAAAGAAGACCAGTATCCGTTTTCATTACGCCTTCTTGAGCTTCGAACTCTGCACGGAACTCTTCGCCTACTTTCTTAGCTTCTTCAGCTTTCGCAGCGTATTGCTCTTGCATCTTCTGTTGAACGCGCTGATCTAGGCCTTCAAGCGCTAGACGTGTTTCTTCTTCGTTTAACTCTGCGCTGCCTTTGAAGACATCTTCAATACCTTTAAGGACAAGGTCTTTATTCAGATCGATACCAATTTCACTTGGCTTCTCGATGCTTGTGCTTAGGTAGTTTGCAAATGAAACACCGATCGCGTAAGCCGCCTTGTCATCATCCGTTTTTAAAGTGTACCGCTTTACCTGTTTCAGCTTGAACTTGCTCAGCTGCTGGTGCTACTTCCGCTTTTGGCTCTTCTTCTTTTTGACAGCCAACCGCTAACATTACTGTTGCTGCAAGCAGTGACACTTTAAACATTGATTTCATTGAATTCTCCAATATGTAGGGTAACTTCAGTTGTTGTCCACAATTATGCCATTAGTTATGGTACGTACAACCAACTTGTACCAATATAGCTATATGTTTAGGAATTTTCCTCAAAACTTGAGAGTCGAGTAAACCGAATGCGATTCATTGTTAAGTTATTTGTATTCTCTTTTGTCATCACTGCGTTAAATGGGTGCTTTTTCTCCAGTAAGCATGATGAGCGATGGGAATTAGAACCTAATGGTTCCACCAGTTTTGCTCTGTCGAGAGATGGGCGCTTCGCACTCGTCTACTCTCGAGAGCACCAACTCGTATTGTGGGACCTCAAAGAGAACAACAAGCTAGCTGAACTCGGGGAACAAGATCCCCAAGCGAGCACTGTTTCTCGGATCCGGATCTCAGATAACGGTCGATACGCAGTCACTGCAACCCAAATCAATTTTGCCGTCTGGGATTTGTCCTGGACTCAGGCCGAGGCTTATGGTCAATCTCAGATGGTCTCATTCGCGATATCGACATCTCAAGTAATGGGCAACAAGTCTTACTTGGCTTAACCAATGGAAAGGCCATATACGTAGACTTAGTCACCGGACGTCGATTAGAGTTCCTTGCACACAATGAAAAAGTCAATTCCGTCGCCTTATCGCCTAATGGTCGCTTTGCTCTTACTGGTGGCAACGACTACTTTGCTTATCTTTGGAATACAGAAACAGGCCAAATCATTCAAGAGTTCGAACATGAACAAAGGGTCAACCGCGTAGCATTACATCGCGATGGCGAACTCGCTTTTACCTCAGACGGTGGCAATCAAGCGACAGTCTGGGAGCTACCTAGTGGTGAGGCGAAAGCAAGGTTGAGTAGCTTTTCGCGCCAACTCATATTTTCCGCGGCACGATTTTCTGATGATGGGTCAAAGCTTGTCACCGGCACCCCATCAAGTCGAGTCATGGTTTGGGATACAAGCACAGGTAAGCGAATTGATGGATTTGAAGCGGAACCATTAAAAGAGACTCGCCTCCGCGAGCAGTCGTGTATGATGCTGCTTTTGATAACCAGCAGCGTGTAATCTCAGCGACTTCCGCTGGAATTGCCCAAGCTTGGACATTGAGTGAATAGAAGTAACACTATGACTGAAAAAAATATTCAAGCGCTTGAAAACCGTATCAACGATTTGGAATGCCAAATGGCGTTCCAAGAACAAACTATCGAAGACTTAAACGCGGCGTTGAGCAGCAACAGCTGCTCATTACTAAGATGCAAGATCAGATGAAATATGTGGTGGGTAAGGTGAAAAATATGGACACATCTAACATGGCCGACCCTTCAGAAGAGACACCACCTCCGCATTACTAAATCACTAGGCTAGATAAAAAAGTAAGTGATCACCAACCCGGTCACCACAAGGCAGCCACCAATACGTCGCAGGTGATTGTCTGGTTGACGGCTAAGCTCTGCGATCATTGCTCGCCAGCCATTTGGTGCTATCAGTGGCCCTAAGCCCTCAATCACCAACACTAAGCCAAACGCTAACCAAATTGAATTCGACATGTTTATTTTCTCCTAACTTGTCGATATAAAAAGAAAAGGCTCCTAACAAGGAGCCTTATTACTATCTAACACAAGTATCTTGTTTCGCTTACTTAGCTGAAGCGCCGCTTGCATTGTTCATGTATTGGAAGAAATCACTCTTAGGATCTAAAACTAAGATATCACTCTTCTCACTAAATGATCTTTCATATGCACGCAACGAGCGAATAAAGCTGAAGAATTCTGGATCTTTGCTATATGCATCAGAGTAAATCTTCGCAGATTCAGCATCAGCCTGACCACGTGTTACACGTGCAGTCTTATCTGCTTCTGCCAGAACCGTTGCCACTTCAAGTTCTGCTTGAGCGCGGATAACTTCCGCTTTCTCACGACCTTGAGAACGGTGACGACGTGCTACCGACTCACGCTCAGCACGCATACGACGGTAAATAGACTCACTGATTTCATCAGGTAGGTTGATTTTCTTCATACGGAAATCAACGATTTCTACACCCAAGTCAGCCATTGCACTGTCAGTTGTACCCGCAAGAACATTTTCCATGATCTTGTCACGCTCACCATCAATCTCAAGCGCTTGTTTCGCAGCTTCTGTTGCTACTTCTTCATCATCTAGTGAATCAGGAAGAACATCTTCGTTTCGAGGTCCTGATACAATCTGTTTGATTTCACGAGCACCGATTTCAGAACGAAGTACGTCCATCACTTTACGCTCAAGAAGCGCTTCTGCGGTTAGATTGTTACCACCACCTGTTGTTAGGTAGAAACGACCGAAGTCAGAAATACGCCACTTCACGTAGGTATCGATCAGAACGTCTTTTTTCTCAGACGTTACGAAACGGTCAGTGCGACCTTCCATCGTTTGAATACGTGCATCTAGAGTTTTCACGCGGTCAAACAGTGGCATCTTGAAGTGTAGGCCTGGCTCGTAAATACGAGACACACCATTGTCATCAAGAACACGACCAAAACGAATCACCATGCCACGCTCACCTTCTTCAACAACGAAGAGAGACATTAGCAATAGTGCTAGCGCTACAACCAATACAGGGATCATTAACTTACGCATTATTAGTATCTCCCTTGACGCGAATCGTTAGAACGAGTTGAACTTGAACCAGACGTTGCTGGTTGAGATTCTAGTTCGATGTTGTCATAAGACGCTGAAGACTTAGATTTACGCTTAGTTTGCGTTTGACCTTCCTGGCCTGCCAACTTATCAATTGGTAGGTAAAGTAGGTTACCGCTCGACTCTGAATCAATCAGGACTTTAGATGTACTTGAGTACACTTCTTCCATCGTATCTAGATACAGACGATTGCGCGTTACTTCTGGAGCAGCTTGATACTCTGGAAGTAGCTTTTCAAATTGTGCTACTTGACCCAAGGCTTCATTCACGACACGCTCAGAATAACCCAAAGCTTCTTTCTTAAGACGCTCGGCACGACCTGTCGCTTTTGGCAGAATGTCATTACGATAAGCTTCAGCTTCACGTTCGAAACGCTCTTCATCCTCACGAGCAGCAATAGCATCATCAAATGCATCTTTAACTTGCTCCGGCGGACGTGCTGACTGGAAGTTCACGTCGACAATCACAATACCCATGTCGTAAGCATCAACGATATCGTTCAACGTTTCTTGAGTGCTTTGGCGAATCTGTTGACGACCGCTTGTCAAGATACTATCCATCAACGAGTCACCGATAACTGCACGAAGTGCTGAGTCTGTTGCTTGACTCAAACTATCATCAGCATTCGTTACCACGTATAGATACTTGTACGGATCAGCGATACGGTACTGTACATCCATCGCGACCGTCACAACGTTCTCATCTTTGGTAAGCATCAAGCCCGAAGAACGTAGCGAGCGAATTGCTTGTACGTTAACAGCTGTCACTTCATCGACGAAACGAGGACGCCAGTTTAGACCTGGATCGACCACGCGATCGTATTTACCGAGACGCAGAACAACACCGCGCTCAGCTTCACCAATTGTATAGAATCCGGAGAAGACCCACACCGCAATGGCAAGAACAGCGATAATGCCAAAGCCAATGACACCGCCTCCACCATTCGATGATGAACCACCACCTTTCTTACCAAACTTTCCACCCAGCTTTTGACTCAGTTTACTAAACACTTCGTCTAAGTCTGGCGGTCCTTGATCACGACCGCCGCGATTATTGTTGTTGCCCCAAGGGTCATTATCGCGGCCGTTATTGCCGTTATTATTACCAGGCTCATTCCACGCCATTAGAAAGCTCCATGATTAGATATGACGTTATACTGTAGCAGTCCTTTAAGTAACTATAAAGTCACGTAAAACTGCCTCTTCTCTTTTTTCAAGTCTAGACCAATCTACTTGTTGCATTCTTACATCAATCAACAAGTTACCTTCTTGGTCATATTCTTCACTTTGAATGCACTTCATTTGGAAGAATGTACTGCGAATTCGGCCTTGATACTGTGGTGGAATTCGCAACTGATATTGAACCATCTGACTTGCAAGTCGCTCTGTGAGCGCTTCAAACAATAGTTCAATACCCAAACCTTGCATTGCCGATACCCAGACAGTGGTAGGATTACCTTCTTCGTCACGATCAATACGTGGCGATTGCCCATCTAGATTATCGATTTTGTTCATGACCACTAACGTAGGGATCTCGTGTGCATCGATCTCCTCTAGGACTTCATGAACTGCGTGAATATTCTCACGAAAACGGTCATCACTCGCATCAACAACATGTAACAAAATGTCAGCTTCTTGCGTTTCTTGTAATGTTGCTTTAAACGCAGCGACGAGATCATGAGGAAGATGACGAATGAAACCTACAGTATCCGCTAAGATCGCAGGCCCAACCTCAGCCAGTTCGATCTTTCTTAATGTAGGGTCCAACGTTGCAAACAGCTGATCTGCTGCATAAACGCCAGCTTCAGTTATTCGATTAAATAGTGTTGACTTACCTGCGTTGGTATATCCAACTAATGAGATTGTTGGGATCTCAGCCCGATTTCTGGCACGGCGGCCTTGTTCACGCTGTTTCGCAACCTTTTCTAAACGGCGCAAAATAGTCTTAATACGATCACGCAATAAACGGCGGTCGGTTTCTAACTGTGTCTCACCAGGGCCGCGTAAACCGATACCACCTTTTTGTCTTTCAAGGTGGGTCCAACCACGAATCAAACGAGTCGAAATATGACGGAGCTGTGCAAGTTCAACTTGCAGTTTACCTTCGTGAGTTCGAGCACGTTGAGCAAAAATATCCAAAATCAGACCGGTTCGGTCTAGGACACGGCACTTACACAGTGCTTCAAGGTTGCGTTCTTGGGCAGGAGACAGAGCATGGTTAAAGATAACAATATCCGCACTAACAAGCTGAACAGCTTGGGCGATTTCTTGAGCTTTACCTTCTCCGACATAGTATTTAGGGTGTGGTGATTGACGGCTACCTGTAATGACTTGTAGCGTCGACACACCAGCAGAAGAAACAAGCATTTCACATTCGCTTAGATCTTCCCACTCACCCTCTTGCGTGAAGTTGATATGAACAAGTACGGCTCGCTCACCGGCTTCATAACGGTCAAACAAGCAATCAACTCCTTAAACTATTAATATTGATAATTAATCTTCTGATTTGTCTTGACGATCTGACGAAGGACGCTCGCCACTGTGATGACTAACAGCACGTGCTGGTACCACAGTTGAAATTGCGTGCTTGTAAACCATTTGGTTAACGGTATTTTTCAGAAGGATCACGAACTGATCAAAAGATTCGATCTGACCTTGTAGTTTAATACTGTTCACAAGGTAGATAGATACTGGGATACGTTCGCGACGTAGAGCGTTTAAAAACGGGTCTTGTAAAGATTGCCCCTTAGCCATTTTATTTTCCTTATTTTAAATTTTGTTGTAATTATTTAGCTAGTGGTTCACTGCAGTTCGTTGCGTTTGCATCTGAGCTAAACGAATCATAATCACCCTTTCGAATACTGTTATGATGGCAAGTCCATCAAAATTCAAGTACTCGATCCTCAACAGGGTGTATTCACGCAAAAGCGATCACATTATACACAGCTAAACTATTCAGATGCTATTGCATTTGAAACAGTTTCTAACGCCTCATCAATGTTTTCGCTATCCAACCAAGTTAAATTATCCCAGCTGCGCAACCAGGTAATTTGTCGCTTGGCCAATTGGCGGGTTGCACAGATTCCACGGAAAATCGCTTCATCCAAAGTGCAGTTCCCATCCAAGTAGTCCCACATTTGCCGATAACCGACACAACGAATAGAAGGAAGATCAGGATGAAGATCTTTACGTGCATATAAGGCTCGCATTTCATCTTCAAAACCGGCTTCTACCATCTTGTCGAATCTCAGTTCAATTCGGCGGTGGAGTTCTGCCCTTTCCTTGGGAGCTATAGCAAACTGCTCTACCCGAAACGGCAGGGTTTCCCCTTTAGTTTGAGTTAGCTCAGTAAGAGTTTTACCTGAAATCCGATAAACTTCCAATGCCCTTGATAATCTTTGCGGATCATTTGGATGAATTCTTGCGGCTGAAACAGGATCGATTTCAGCTAATTGATCGTGCAGCACTTGCCAACCTAGCGTCAATGCTTCTTGTTCAATTTGCTTACGTATCTCAGGGTTTGCTGCTGGAAGTGGTGACAAACCTTCCAGTAACGCTTTGTAATACAGCATAGTTCCACCTACCAGCAGTGGGATTTTTCCCTCTGCTACAATGGAGTTCATCTGCTCAAGTGCGTCGCGACGAAAGTCGGCTGCAGAATATGACTCGGCAGGATCAAGAATGTCGATTAGGCGATGAGGAGCCAAACTTTGCTCTCGTTCATCGGGTTTCGCCGTTCCAATATCCATACCTTGATAAATCAATGCCGAATCAACACTAATAATTTCGATCGGGTACTTCTGTCGTAAACGAATCGCTAACTCGGTTTTGCCTGATGCGGTTGGCCCCATTAAAAAAATGGCCAAAGGTAATTCTTTATTCATAGTTCTTTTTTTAAGTTAGCAAACGGTTTTAATTCTCGAGCAACTGGGTAATCGTTGATGAAAAGTCGACGGAAGTGACAAATCGTCTGTCATCTAAAGGTAGTTGACCCTGCCAAAGCATCTCTAGTTCCGCAATAATTTGAATTGCTTCCGATAAAGTGTAGTCAGATTTTGCTTCAGTCACATGATCCGCTAACCAGTCGGACATCTGTTCGACGCTAAGTTGCTCGTTAGCTTGAGATGAAGCGAGGTAAGATAGCAGATCTGACACGATCTGTTGTATGTTTTGTTGCCTTAATGGTGCAGGCACGCCCATCACCATCAGGTTGTTTGATCCTCGCGTTTTCAGTTGAATACCCAACCTTTCAAAACTTGTTTTATATTGCGCCGACAGATCCACGAGATCAGCCGAGATCTTCATTGAAAGCGGTACTAACAGGGGCTGAGCCTTTAAAGGCTCCGTCGAGCAAGACAACTGCCCACGCACTCGATACCATTGAGCTCGATCTAAAGCGACCAAAACAACGCTTTCCTTGCTTCCCATCACAAGATAGCGTGAGTCCACGACAGAAATCACCTTACCGAGTTGAGTAATCGCAAGCGGCTTTGAAGGAGCTGTGACTACTGATTCAGTTTTCAGAGGCTCTGAGGCTGTCGTTTTGGTCTCAAAGTCCGGTGTTTTCATCAGCTCTTGATAGGCTGCTAACTCCTGTTTGGATGGAGAATCTTTACGTGTTGCGTCTTTTGCTTGTGTTCGATCTTTTCCATTAGGCGCTTTCGCAGCTGGCGCTTGATTCACCCACTCTGAGCGCTGGCTTGATGCAGAATCGGCAATATGATGTGACTCACGCTGAGATTCAAACCCAGGCCTACCCGGATAGTCAGGCGTGTTCTCGATAGCTTGAAATACACGCTCCGGAACAGCGTTTTCAGACTCTACTGCCGATAAAGCAGTTTGAGGTGGCAGTGCTTGTTCCGACGTGCCGTTTGGCAGCAAATCACTCTGATTTTCAACACTTTTGCGTTCACTGCTTTCTAGTTCACCGTTCTCGCGATAGAAAGCTGACTCATTAACAGGTTGCGCTTCTAAGTGGCGAGTTTGCGACAGTGCATCACTAAGCGCTTGGTAGATAAAGTCATGCACCAAACGGGCTTGGTGAAAGCGCACTTCATGCTTGGCAGGGTGAACATTGACGTCCACCTGATGCGGATCGAGTTCGATAAACAGCACATAAGTCGCAAACTGATCAGGACGTAAGCTGGTTTCGTAGCTTTGACGAATGGCATGGTTGATGAGCTTGTCTCTCATCATACGTCCATTCACATAGCAATATTGTAAATCACTTTGCTGCCTTGCCCCTTCTGGCGTGGTAATCCAACCATGCAACTTAAGGCCCTGATGCTCAAGTTCAATTTTGAGCATGTTACGCACAAATGGATTGCCACATACCGCAGCAATGCGCTTTTCGGCTTGAATATCATTCTTCGCCGCTCGGTATTGGCGAACCACTTTTCCGTTATGACGTAAATTCAAAGTCACATCAAAGCGACTCAAGGCAATACGTTTAAGCAGCTCGTCGATATGAGTAAATTCGGTTTTTTCAGTTCGAAGGAATTTTCTACGCGCAGGTGTGTTGAAGAATAAGTCTAAAACTTCGACCGTTGTGCCGATTGGGTGGGCAGCAGGTTGAAGTTGCACCTGCATTTCTCGGCCTTCACTGTATGCTGACCAAGCTTCTGACTGAGTTGCGGTTTTTGAAGTGATGGTTAAACGGGAGACAGAGCTGATACTCGCCAGCGCTTCTCCACGAAAACCTAAGCTAACAATGGCTTCTAGATCATCCAATGTGTGAATCTTCGAAGTCGCATGACGGCTTAAAGCAAGACCAAGTTCATCTTTTACGATACCTTTGCCGTTATCGCGCACTCGAATAAGTTTGGCGCCACCCTTCTCAATCTCAACATCGATTTTAGTGGCGCCAGAGTCCAAGCTGTTTTCGACCAGCTCTTTTACGACAGAAGCGGGTCTTTCAACCACCTCACCAGCCGCAATTTGGTTGGCAAGACGAGCTGGTAAGATTTTAATGGTCATGATTCGCTACTTATTCGGAATTATCAACACTTGGCCAATGGCCAGTTCATCGGATCTCAGCTTGTTAGCTTGGCGAATACTACTTACGGTGACACCATATTGACTGGCGATCTTGCCTAGGAACTCACCACGTTTCACTTTGTGCCTTCTTACCGGAAGATCTTTCAAGCTCACGGTAATTTTCAGTTTTTGTCCGACTCTTAAGGTATCACTCTTAAGCTTATTCTCACGTTTTATCGAAGCTACTGAGACCTTATACTGATTGGCGATTTTGCCAAGGAAATCACCAGACTTAACGGTATGAGTAATGGTCTTAGTTTCCACTGTGTTTGGGCTTGATGACGTAACAGAAACCGCTTGGCTTGAACTCGGGATTGTCAGAGTTTGTCCAATTGCCAAGCTTGTGCTCTTCAAGTTATTCGTTTTCATCAACACATTCGTAGTTGTACCGAACTTCTTAGCAATCGCTGATAACGAATCTCCTCGCTTCACCTTGTATTTCTGCGCTCGAGTTTGAGCACTAAGAGAGGTCCCTTCTGGTGGGTTCTCTTTCAAATACTTCACAACCGCTTTGGTAATTGACCGAGCAAGTTTATCTTGGTGTGAACGTTGGAAAAGTAATTTCTCTTCTGTCGGATTGGAGATAAAACCTGTTTCAACCAACACCGATGGCACTCTTGGCGAACGTAATACCGCTAAGCTGGTATTGATTGGCTTAGAGTTATGTAACTTCGTTACTTTGCCCATTTCAGAAAGAATTTCTGTTGCGAGTTTATAACCTTCTTTCTGAGAATGACTGAACTGAAGGTCGAGCAAGGTCTGGTTCACATTGCGATCATTGAAGTTACTCGCCAATGCCGCACCGCCACCTAATAGTTCTGATTGCTTTTCTTTGTTCTCGATCCAACGAGCAATCTCAGTATTCGCGCGTCGTGTATTCAATACGAACACCGACCCCCCTTTGGGCTGTGGGGTAGTGAAGGCATCCGCGTGGATAGAGATCAGTAGATGGGCATCATTTTCACTGGCAATTGCAACTCGGCGGTTCAGGTTAACAAAGTAGTCACCATTACGAGTCATCTTCGTTTTGATGCCTGGCACCGCATCAAGCTGAGCGGCGATCTTTCTTGAAATACTTAGAACCGCATGCTTCTCGTACTTTTTAGAAGGACCAATCGAGCCTGGATCTTCACCACCGTGGCCTGGGTCAATCACAATGATGATTTCAGAAGGCGCTTTCACTTGAGAGATGTCTTTACTCACCGTCGGCGCTTTCGGCTTAGTAGGCTCTGCTTTTGAACCACCATGTGGGAAGTCCACAACCAAGCGATGGCCGTATTGCCTCCGGGAGTAGGCGCTAACTTAAATAGTTCGGGTTTAACCTTCTTCTTAAGTTCGAAAACCAGACGATACGTTGACTTCTCTGGTGGAGAACTTTTTCGAACACGCGACAGAACAGGGCTATCCTTAACCACCACGGGAAGCTTGGTATTCAAAGTGGTCTTCTTTAAATCCACCACTAAGCGATTCGGGCTGGTTAGCGTGAAATAGCTGTACTCAACCTCAGATTTAAGGTCGATAACCACACGTGTTTCATCGGGTGAAGGCCACACTCGAAACCCTTCAAGTGAGTTAGCCAATACCGCATTTGAACAGAGAGATAGAATTAAGGTGCAGACAACAAACCACACCTTCTTTAGATTGGCGATCAAGATAGCTCCAATTGACTCAATAACGCACGTCCATATTCATTATTGGCCGTAAGCAGCGCTTCTCGCTGTTCGCCAACATATCGCAGTTCAAGGTCCATATCTGCTTTTGGCAGTAGACCTTCGCCTTTCTCAGGCCATTCAACCAAACAGATAGCATCCGGTGTAAAATAATCGCGAATGCCCATGAATTCCAACTCTTCAGGATCGGCCAGTCGGTACAGATCAAAATGGTATACCTGCCAATCCGCAAGCTGGTATGGTTCTACCAAAGTGTAAGTAGGACTTTTAACATTCCCTTGATGCCCTAATGCACGAATGAAGCCACGACTAAAGGTTGTTTTACCCGCACCAAGATCGCCATGAAGATAGATCGTAGTTTGTTGCGAGCAAAGAGTCGCTAAAGCATTTCCCAGTTGGATTGTTGCTTGTTCGTCAATTAGGGAAAATTGTTTCGTGCTCATGAATAACATTCTCTATGGTTTGAATAGATGACTATATAAAAATCATATGAAGAGGAATAGTAAACTGGGTTGGAATTGAGAGACAAGCTCTCATATGTAAGTAAACCGAAAATATTGCAAATTCGTTAGGTCATTTGCAGTTTCTGAGGCTAGATCCCTGATCTAAGATCTTGTAAGATCCCGCCCCTTATTTCGAGTACCGTGCCATGGACTACCAAGATCTTGCAAACAACATAAAGCAGTGGGCAAAAGAGCTTGGCTTCCAAAAAGTCGGCATTACCGATGTGGATCTATCTGAGCACGAAGCTGCACTTCAATCTTGGCTAGACAAAGGCTATCACGGTGAAATGGATTGGATGGCAAGGCACGGCATGATGAGAGCCCGCCCTGACGAGCTTCATCCTGGCACAGTAAGAGTCATCAGTGCTCGTCTTAACTACTTACCCCCTGAAGCACAGTTTGCATCAAACCTAAGCGATCCTACACAAGCGTATATCAGTCGCTACTCGCTCGGGCGCGACTATCACAAGCTTGTACGAAACCAGCTCAAGAAGCTTGGGCAGAAGATAGAAGCGGAAGTGGGGAAAAGCATCGGCTTTCGACCTTTCGTCGACTCAGCCCGATTCTGGAACGCCCATTAGCTCAAAAAGCCGGATTAGGCTGGACAGGTAAACACTCTCTCATCCTCGATAAAGAGGCTGGCTCTTGGTTCTTCTTAGGCGAGCTACTTATCAACATTCCTCTCCCTGTCGATGAGCCCTCACAAGATGAATGTGGTAAGTGTCGCGCGTGCATTACTTCCTGCCCAACTCAAGCCATTGTTGAAGATACTATCGTAGATGCTAGGCGCTGCATTTCCTATTTAACGATTGAGTATGATGGTGTTATTCCGGAAGAATTTCGTAAGCCAATAGGGAATCGCATTTATGGATGCGACGACTGCCAACTCGTCTGCCCTTGGAACCGATTCGCTTCACTGACCGAACAAAAAGATTTTCATCGTAGAGAGGCGTTAGAATCTGCAGACCTACTTGCCTTATTTAACTGGACGGAGACAGAGTTTCTTGAGTCTATGCAAGGGTCAGCCATTCGCCGTATCGGTCATTTACAGTGGTTGCGTAATCTTGCAATCGCCATGGGAAACGCTCCTTACTCAACAAAAATCATTGATGCCTTAGAAAAACGTCTACACTTAAGCTCGGTTCTGGATGTTCATATCGAGTGGGCACTGGAGCAACAAAGACAACAACTAGAAAAAATTACACCCGCTTTAGGAACTCAGCAGCAAAGACTCATTCGAATTATTGAGAAAGGGCTTCCAAGAGATGCATGAGGACTCATAACCACTAGTTGCATCAATAATTTGATTTGGCTCTAAAAAACTGCGTATGTGGAAAAAATACAAAAAGTTCGCTTGATTTAGGGAATGTTTGGAAAGTTAGCCACAATGGCAATAAATGATTAGGATCAAAAAACAATCACTTAATGATCTTCCCTCGTCAACTTAAAATACAAAGAAAAAGCACCAAAAACCATAAAATACAATAAGTTATGAAAATATCGTAAATTAAACTCTTCACTTCGTAATTAAATGATCTTTTTAGATACAGCTTAAAAACTGGCGTTAATTCTTGTTACCCACCAAGTTATCCACAATTAAGACCATGTGGATAAGTCTGTTAATTAGATATAGAAAAACACCCGAAAGCCATATCTTTAAAGGGCTTCGAGCTTCAATTAATTAAGCTTAGGGAAGAGGTATAGAGCACCGTTTGGTAACTTCTATATTCTTATGTGGGGTTTATGCTTCTCAGCATTATAAAGAGCGGCATTCAAGTTTAGATACTTGAAAGAAGTTGGAGCGACACACGAGGTTCGAACTCGTGACCTCAACCTTGGCAAGGTTGCGCTCTACCAACTGAGCTAGTGTCGCATTTTGTCACCGTTAAGTACGATGAAG
>JYJN01000151.1 GCA_003263845.1 Vibrio aestivus | reverse complement strand
GACGAGGCTTAATAAGGCTTTTGTTATTTTAACCCACTGAATTTATACCAATATCACCTTAATCAATTGCATAAGAGACCTAAGCATGAGAATTTTTCGTGGCTCCCCAGCTCTTTCTGAGTTTCGTGTTAACAAGCTTTTAGAGCTTTGTCGTGAATTGAGCCTGCCTGTAACAGGTATTTACGCTGAATTTACCCACTTTGCTGATCTAACGGCAGACCTAGATGCGTCTGAAGTTGAGAAGTTAGAAAAGTTACTGACTTACGGTCCAACTATCGAAGAGCACGAGCCTGCTGGCCTGCTGCTTCTAGTTACGCCTCGTCCAGGCACTATCTCTCCTTGGTCATCAAAATCAACAGACATCGCAAATAACTGTGGCTTAGACAAGGTTGTTCGTCTAGAGCGCGGTACAGCGTACTACGTTGAAACATCTGCAGAGCTAACCGAGCTTCAATTAGTTGAACTTAAAGCAATTATCCACGACCGTATGATGGAAGTGGTGTTCTCAGACTTCGATTCAGCGAACGCACTTTTTCAAGTTGCAGAACCTGCACCAGTGGCTGACGTTGACCTACTTTCTGGTGGTCGCGCTGCGCTTGAAAACGCAAACGTTACCCTAGGTCTTGCATTGGCTGATGACGAAATTGAATACCTTTACGATGCGTTCGTTAACAAGCTAGATCGCAACCCAACAGACATCGAACTAATGATGTTTGCACAAGCGAACTCAGAGCACTGTCGTCACAAGATCTTCAACGCAGATTGGACGATCGATGGCGTTAAGCAAGACAAATCTCTGTTCAAGATGATCAAGAACACATTCGAAACTACGCCTGAAAACGTACTGTCTGCATACAAAGATAATGCAGCGGTAATGGTAGGTTCTGATGTTGGCCGTTTCTTCCCGAACCCAGAAACTCGCCAGTACGGTTACAGCCAAGAGAAAGCGCACATCCTAATGAAGGTGGAAACTCACAACCACCCAACGGCTATCTCTCCTTGGCCAGGTGCTTCAACTGGTTCAGGCGGTGAAATCCGTGATGAAGGCGCGACTGGTATCGGTGGTAAACCAAAAGCGGGTCTTGTTGGTTTCACTACCTCTAACCTACGTATTCCTGGTTTTGAACAACCATGGGAAACAGATTTCGGTAAGCCAGGTCGTATCGTTAACGCACTAGACATCATGCTAGAAGGTCCACTTGGTGGCGCGGCGTTCAACAACGAATTTGGTCGTCCTAACCTACTAGGCTACTTCCGTACTTACGAAGAAAAAGTTAACTCTCACGCTGGTGAAGAAGTTCGTGGTTACCACAAGCCAATCATGATTGCTGGTGGTATGGGTAATATTCGTGACGAGCACGTTCAAAAGAAAGAGATCCCGGTGGGTGCAAGCCTAATCGTTCTTGGTGGTCCTGCAATGAACATCGGCCTTGGTGGCGGTGCAGCATCTTCAATGGCGTCTGGTCAATCAGCAGAAGATTTAGATTTTGCTTCGGTACAGCGTGAGAACCCAGAGATGGAACGCCGCTGTCAGGAAGTGATCGACCGTTGTTGGCAGCTTGGCGACGAGAACCCAATCGCATTCATCCACGATGTGGGCGCGGGTGGTATCTCTAACGCACTTCCAGAGCTTGTAGATGATGGTGAACGTGGCGGTATCTTCCAACTACGTGACGTACCAAACGACGAACCTGGCATGAGCCACTTGAGATCTGGTGTAACGAATCTCAAGAGCGTTATGTAATGGCAGTTGCGCCAGAGAACATGGAAGTATTCGACGCAATCTGTAAGCGTGAGCGCGCACCATACGCCGTAGTCGGTGTGGCAACAGAAGAGCGTGATCTAAAACTTGAAGATTCACACTTCGACAACACGCCAATCGACATGCCAATGGATGTGCTTCTAGGTAAAACGCCTAAGATGCACCGTGATGCGAAAACGCTAAAAGCAAACAACCCTGCAATCAACAAAGATGGCATCGAGCTAAACGAAGCGGCGGATCGCGTGCTACGTCTTCCTACTGTTGCAGAGAAAACATTCCTTATCACGATCGGCGACCGTACGGTAACTGGTCTTGTAGCTCGTGACCAAATGGTTGGCCCATGGCAGGTTCCAGTCGCTAACTGCGCAGTAACCGCAGCAAGCTACGACACTTACCACGGTGAAGCGATGTCGATGGGTGAGCGTACGCCAGTAGCTCTACTAGACTTTGGTGCTTCGGCTCGTCTAGCGGTAGGTGAAGCAATCACCAACATCGCAGCGACAAATATCGGTGATATCAAACACATTAAACTGTCTGCAAACTGGATGTCTCCAGCAGGTCACCCAGGTGAAGATGCTGGTCTTTACGAAGCGGTGAAAGCAGTGGGTGAAGAGCTATGTCCTGCACTTGGCCTAACTATCCCAGTTGGTAAAGACTCAATGTCGATGAAGACTAAGTGGGAAGAGAACGGCGAGCAGAAAGAAGTCACTTCTCCGCTGTCTCTTGTTATCACTGCGTTTGCTCGTGTCGAAGACGTACGTAAGACAGTTACTCCACAGCTTCGCACAGACAAAGGTGATACTAGCCTAGTACTTATCGACCTAGGTAACGGTCAAAACCGTCTAGGTGCTACAGCTCTAGCACAGGTTTACAAGCAGCTTGGTGATAAGCCTGCAGACGTAGACAACGCAGAGCAGCTAAAAGGTTTCTACGAAGGCGTTCAAACTCTTGTCGCGAACGATCAAGTTGTGGCTTACCACGATAAGGGCGACGGCGGTCTATTCGTGACTCTTGCTGAGATGGCATTCGCGGGTCACTGTGGTGTTAAAGCTGACATCGCTGACCTTTACTCTGAAGAGAAGGGCGAAGATGCGCTAGCGGCACTATTCAACGAAGAGCTAGGTGCGGTACTTCAGGTTAAGAATGACGACCTAGATTCTGTACTTTCAACGCTAGCCGCGAACGGCCTTGAAGCATGTTCGCACGTAATCGGCTCTGTTGAAGCGTCTGATGAGCTAGTGATTACTTCTGGTGAAACAGTCGTTCTTGAGCGTAACCGTACTGAACTACGTACTATCTGGGCTGAGACAACGCACAAGATGCAGGGTCTACGTGATAACCCAGCATGTGCTGACCAAGAGCACGAAGCGAAGAAAGACAACTCAGATCCAGGTCTGAACGTTAAGCTAAGCTTCGATGTGAACGAAGACATTGCAGCGCCATTTATTGCGAAAGGCGCGAAGCCAAAGATGGCAATCCTACGTGAGCAGGGCGTTAACTCTCACGTTGAGATGGCAGCAGCGTTTGACCGTGCTGGCTTTGAAGCGACTGATATTCACATGAGCGATATCCTAACAGGTCAAGCTGTTCTTGAAGAGTACCAAGGCCTTGTGGCTTGTGGCGGCTTCTCTTACGGTGATGTACTAGGTGCGGGTGAAGGTTGGGCGAAGTCTATCCTATTCAATGAGCAAGCTCGCAACCAGTTCGAAGGCTTCTTCCAGCGCGAAGATACTTTCTCTCTAGGTGTGTGTAACGGCTGTCAGATGCTATCGAACTTGAAAGAGCTGATCCCAGGTGCAGACCTATGGCCACGCTTCGTTCGTAACGAATCTGAGCGTTTTGAAGCTCGTTTCAGCCTAGTGGAAGTTCAGAAGTCTGATTCTGTATTCTTCGACGGCATGGAAGGCTCTCGTATGCCGATCGCAGTGTCTCACGGTGAAGGTCGCGTAGAAGTACGTGATGCTGACCACCTAGCGGCGATTGAAGCATCAGGTACAGTTGCCGTTCGTTACGTGGACAACCACGGTAATGCAACTCAGCAATACCCGAACAACCCTAATGGTTCACCAAACGCAATTACAGGTCTAACGACTCAAGATGGCCGTGTAACTATCATGATGCCGCACCCAGAGCGTGTATTCCGTACAGTAGCGAACTCATGGTCTCCAGAAGGTTGGGGCGAGAACGGTGCTTGGATGCGTATGTTCCAAAACGCACGTAAGAATGTAGGTTAATCATTTAACTGACGTTTTTATTGTTTAGAAAGGCGCGACTCTAGGAGTCGCGCTTTTTTTTGTTCTCAATTTAGCGGAGAAAATGACAGAGGTTAGCTCCTGAACTAGATTAAAAAGACACAGAGCAAGGAGAGAGACTGTATGTCGATAGCGAACTGGAGCATTAGAAGCTTATCTAGCCTCGTCTCTTTTCTTATCGTTGTGATGTTTTTGTCTGCTTATTTCTTGTTCAAGTATTTGTGGTCGTATGACAAGGCTCTACAGCAAGTAGAGCAAATTCACGCTCGTGAAGTTCAACAAGTAAAAACCATGCTTTCTCTGGGTCAGAGCGATCTGGAAGGCAAGCTTGCCGATCATGCCGCGTGGGATGCGACGGCTGAGTTTGTGCTAGGGAACAATGACTCATTTATTACCATTGATATGAATGAGCATACCATGGAGTCGTTGGGTATTGCCGGTGTATTTATTGCGAACCCGGCGCGTAAGATCATCTTAAACAGGCGATATGACTTATCGTCCGGTTCTTTAGTGGAAGCAAGTGAAGGCTGGCAGAGTTATATCCTCTCACTTATTGAGATGGCCAGTGAGCAAAATAGTGAGTCGGTTTCTCCTGTGACTGGGGTGATGGCTTATGGCCGAAAGGCTTTCCTCTATTCGGCTGCTCGTATATGTAATAGCCAAGCAGAGGATTGCACTAAGGGCTTTATTGGGTTTATTCAGCCGCTTCAGCCTAATTATTTGCAGTTGGTTGAGATGACAACCGGTTTAGATGTAAATATCTCGATATTGGAATCTGTTCCAATCATTTACCACTCTCATGCCGAGTCGACATCGAGCTTTATTGGTCTGCCTGATCAATTATCTGGCTCCTATATTCAGATTGAAGTGAATCATAGCGTTGCTCGACCCAAATTTATCGGTTCTAATGAGTTGAGTGTGGTCGTTGGTTTCTCCTTTACGTTGTTCATAATGAATCTTTTGCTTGTTCATAAGCTGATACAGCCAATGAATCAAGCGAGAAAAGCACTAATAGAGTTCTCAGAACATGGTAAGGGGTTACCCGATGAGAGCTACTTCGTTTCAAAGGAGATGAAACAGTTCACACGAGCGATTAATCGTTGATTCGAGACATCGATGACAGCCGTCAAAAGCTACGTTGGCAGTCTGAGCACGACCCGCTAACGGGGGTCGCGAATAGACGAAGATTGGAGCACCTAGCAGAAGGGTGGTTACAAGACAGAACCTTTGAGCATTTGGCTGTTTTCATGATTGATGTCGATTACTTTAAACCCTTTAATGACAACTATGGGCATGTTGCTGGGGATAAAGCGCTCAAAGAGGTCGCAGCCAAATTGGATGCATTGTTTCAGTATAAGAGTGAAGTCGTGGCAAGGTTTGGCGGGGAAGAATTTTGTATCATTATTGCGTCTTCAATGCCGATTGATTGCGATGAAGTTTCGAGCAGAATTCACTTTGGTATTAATGAATTGCAAATTGAACATGCACATTCGGCAGTGAGTCCATATCTAACGGTGAGTATTGGTGGCTTGTACAGTATTGGTAGTAAAAAGAACAGTTATGCCAATTTAGTACGCCTTGCCGATAAAGAGCTCTATCAGGCAAAGCAGAGCGGCCGCAATCGCAGCAGTGTAATGGAAATGATCACCTTAGAAGAACACTCTCAAATTGACCGGAGTGAATAAAGCGATAAAGTTGAAGCATGCTAGCGACATTTATGCTCTAATACCGCGCTTGCCACGGAGTGGTGGCCAGAAATGCTCTATACAGATAGATTTCTAAGAGTAGAGCCATCATTATTCATTTATTAAGGCACAGATACATGTCAACTAGTAAGAAATTTGCGGTACGCGTAATTGAAAAGCGCAATGGCTGGGCAGCGGAAATTACACGCCAAGTGACTTCTCGTCGAGTGGTCGTTTCTAAGCGCGAAATGGGCTTTGAATCAGAAGAGAAAGCACTAGCATGGGGCGAGAAAGAGCTTGAGGGCTTTATTAAGAACCAACAGCTAAGAAACGCTCGTAAATCTGAGCAGCGTAAAAGCAAGCAAGCTGACTAACGCTAAGCGAACCTAAAAAAACCTGCGGATGCAGGTTTTTTTGTTTCTATAACGTCCATTCAGCGGAACTGACCCGCATCTGGTAGGTAATCAAAGCCTGCACTAGCGAGACGTTGCTCTAGCTTGGTTCGGTCGATGTCAAAAAAAACCACGAGCTTGTCGAGATCACCACCGAAATCGTCACGAAGCTTCATGTTGACGATACTCATCAGCATCACAGGGTCCATGGTTTCGAAGTTAGCCAAGTTCATTACTTGTCCTCAAAATCTGAAATCAGTAAGTTTGCAGCAGCAAATGCTGCTTTGTCTCTTGCTTCTTTTGGCAACGATTCGTCGGCAGCGATTTCGTTTAGCGCTTTTACTGCGCAGCTGATCGCCTGTGGTATGTAAGCTTGATCACCACTGCCAATTTGAGCGTAGAGCTCACGAACTAAATCACAACAACCGTATACTTGCATGGTTCTTCTCTTTTAAATGAATCTAGCTCAAATATACACTCTGAAAGTGTAAACTCAACATCAACATGTAGTAGAGAAAATATTTCCTTTGTGCAAGGCTCTCAATCTATTTCGATAGTAGTGTTATTCTATCAGTGGTACTTGATGGATAAACCGGAACATCTAGTGGCAAGAGGTAATTCGATGGAAAGCAACCAAATTAAACCTATGTATATCAACTCTGCGTGGTTTGAAATGCTAGACGAATTTGTTCAGTCTAAAGGGATTCCGCGAGAAGCCATTTTTCCTGAACAGGACACTTATTTGAAGTGGAGGCGCTCCTCTCAAGTAGAGTACAGTGAATTGAAACTGTGTTTAAAGCGAGTGGTTAACTATAGCAATGATTACATTGCAATCTATGAGGCTGTCGAAAGTTTAAACCCAATGAGTTTTGGCACGGTTGGTGTCATGTTATCGACAGCACCAGATTTACGTACTTTGCTGAAGTTAATGTCTGAATTTCAAGCGTTGTTCACGGGTTCGCATAGAACAGTTTATAGAGAGACTCCGTATGGAGAGGGGGAGTTGTGGCTAATCGATCGCTCAACAACCAATGAAGACCAATTGGTGCAGAAAGAGCTCATTATTTTATATGGAGCCGCGCTGCTAAAACTCATACGTGTCTGCTGTGGAGAGCCGACTCTTAAAGTTCATTTTAAAATGCTTGCTTGGTATATCGGTGATGATAACTTAGAGCGTTTTAAGAAGATTATCGGCTGTGAAATGGACTATGGCCATAGTATGCGTAGGATCTCTATAAAGAGAGAAGACCTAGATAAACCATTAAAGTATGCAAACTCTTCTTTGCATCAAACAGTTAAGAAGTTGGCTTATGAAGAGCTTAGATTGAGTAACCAAACTAGCATTATAGCGTTAACACACAAGGCTATTCATAAACTTGGTTTTGCCAACGTTAATCAGGAAGTGGTTGCTCAGTTTCTCAACATGTCTTCAAGAACCTATAGTCGTCGGCTTAAAGAGCTGGACACCTCTTTTGTAGAAGTGCTAAAGCAGACTCGCCTGGAAGTGGTTCTAAGAGAATTCGATGCTCAAAAAGATAACCTAACTGAAATTGCATTTGAATTGGGGTTCTCTGATTTAAGTGCTTTTTCTCATGCATTTAAGCGATGGACTGGGATGTCACCCAAAGAGGCGTTAAGTAAACTGGCCTCGATTGAGAGGTAGCACAGAACATTAATTTTGGCGGATAATAACAAACTTATGGCGATGGTAACCAAGAGGGCATAGGCTGATATTTTTATAATTACGTTGATTTTTTAGAGGACTAATCTATGAAAAGACGTGATTTTATTAAAACCCTTGGACTGACTGGCTCAGCGGTAGCCGTCGCATCTGTTGCTCCCACTGCACTTTCTTCTACTGCTTCTTTATCTCCCCAAACTACTCCTTCTTCGAATTCTAAAGTGCCATTAGATGGCATTGCTATGGCCGATTTGGTTCGAACCGGTAAAGCAACGCCGAAAGAATTGGCGCAAGAAGCCATTGAGAAGATCAAAAAGACGAATGTTGAAATCAACGCGATGGTTACAGATTGCTTTGATCAAGCCTTAGAGCGAGCAGATAACATTAATAAGAATGCTCCGTTTGCTGGTGTTCCATTACTTATCAAAGATTGTGTTGATGTAGCGGGTGTCCGTTCAACCAACGGCTCTCGATTGATGCAAAATAACATCCCTAAAGAGAGTTCTGACTTTGTTATTGGTTGTGAGGATGCAGGCTTTAATATTCTAGGTATGAGTAATTCGCCAGAGTTCACCACATCTTCATCGACTGAAAATCACCTATTTGGCGCGACACGTAATCCATGGAACCTGACGAAAAGTGTCGGTGGTTCATCAGGTGGTGGTGCCGCTTCGGTAGCCGCTGGGTATTCACCAATTGCTCACGGTACTGACGGTGGCGGTTCTTGCCGTTTGCCTGCGTCGGCGTGTGGCATCTTTGGCTATAAACCAAGCCGAAACTTACTCTTGAGTGGTGCAACGGGTGGCAAGCCGGACTTCGTACTTACGCACTCTTCTTTTATGTCTCGCTCAGTTCGTGATACCGCTTTGGCGACAAGTTTAACAGAGCAACATTTACGCCCAAGCGATAAGCGTCGTGTTCCTCTAGGTTATGTTACTGAACCAACTAAGCGCTCTCTTAGAGTGGGTGTAACACTTAAAAACATGTATGGCGATACTCCAGATAAAGAAACACAAAAGGCAATTGCACATACAGTAAAACTTCTGAGGGATTTAGGTCATGACGTGGTTGAAGTTTCTAACCCTGTTAACGGCTCTCAATTTATTCATAATTTCACTGCTGTATTTGGTAGTCGCTTAGGGCAGCTAGGCAAAATGTTGGAAGCTCAGTCTGGCGTTAGCCTAGAAGAGTCAAAGATTCTAGGCTGGCAAGTGGTTGGTTGGATTCGTGAATTCGAACGTAACGAAAGTCGCAACAGCAATTA
The DNA here is from genome assembly GCA_003263845.1 of Vibrio aestivus. GTDB lineage: Bacteria > Pseudomonadota > Gammaproteobacteria > Enterobacterales > Vibrionaceae > Vibrio > Vibrio aestivus. The sequence goes on along the minus strand of JYJN01000151.1, from coordinate 38,069 downwards.
CATTGAGCAGGGCTTTGACTACATGGCCAAGCTAGATAATGAACTCAATACACAGTTCTACAAGGGTGTCGATGTTTGGCTGACACCGACGATGTTAAATCAAGTTAATGAGCACAAGTTAACAGACCCTAACTTAACAAGTGACTTTGATACATTCAAGAAGCTAAGTCTTGATGTGATGTCATACACGCCAATCGCAAACCTAGCGGATAACGCAGCGATGTCCGTACCTCTTTACTGGACTCCAGAAGCATGCCAATTGGTAGCCATTTCTCGACAGCAAGTGGTAATGACAGGTTGCTGTTTGAGCTTGCGTACCAATTGGAACAAGCTCAGCCATGGGCTCATAAAAAAGCCCCTCACTACGTATAGGCGAGTCTATGAAAAAAGTAATTTTTTTAGCTTCACTATGCCTAGCAGCAAGTGGCGGTGCTTTCGCAAACAGTTGGCAATTTACCGGTTACGCTAAGTTTGGCGACGTGAAAGAAAATACTTCTTCAGTCACTGCGTCGTTAGAAGGTTATCACCATCGATCGAATCGATTTGGTCGTTTGACTCTGATGGGGGAAATTGATGGGGCTAATATCGGCAAAGTGGAAGGTGGCGTCTACGCTCCAGCTCAGGTATCACAATTTGGCGTGAGTCAGCTGTTTCCAATCGGTGAACAAGCTGCAGTGATATTAGGGTACCAGAACCTGTTTGGATTTGGTGAATCACTAGAGAATCGCCCTTCTGTTGCAGCGCACTACGGCTTTAAAAATGGACTTTATCTAAGCCACCGCACACGTTATCACCATGGGGATTACGTAGATTCAAATACGACCCGATTCGATAATGTTGTTGGCTACAAATTCAACGGATATGACACTTATGTTCAGCACATCCACTTTACTACTGGATCTAAAGATGATTTTCAGTGGCGAGTGGTTAAGCAGAACGACACTTTTTCGCCATTTGTTGAGCTAAGAACTCAAAATGATCGAGACAGTTCAGCGCTCGTAGTCGGCGTAAACCTAAGCATATAACCTGTGAAAGGCAGAGCTTAGAGACTGCCTTTCGTTAATGACGAGAAAGATATGATTAAGAAAATATTGAATTTTTTGATCGCACTATTCAAAAAAGTTTTATTCGTTGCCGTTTGTTTTGGCCTTGGGTGGTTTTTCCATCTTGGCGCAGAAATTAATGGTAAAGAGATACCTGAAGAGTATTTCTATAGTGGTGGCTATCCTGCACCAATCGCCTTAATGAATGCTGAGTGGTTTATTGGTTTTGCCAGCGTTTTAACCTTATTGATGGTGGTGTACTTGCTTAAGCTCGCATGGGAGCTACATGAAATAGCCGTCCATAAAGCAGAGAAAACGATGGCAGCACATGTGACTCTGGTTTCTGCTTTAACCATGCTCGGTCTATTCATTGATAAAACATGGTGGATCTTGCTATTATCATCGCCTTTACTAACTGGTCTGCTATTGGCGAAGCACTCATTCGTTTGTCTAAAAAGGTTAAAGAGGAGACTCAATCATGAAAGAGATGTTAATTCCTTACATCTTGATCTGCTGGATCTTAGTTAAGATGGGAATCATTACCTGGAACCTTCGTAATGCTGTCAAAATGGTGGGTATTGGTATCGGTATCCTGATGCTGCTCTTCTTTGGTCACAGAATGTGGTCACCTGTTGATATGACTAACTCGACAACGGTAAAAGCGCCACATGCAACCCTTGCTCCAATTATGATGATGCAAGTTGATGAGGTGTTTGTTGACCACAACCAAAAAGTGAAGAAAGGCCAGTTACTTTATACTCAGGTGAGTATGGATACTAAGAGCCAAATTCAGGCACTAGAAGCAGAAAAGCAAGCGCTAAGCTCTCAAATCACTGCCAATGAAGCTCAAAAGAAAGCAGACATGCATTCGATTAAAAATATCGAGGCGAACTATCAGCGCTTAAGCAAGATGGGTAGCTTTGCTGCTGAGCAATCTTTGGAGGATGTTCGCGCTCAACTTGATACTGCAAGAGCAAGAACTGCGGCAGTAGATGCAAGCATCAACGCTGTACAAGCACAGATAGCCGGCGTGGAAGCACGTTTAGCAACAGCACGTTGGCAAGATGATCGTAAAGAAGTAAGAGCACCATTTGACGGCCAAGTGAGCATTATTAATCTATCTTCTGGGGCTATCTTTGGTGGTATTCACCTTTATGACACATCACGTAAATTTGTTGAGATGCGTGTTGCTGACCAAACGTATGGTTTGATTGAACCAGGGCAGTTTGCTGAATTTTATGTGGATGCTTACCCAGGTCGAACGTTCCGTGGTCGAGTACACAGTTTGAGAACGGGTACAGGTGAAGCTCAGGTGAGTCTAATGCCTGGAGATCAACATGTTCGACAACATATTGGTAATAACATGAGCGCTCACGGTCGTACCGTTATCATTGAGTTCGATGAGCATATGAATGGTGGTTATGACATTCCAATTGGTTCTACAGGTCAAGCTTGGATCAGTGCAAGAAAACCAGCGGATTTCTTGGGTTTCATTGATATGATCGGTGGGGCAACAATGAGGCTAACGGCAATGAAGTCATACCTAATGGCCCTATAACATCAGTTCTTATTAGAAACGTTCTTATTAGAAAAAAAACCAAACACATTGTGTTTGGTTTTTTTCGGTTAGTATAAAGTAAAACTATTTAAGCTGCGCTTTGATGTGCTCTACGATATCAGCCATTGCAATTGCAGTCTTCTCACCTGAGCGGCGGTTCTTGTACTCGAAGTTGCCTTCTTTCATGCTGCGATCGCCGATCACGATAGTGTGAGGAACACCAATCAGTTCGATGTCAGAGAACATCACACCTGGCGTTCTTTACGGTCATCAAATAGAACTTCGATACCCATAGCAGTAAGTTCTGCGTAAAGCTTCTCAGCCGCTTCTTTCACTTCTTCAGACTTGTGCATGTTCATAGGAACAATAGCCACTTGGAAAGGTGCTAGTGCGTCAGGCCAGATGATGCCGTACTTGTCGTGGTTCTGCTCAATTGCAGAAGCGACAACACGTGAAACACCGATACCGTAACAACCCATCTCTAGGATAACGTTCTTACCATCAGGCCAAGAACACCACAGTTCATTGCTTCAGAATAAACATTACCTAGCTGGAAGATGTGGCCTACTTCGATACCGCGTTTCAGAGCGATGGTACCTTTACCACAAGGGCTTGGGTCGCCTTCAACCACGTTACGTAGGTCTTCAATTTGACCTAGTTCTACGTCGCGGCCCCAGTTGATGCCAAAGTAGTGTTTGTCATCAATGTTTGCGCCAGCGCCAAAGTCACTCATTACTGCGACCGTGCGGTCAACGATGAATGGCAGTTTTAAGCCAACAGGGCCTAGTGAACCAGGGCCTGCGCCGATTAGCGCGCGGATCTCTTCTTCTGTTGCCATCTCTAGAGGAGACGCTACTTGAGGAAGGTTCTCAGCTTTTACTTCGTTAAGCTCGTGATCGCCACGAATGATAAGTGCAATCAAGTCAGCATCGACTTCGTCCGATGCTTTCACAAACAGTGTTTTCACTGTTTTCTCGATTGGCATTTCAAACTGTTCAACAAGTTCTGCAATTGTCTTCGCGTTTGGCGTGTCAACTAGCGTCATCTCAACTGTTGGTGCAGCTGCTTCGTCGGCCAGTGCTAATGCTTCTGCTTTTTCGATGTTTGCTGCGTAGTCAGACTCAGTAGAGAATGCGATGAGGTCTTCACCACTTTCTGCTAATACGTGGAACTCTTGAGAGCCGCTACCACCAATTGCACCAGAATCAGCCAATACAGGACGGTACTCAAGGCCCATGCGGTCGAATGCTTTACAGTACGCATCGTGCATCGCTTGGTAAGATTTCTCTAGGCCCGCTTTATCAATGTCGAAGCTGTATGCGTCCATCATTGAGAACTCACGTGCGCGCATTACGCCAAAACGTGGACGACGCTCATCACGGAACTTGGTTTGGATCTGATATAGGTTTAGAGGAAGCTGCTTGTACGAGTTTACTTCGTTACGCACAAGGCTTGTGATCACTTCCTCAGCCGTTGGGCTAAGTACAAACGGACGAGTATGGCGATCAGTAAAGCGAAGTAGCTCAGGACCCATTTTCTCGCTGCGACCTGTCTCTTCCCATAGTTCAAACGGCTGAACAACGGGCATCAAAGTCTCGACAGCACCTGCATTGTCGATCTCTTGGCGAACGATGTTTTCGACTTTACGCAGTACACGTAGACCGGTAGGTAGCCAAGTGTATAAACCTGAAGCTAGCTTACGGATCATACCTGCACGTAACATCAGCTGGTGGCTGATTACTTCTGCGTCGTTTGGAGTCTCTTTCAGAGTAGAAAGAAGATAGTTACTGGTACGCATTTTTTTATCCGTTTATTTCCAATGAATAGGCTTGAGGCAATAAGCGCAATATTCGTTGCCATTTGCATTCAAGCTGTACAACTCTTTGCTCACAAAGAGTCAAGTTAGCCGCATATAATATCAGCCATTTGGCTTTGTCAAAAGCGTTCAATAGCCGTAACCGTCACTAAGTTTCCTGAAACGATGAATTTCACATTAAAGTCGAACAGGTTCACGGCATACTCTTTATTATCGGGTTTGTTTTTCTTATAAGCAGGCCTCGGATCTTGTGCCAACACCTGTTGGATGACTTTCTGTGTGGTATCGGCATCTTTTAAATCCTGCAAAGCGGCCAATGCATTGTCACTGAATAGTACTTCTGATTGATGCGGCTCGTCTTGCGCGTATCCACCAGATGCAGACTCAATAGCGTCGGAATATGGAATGTAGGGCTTGATGTCGATAATAGGTGTTTTATCAACAAGATCGACGCTACCAAGTTCTAGGTAAACTTGATCGCCTTCTTTTGTCACGTTTTTCAGTTCAACGGCAGACATTCCGATTCCATTTGGGCGGAAAGTTGACCGCGAAGCGAACACGCCAACGCGCTCATTTCCGCCTAATCTAGGCGGGCGAACGGTGGGTTTCCAACCAGATTCTAGGTTTCTATCGAACAAGAATAGCAGCCAAATGTGACTAAATTGTTCAATCCCTCTTACCGATTCTAGACAGTTAGATTCCCCTAAAAGTTTTAGCCTTGCGTTAGCGCTTGGAACGAGACGAGGTTGTCTCGGCACTGCAAATTTTTCTTTGTAAGGAGTTAGGATTTCACCTACTGGGGAAATAGAGTACATGCGCGATCTCACAAAACATAGCATAGGTATAGGTGGGTAAATCTCAATGACCCTACCATTAAATGCCGTTATAAATTGCTTTTATATTACCAAAATTAGTACCAATTTAGTCATTTACCTTTAGTGAGAAATGAGTCAATTAGGTTTTTTTATATGTTTGATTGTGTTTTTTTAGTTATATTCTCTGGTTTATTGTTTAATTTTGGTGAACTATCCGTCCAAATGAAACGTTTGCTTACATCTTGCGTTTCTGTTTCTTAGCTTGCTCAAGTACTCTGCGCTCGCTTTGTCGCATTTATTGTCACAATGCGTAGGAATAACAACAAGGAGGGAACAGATGAGTTCATCTGCTTCAATTAAACAGAACTCGCCAAAGAAGCCACTTTTTACACGCTTCCTTGATGCGGTTGAATATTTGGGGAATTTGTTACCCCACCCAATCACACTATTTGCTATCTTCTGCTTAGCAATATTAATCTCTTCTGGAATCGCTGGTTACTTTGGCGTTTCTGTTATGGACCCTCGTCCTGAGGGCGCAAGCGGCCGTGCCGCTGATGGTATGATTCATGTAGTCAGCCTACTAAACGCCGATGGCCTCGAGCTGATTGTTACCAATCTTGTATCAAACTTTGTAGGTTTTGCCCCTCTTGGTACGGTACTGGTGGCAATGCTTGGTGTTGCTATTGCTGAACACTCAGGTCTGTTATCTGCTGCTATGCGCGGTATGGTGATGGGCGCATCTCAGCGTATGGTTACCGTTACGGTTGTCTTTGCCGGTATTATTTCGAATACAGCATCTGAGCTGGGTTATGTTGTCTTAATTCCTTTAGCAGCAATGTTGTTCCACTCTCTAGGACGTCACCCACTTGCTGGTCTTGCGGCTGCGTTTGCCGGCGTATCTGGTGGCTATTCAGCGAATCTTTTGATCGGTACGGTTGACCCGCTACTTTCTGGTATCACTGAAACTGCTGCGCAAATGATTGACCCAACTTACACGGTTGGTCCAGAAGTGAACTGGTACTTCATGTTCATTTCGACTTTCTTCATTGCAATTACCGGTGCTTTTGTTACTGAGAAGATTGTCGAGCCAAAACTTGGTAAGTACAACGATGAAGAAGCGGCAGAAGACCTATCTCAAGACACGATGGGTAAACTGACCGATATTGAGAAGAAAGGTCTTAAGTTTGCAGGTATTGCAATTCTAGTAGTAAGTGCTCTGCTGGCTTGGACTGTTGTTCCTGCTGACGGCATTCTACGTACGGCTGATGGCCAAATCGCTGGCTCACCATTCTTGAGAAGTATTGTTGCCTTCATCTTTGTATTCTTCGCCATCCCTGGCTTTGTTTACGGCAAGACGGTGGGGACGATGAAGAATGACCGCGATGTGATTGACGCAATGGCGAAATCGATGTCTTCGATGGGTCTTTACATTGTATTGGTCTTCTTCGCTGCCCAGTTTGTTGCTTTCTTCCGTTGGACAAACTTTGGTCAAGTATTCGCAGTAGCGGGTGCAGACTTCTTACAGACCATCGGTTTAACGGGTCCAATGCTGTTCTTCGCCTTCATTATGATGTGTGGTTTCATTAACCTAATGATCGGTTCAGCTTCTGCACAGTGGGCTGTAACAGCGCCAATCTTCGTTCCTATGCTGATGCTTGTGGGCTACGCACCGGAAACGATTCAAGCGGCATACCGTATTGGTGACTCCACAACTAACATTATCACGCCTATGATGAGTTACTTCGGCTTGATCCTTGCGGTAGCAACGCGCTACATGAAGAATCTAGGCATTGGTACGTTGATCGCGACCATGCTGCCGTACTCAATTGTGTTCTTGGTTGGTTGGAGTATTCTGTTCTACATTTGGGTATTCCTACTAGGTTTACCTGTTGGTCCAGGTGCAGCGACCTTCTATACGCCTTAATAGTGAAAGATAGTCAATGAATAAAAAAAGCTAGCAGTGATGCTGGCTTTTTTTATGAGGTAATCGGGGGATTTATCTGGGACGCTTGGCAAGAAGCCTATCTAAATGATTAGCGAACTCTCTCCGTTCGGTTTGAGATAAAGCTGGTGGTCCACCGGTTTGAACACCACTTGAACGCATGGTATCCATAAAGTCACGAATATTGAGTCGCGCTTTGATGGTGTCTTTCGTATAAAGCTCACCGCGTGAATTAAGCGCGTGCGCACCTTTGGTGATCACCTCATCGGCAAGCGGGATGTCGGATGTAATCACCAGATCGCCAGGTTCAGTGCGCTGTACAATTTCGTTATCCGCAATATCAAAGCCGCTTGGCACTTGAAGCGAATGTATGTTGTTGCGCTTGGGGAGTGGAATTGCGTGGTTGGCCACAAAGGTACATGTTACGCCAGTGCGTTCGGCTGCGCGCACGATGGTTTCACGGATGACCTTAGGGCAGGCATCGGCATCGACCCAAATTTTCATTAAGACTTCTCGCTTAGTTGTTGCTCAAGCAATACGACACGCTGTGTGAGCGCCTGAATTTTCTTTTCCAAATCGGCAAATCTGTCTGCGTCGGATTTTGGTTCTGCACTTACCTCTACTTTAGGTACGCGATTGGCGCTCTTCCAACTCTTTATTGTGGTAATCAATGCAGGCATTGGGACAGAGGTACTCAATCGAGCTTTGACTAGTGCGACAGTTGGCTCTTTCCCTTGCTCTGCAAGCCCAGCCAAAATGGCTTCCAACTCTTTGGTGACGTCTTGAGTCAACATTTCAAACTCCTTAGTTTTCACATACCCAAGTAACCTCAAGATGCGTGGTTCAGCGAGAATTGCCTAGTTTGCAAACGCGGCAACGAGTCGACAATCTAGTGGTTCTAAATTGAGAATCGTTAACAAAGTGTGCGAGCTAGGCAAACTCGCCCTTCGGGAGCGTATCACGGATTCGATTTCTACGTTAAATGACTTGGAAAGAAGCTGTTATTCCGCTGCGTCATTTGCCTTGAACTTGAACCCGTGACAACGCTCTGAATCCTGTATCTTGAAGTCACTTGGGTATATTTCTTAATAATACTGGTTCAGCAGGGGGATAGCGAATATCAAAATTGGAATCGGGTTGTAAGAGATCTCGCACATTCGCTGTAAGACAACATCATTTTGTGCTTAAGTCCTTATCTTCCTATCAATTTATCTTCATGAAAAGTAAGGAAAAATAAGGTGTTATATGTTTGTTAAGGGTAACCGTTGCATTCGCTCTCTTGTTCCATAATTAGGATCTGATAAATTTATCCCTGTCGAAAGGAAGTAGACACGGAACTGGAAAGAGCCAAGGAATGGTCAGCTTCAGGATGAAGCACTACTGCTTAGGATAAGCAGTAAATGGAATGGACATTGTAAGGATACGCTGTTGGATATTTAGGTTAGTAGGATGCTAGCCTCAATGGATTGACAATGGACACCTCTAGATTGAGGCAGGACAACATCAGGATGATGCCAAGGACACCGCTCAAGGAACAAGTGATGTTCACTAACGGGAAGTTAGTAATCAGGATGATAGGACACCGCTAGGATGGCGATGTAAGGAATTGGCTAACGGAATCAGCCGCTATTATGGAAGATGCATGGAGCACCCAATTAAGTAGCAGGATTGCTGCGAGTAAGAATATAGCCCTGATACGCAAGTGTTAGGGCTTTTCTTGTCCAATACTCTCAATAACTTATAAAAATATTAATTGCAGAGTTCGATTCCTATCTAGATCAATATTTCAAAAACTCAGAAGGTTAAAATTTCGGCTTTTACATGATGCACTGTTTAGCTTGGCGCTATACGGTGGGTTTAGATTACTTGTGCTTATCAAGGATGTGATGTGACTATAGTAACCCGAAGAACCTTTCTTCTCCCTTATACTGAGTCGTTACAATCAGAATTTCTAATGCTTAATTGCTGCGCGAAAAATCGTGCGCAAATGAATGGGCCTCATACGGTGTCTTCCGCTAAGCGTCTGTTTGAAAAGGTCATCAATCACGAGGGTATTTATAGTATGGCGGTGTTAGACAGCCAAACTCGTGAATATATGGGGCACTTGTTTATCTCCCAAGATGGCGACATCCCAGAGCTTGGTTTTATTTTTGATAAAGCGCACTGGGGACAAGGGATCGCGACGGAAACCTTGAAAGCGTTCTTCCCTAAGGCGTGTCGAGAATTGAAACTTGATAAAGTGATTGCGACGGCGAATGTCGGTCATACGCCTTCAATCAAGTTGCTGAAGAAGCTGGGATTCCAACAAGTTGGGGAAAGGCGCGACCTACATGGGCCATACTTAGAGTTTATGTATAGTGCTGAGCAAGCTACATCCGGTGAGGCGGGAGATCAAACTTCATTGGTCGGAAGCCTATCATAGTCAGTTCACCTTGGTAGCAGTCATCACCAAGTGCAGAAAATTCAAAGTTATACACTGTATGCCAACGCCAGCTACCTGCTGGCGTTTTTAGTTTGTGCTGTCCAAAAGCGACGCTAACCAATTGCAGATCCAGTTGATCGCATTTACGACTGATGGCTAGTTTGGCGAGCTCTGACTGACGCCTTTGCTGCCAGAACAAAAAACACAAGAAGCTCAGGCCAAGAATCGCGATTAAATCTCCAATCATGGGCGTTATGCCTTTGTTGATTGTTGCAATTGAACCAGCGCTTTGGCCAGTTCTGGAGATGGGTTTGAGTGCAGAAGTGGTAATAGCACCATACGCAGTTCCGGAAGCATCACTAGATCGGCAAATAGTTGATTAAACAGAGGCTGATTACCCGTTTGAGCCAAACGCAGTAGGAAAGTTTCGGCGATCGACGCATCTTGCAGTAAATGCCAGCTTCGACCAGCCACGCCAATTAACACCTCTTGGTGACTGAGTAGTGGGCTTGCCAATATATTGTCTAATACGGGTTTCGCTATGTCGATTGATGCCCCAGAAAGTGAACGTACTAATGCCGACAGTAAAAAGATGTCTGGCGTCGATTTTGCAATTTCTGCGTTTGCCGCATCAGCCACTTTTCCTGCGATTTTATCCGAAATGTCGATGTGTTCTAATGCACCAAGCAGCGCATAGCGCGGTTCATTGGGTAGATGATTAAACGCTTTATAAATACTTAGAGCGTTCTGGTCTTGGTCTAAGCGAGCACAGATATCTGTAATGCCTTGCAGGCCAACGGTCTGCCAATTTTCCCAGCCTAAATCACCCGAAAAGTAATGCTGAGTATGCTCGTAGTATTGACTGGCTGGCAGAGATAGATTGGCTCGTATCTGACTATTAAATACTGACAACTTGTCGTCTTTAGGCTTAAACGTGTAAGGATTGTTGGATAGCTTCTCTTGCTGTTCGTCGCTTATCTCATGATTAAGGCGTGTGCCCATGGCTTCAAGGACGTATTTTAAGAAATTGCCAATATCAGCGTGTTTGAGCAGACCGCGTTCGTCGAGGTCAAACTTGAGAAACCAAATCCACGGTTGATTTTGCTCATTCCAATAAGCAATGGCGAGGTGGGCTTTACGTTGTAGAGGAAATGGATACGGTTGTTGACCCTTTTCGACACTCTCAAACAACGAGTTGTCGATGGTTTTAATGCGGCGACCCAAGTCATAAATTTGGTATTGGCAGCCACTGTTTTGCAGCAGTTGGGTCAGAGTATGAATGGTATCCATTGTCGAGTACACCTTAAGATTATTTCCCTTATAGATGGTATCCTATGGCCCGTTTTCAAGGTCGTAACTGAAATAACTGAGTGATTGATGACACAAAAAAGCCAACTTCTTAACCTGTTAGTCACATTGGAACAAACTTTGAACGATCAAGGTTTGTGGCAGGTTGATACTCCTAGTGATGAAGCATTAGCAAGCCAGCAACCTTTCGCCGTCGATACTCTACAGCCAGAGCAGTGGCTCCAGTGGATATTCATCCCAAAAATGACGCTTCTATGTCATTCTGAAGCTCCCCTGCACGTGGCTTTTCTGTCACGCCTTATTTTGAACAAGTATGGTTAGAGGCACCTAAGCCAGCTGTGCTCAAAGTATTAACTCAAATCGATGAGGTATGCCGCGAATGTTAGAGATCATCTACCAAGACGAGTATTTTGTGGCGGTAAACAAACCCGCAGGCATGTTAGTTCATCGCAGTTGGCTCGATAAGCATGAAACTCAGTTTGTCATGCAGACTTTACGCGATCAGATCGATCAGCATGTGTTTCCGCTGCACCGACTCGATAGGCCAACGTCTGGTGTTTTAGTGTTTGCTCTTTCCAGTGAAGTGGCTTCGCAAGTCATGCCTATGTTTGCCAATCATGAAATGGAGAAAACCTATCACGCCATCGTGAGAGGCTGGATAGAAGAGGGCGACGTACTGGATTATGCGCTGAAGGTAGAGCTAGATAAAATTGCAGATAAGTTTGCGAGTCAAGATAAAGAGGCGCAAGAAGCGATTACCGCATACGAACCTTTAGCTAAAGTAGAAGTGCCTCATTCCACAGGGCGATTCCCAACCAGCCGTTACTGTTTGATGGAGATGAAACCCAAAACGGGCCGCAAGCACCAGCTTCGCCGCCATATGGCTCATCTCCGCCACCCAATTGTTGGTGACACTTCCCATGGTGATGGTAAGCATAATCGACTATTCCGAGAGGTTTATGACTCGCATCGCTTGTTGTTGCATGCATCTTCGTTGGAATTTATTCATCCTTTTACGGGCGAAAAATTAGTGATGAAAGCGGATGTTGATGAGACTTGGCAGAAGTTGTGTGCGGAATTTGATTGGGAAATGCCGCAGTAGATACACGTGCAAATAGACTTAGGTGAGATTTGTCCACCGCCACGCGATAAGAGTGGCGGTGAGCAGAGTCAAAACTTATGACTTACAGTAAACGCGCGCTTCACGTGGTGTGTAGATACCGAACGTAACTAAGCCTAGAACGCCGTTTAGGAAAGTGTGTTGAGCTTCCACTTTCGCAACTTTATCTAGAGAGCCACACACTTTAGCTGCATCAATTGTTTCTGTTTGACCAAGGCCAGAGATGAAGAAGTGGTGTGTTGTTACTTCAGTCGCTTCAGCTGCGTTTTGAGAGGGAGCAACAACAAATGACTGCTGCGCACAGCCAGAAGCTAACAGGCTGATAGCTGCTACGATCGCAAGCTTTTTCATAGTTTATCCTTAAAAATCAATAAGTGGCTTAAATGCAAACACGTCAATATGCTTGCGGCCGAGAGTGTAACAAGTTTCCTATGGATGGCGATGTCTCAATGTTGCATATATTGAGTAAAATACTGTTTTTGCGAGTCTGTTAACTGCTTTCAATCGAACTTTTAATAGAAATAAAAAGCCCTCTGACGAGGGCTTTGTGCTAGATAGGGATATTCGAGAAAATGGTGAAGGTGAGTACAGCCGCTATTGTGTTCGATAGCCTTTCAAAATATCGGCTAGTGATACCGACGCATGAGTCAGGTTAGCGACGCCTGCAGACGACTGCTCGGCGACACTACGAATGGTGTTGGATTGGGTTCGAATGTCACTGAGTTCCGTCGCAATATCATTGGCGACCGCACTTTGCTCTTCAGCAGATGTTGAGATTTGAATACTCATATCCATAAGCGAACGTGCAGAGTCAGAGATAGACTGGACATCACTACCAATATCAGCCACCAGATCACTGCTGGTTTTCGCTTGGCTTACCGTTTGCTCGGTGATTGAGGCAATACTGCGAGTCTCAGATTGCAGCTTTTCAATCATAGACTGGATCTCCACCGTCGCCGCTTGCGTTCGACTTGCTAACGTTCGCACTTCATCAGCAACAACAGCAAATCCACGGCCTTGCTCGCCCGCGCGCGCAGCTTCAATAGCCGCGTTGAGTGCCAGCAAGTTGGTTTGTTCAGAGATGGCGTTAATGGTGGTGATCACCTCGTTAATTTGGGTGGTGTTTTCCGTTAAGCTGGCGACGGACTCTGATGCCTTGCCGATATAGTCTGACAGACGAGTGATCTCACTGATTGCGGATTGAACTCGAGAAGAGCTGAGTTCAATATGCTGAGCATCGTTCTCTGTTTGTGAGGTAGCCAGCTGGGAAATGTTCGAAACTTCTTTAGCGGAGGCGGTCATCTCTTCCATAGCAGTGGCCACCGAATCAAGCGAGGCATATTGCTGGCTGATTTGGCCTTCACTTAGCGTCATCTCTTGTTGAAATGAGGCCGACGTCTCGCTTAAAGTGCTCGCACTTCCTTTTACCGTCACCACGAGATCCGTCAGGGTATCCATAGCTTTATCGAGTGCACAACCGATGGTGCCGAATTCGTCGCGTCCAGGGTGGAAACCCAAACGTGAAGTAAGGTCACCTTCACCAATGCGCTGTGTGGTTGTGTAGAGAACCCAAAGCGCCCCACCTAAGAACGTGGCTACCCAATAGCAAAAAATACCGAATGGAATCATCCATAAGAAGCTCAAAGCAAAGCTTGTAAGGGCTTGGGAGCGTGTTTCTACTGCTTGCTTGTTATTATTTAGCACCAGTTGGTAAATCTGACCATTTGATGACTGAGCGGTGACGGTGGCTATGCCATCTTCATATCTCGGGCTTTGCAAAGAATGAGTCGCCGATACATTGGAGAGCTTAGAAATATCTTCTGGCGAGCCGACACTTAAAACGCCGTTGAGCTGGTGCTGCGCAGCTTGGATTGTACTTTGCTCTAGCGTTCTGATTTCTTGATAGTATCGACCACTCGCGATAGCGGCAATGGCGCCTAGGAAAAGCGCGAAGATTACCCAAATTTTGTCATTAATAGACATCTTGATAAACAGCTTGTCTATGGTTCTAAATTGAACTTCTTTCATATCAGGATTCCCATTCCGTCAACAATGAATGCCTTAGCGAGTCATTTTGTAAAAACAAGGTTACAAATTTATCGGTTGGAACTAAATCTTAATGAGATCTAGGTCTAAAATTAATGCAACAAAATAAGTTTAATTTCTTATTTATGTGACTTTTGTTGATGCGGAGGAATTAAAAATGCCCAAACACAAAAAAGCCCTCCGAAGAGGGCTTTTGCTTGATCTATTACTGATTGAACCACTATTTGTAGAACTAGTGCCTATAGAACCACTACCTATAGAAAGATAAGGCTTACTTGTTTAGATAGTCGCGGATAGATTTCTCGATGCCTTGCACGTCTAAACCAAGCTCTTGGTGAAGCTCGTCTTGGGTGCCTTGAGCAATGAAGTGATCAGGTAAGCCGAGGTTCAATACTGGTTTAAGTAGCTTCTTTTTCATCAAGAACTCGTTGACACCAGCACCAGCGCCACCCGCAATGGCGTTCTCTTCCAGCGTGACAAGTACATCGTGCTCATTAGCCAGTTTGGTAATAAGCGCTTCATCTAGAGGCTTAACAAATCGCATGTCTGCTACTGTCGCATTGAGCGCTTCAGCCGTTTCGAGTGCATTCGGTAGGAAAGTACCAAAGTTAAGGATAGCGACTTTTTTCACCGTCTCTCATCATGCGGCCTTTACCGATCTCAAGTTCAGTAAACTCAGACTTGATAGTCGTGCCCATACCTGAGCCACGTGGGTAACGCACAGAGCTAGGGCCAGAATGTTTGTGGCCTGTATATAGCATCTGACGACACTCATTTTCGTCTGCGGGCGTCATGATAGTCAGGTTTGGAATACAGCGCATGAAGCTCAAGTCAAAGGCACCTTGGTGTGTTTGACCGTCTGCGCCCACCAAGCCTGCTCGGTCGATGGCGAACATAACCGGTAGGTTCATGATCGCGATATCATGAATAAGCTGATCGTAACCGCGCTGTAAGAAGGTAGAGTAAATCGCGACTATCGGATTGTTGCCAGCGATTGCCATACCTGTTGCCAGTGTCACGGCATGCTGTTCAGCAATCGCAACATCAAAGTATTGGCTTGGGTACTCTTTGGAGAAACGCACCATGCCCGAACCTTCACGCATTGCTGGTGTGATGGCCATAAGCTTAGGGTCTTGCGCTGCCATATCACAAAGGAAGTCACCGAAGATCTTAGAGAAAGTCGGCTTAGAACCGCTACTCTTTGGAAGCTTGGAGTGGCTAGGATCAAATTTAGGCACGCCGTGGTAACCAATTGGATCTTTCTCTGCAGGCTCATAACCTTTGCCTTTCTTGGTCATGATGTGCAAGAACTGCGGGCCGCTCAGCTCGCGCATGTTGCGCAGAGTTTTGACCAGTTCTACTACATCGTGACCATCGACTGGACCAATGTAGTTAAAACCTAGCTCTTCAAACAGAGTGCCCGGTACAACCATACCTTTTAGGTGCTCTTCGGTGCGTTTCACCAACTCTTTGATTGGCGGTACACCAGAAAGAACCTTCTTACCACCTTCGCGAATTGAGGTGTAAAGGTTGCCTGATAACACTTGAGCAAGGTGGTTGTTCAAAGCGCCAACGTTTTCTGAGATCGACATTTCGTTGTCATTTAGGACAACGAGCATGTCTGAGTGAACGTCTCCTGCATGGTTCATGGCCTCAAAAGCCATACCAGCAGTGATTGCGCCATCACCGATTACGCTAACAACTTTACGATTTTTGCCTTCTTTCTCGGCACTGATCGCCATACCCAGCGCAGCACTGATAGAAGTCGAAGAGTGGCCGACAGAAAGAGTGTCATATTCGCTCTCCTCCCGCCAAGGGAAAGGATGTAAGCCATCCTTTTGGCGAATAGTCGACATTTGCTCACGGCGGCCCGTTAGTATTTTGTGTGGGTAGGCTTGATGGCCAACATCCCAGATCAGCTGATCAAAAGGCGTGTTGTATACATAGTGCAGGGCAACGGTTAGCTCTACCGTACCTAGCCCCGATGCTAGGTGTCCACTTGATTGACTTACCGAGTTGAGCAGGTAAGTTCGTAGCTCATCACACAGAGTTGGCAGCACTTCTTTAGGTAGGCTGCGTAACTCATCGGGTGTATTGGCTATGGCCAGTGTGGGATATTTTGAAATATCAAGGGTCATATAATTGCGCGCTTATTGTGTTAGTTCTTGCGCTCGATGACGTATCGGGCGAATTGTTCAAGTAACTCTGTATTGTAAGGAATTGCTTCTAATGCGTGTAGTGCTTCTTGCAAAAGAGATTGAGCTTTCTGCTGTGCACCCTCTAATCCTAGCAAAGCGGGATAGGTACTCTTGTTTAATTCCTCATCAGAACCTTGTGGTTTCCCCAAGGTTTCAGTGTCACTAATAATATCAAGAATGTCGTCTTGAACCTGAAAAGCGAGTCCAATGGCATCAGCAAACTGGTTAAGCTGCGGAAGTACCGCCACGCCTTTTTCTCCAGCTGCATAAGCGCCCAATTGGATTGCACACTTCATTAGAGCGCCGGTTTTATTGCGGTGAATCTCTTTGAGCTCTTCTAATGAAATAGAGCGATTCTCCGCAGCCAAATCCAAAGCTTGGCCCAGGCACATACCTTGTGCGCCTGAAGCTTGAGCAAGCGCTTTGATCATATTGATACGTTGCGGTTCAGCGTTTAGTTCAAGCTCACCTTCAGCCAAAATCGTGAAAGCGAGGGTTTGCAAAGCATCACCAGTTAAAATGGCTGTCGCTTCATCAAACTTAATGTGACAAGTGGTTTGCCCACGGCGCAGATCGTCGTCGTCCATCGCAGGAAGGTCGTCGTGGATCAGAGAGTATGCGTGAATACACTCAACAGCAGAGGCCGGAGTGTCTAACGCTTCGTCGCCACAGCCAAGCATGTTGCCAGTGATATAAACCAAAAATGGACGAGCACGTTTGCCACCAAGCAGCAGGCCGTAGCGCATCGCTTCAATAAGCGGTTGCTGCTGGTGTGGTAGCTCGTCTAACCATTTGGCTAGCTGTTGATTGTTTCGCGTTTGATAGGAGGTTAGAGCCTCAATCATAGGGGGTACTTTAACTCGTTATTCAGGCTGAGATTCAAAGTCGCTCAGTGGCGTCTCGTCGTCGTTGTTCAACAAAATGCTGACACGTTGCTCCGCATCAGATAGCTTGCCTTGGCCTGCGCGAGCAAGGGCAATGCCACGCTCGAATTTTTTTAGTGCATCATCAAGGGCAAGGTCACCATTTTCAAGCTGTTCGACTAGGGTGTCGAGCTCTTCAATAGTTGCCTCGAAAGACATGTTTTCAGGTTTCTTACTTGCCATAATTCTTTCTCATAGGGAGAGATGCACGAAAGTTACCTTAGCCTGTGAGTATGGTCAAATTTAACCGAGCAAAATTGTCACAAAAATAGAAATCCTCACCATGTTTTGAAACATCCTCGGTGTCTAATTGCTGAGAAGCGGCTCTCAATACGCGCTTTTAGGGTGAAGCAGCTATGATTATTGAGGGTCTTTAAGGAATAGTGTGAAGGTAATACCAAATAAAATTCTTAAAGATCTTATGATCTTGCCGATAATTAATTTAGTCTAAGAACAGCTTTATATTCAGCATGGGGAGTGCTTTGTGGATTTAGCAACGCTATTAGGCCTGATAGGTGGCTTCGCTTTCGTAATTATGGCGATGGTTCTAGGGGGCAGCATTTCGATGTTTATCGATACGGTATCGATTCTCATCGTAGTGGGCGGTTCAACCTTTGTTGTATTGATGAAATTTACCATGGGGCAGTTTTTCGCATCGTTTAAGATTGCCGGTAAAGCGTTCATGTTTAAGGCAGACGAACCTGAAGACCTGATTGCTAAAGTGGTTGAGATGGCAGACGCTGCGCGTAAAGGTGGCTTCCTAGCTCTAGAAGAGATGGAAATTACCAACAGCTTTATGCAAAAAGGCATCGACTTGCTGGTGGATGGTCACGATGCAGATGTGGTTCGTGCGGCACTGCAAAAAGACATAGCCTTAACCGATGAGCGCCATGAGTTTGGTACGGCGGTATTTCGCGCCTTTGGTGATGTAGCTCCCGCGATGGGGATGATCGGTACACTTGTTGGTCTGGTTGCGATGCTTTCCAACATGGACGACCCGAAAGCCATCGGTCCAGCGATGGCGGTAGCACTTTTGACGACACTTTACGGGGCGATTTTGGCAAACATGGTGTTCTTCCCAATTGCCGACAAATTGTCTTTGCGCCGTGAACAAGAAACGTTGAATCGTCGTCTAGTGATGGATGGTGTCCTTGCGATTCAAGATGGTCAGAACCCACGTGTTATCGACAGCTACCTGAAGAACTACCTCAATGAAGGTAAGCGTGCTCTTGATATCGATAACGAGTAAGGGGAGACGCAATGGAAGAGCAAAAGTGTAAATGTCCCCCTCCCGGCCTTCCTGCGTGGATGGGTACATTTGCTGACTTGATGGCACTGTTGATGTGTTTCTTCGTACTTCTGCTCTCGTTTTCCGAGATGGATGTACTGAAGTTTAAACAGATCGCAGGTTCCATGAAGTTTGCGTTTGGTGTTCAAAACCGTTTGGAAGTGAAAGATATTCCAAAAGGTACTAGTGTGATTGCGCAGGAGTTTCGCCCTGGTCGACCAGAGCCAACTCCGATTGATGTTATCATGCAGCAAACGATTGATATTACGCAGCAAACTTTAGAGTTTCACGAAGGTGAGTCTGATCGGGCGGGTGGTACTCAGCGCGATCAAGGTAAGATGACAGGTGGTCAATCGCCAGATACCTCCACTCAGAATAACCAAAATTCGGAATCGGACAGTCAACAAACGCAAGCGGCTGAACTTTCCGAAGAGCTTGAAACCTTGATGGAAAGCATCAAGAAGGCGCTAGAGCGAGAAATTGAACAAGGGGCGATCGAAGTGGAGAACTTGGGTCAGCAGATTGTTATTCGTATTCGTGAAAAAGGCGCGTTCCCTGAAGGTTCGGCATTCTTACAACCAAAATTCCGTCCTTTGGTGCGCCAAATCGCGGATTTAGTAAAAGATGTGCCAGGTATTGTGCGTATTTCAGGTCATACTGATGATCAGCGTTTGGACTCAGAATTGTATCGTTCAAACTGGGATCTATCCTCGCAACGGGCTGTATCGGTCGCGCAGGAAATGGAAAAAGTGCGTGGGTTCTCTCATCAGAGGCTGCGAGTACGAGGTATGGCAGATACCGCACCACTTGGGCCAAATGATACTGAAGCACAGCGCTCTCGAAACAGGCGGGTTGAAATCAGCATCATGCAAGGGGAGCCGCTCTACAGCGACGAAGTCCCAAGCATTCAGTAAATTAGATAAGGCGAGCGATGAGCTCGCCTTTTTTCTGACCTCTCCATCATGTATAATCTTGCGCCCTTAGTGGTCGATGACGACTATGCTGTATAAACGAGCCGTTATAATCTGAAATGATGTTATGCGGTAGTTGATGCCGAATATTACGGCAAGCCTTGTGAAGTGAACTATGAAATTTATTGTAAAACCCCATCCGGAAATTTTTGTAAAAAGTGAATCAGTGCGTAAGCGTTTCACAAGGATCCTTGAATGTAATATTCGAATCATCATTCAACGTCGTACTGAGTCTGTCGCGGTTTTTAACCGTCGTGACCACATTGAAGTGACCTCTGAAAGTGACAAGTTCTACAACGAAGTGTTGGAGATCTTGACTCACACTCCAGGCATTCACCATGTTCTTGAGGTTCAGCAGTCAGAATTCACAGACATGCACGATATTTTCGAGCAAGTTCTCGTACTTAATCGTGAGAAAATCGAAAACAAGACATTTGTGGTTCGTGCTAAACGTCGTGGTAAGCATGACTTTACTTCTATCGAGCTTGAGCGCTATGTAGGTGGCGGTCTTAACCAAGCGGTAGAGAGTGCGAAAGTAAAACTTTCTAAACCGGATGTGACTGTCAACATTGAAGTGGCAAGCGAGAAGCTAAACCAGATCATTGCGCGTCATAAAGGTCTAGGCGGCTTCCCTCTGGGTACCCAAGAAGATGTACTTAGCCTTATCTCTGGCGGCTTTGATTCGGGTGTTTCCAGCTACCTACACATCAAACGTGGTTCGAAAACCCATTACTGCTTCTTCAACCTAGGCGGCCCCGCGCACGAAATCGGCGTTAAACAAGTGTCGCACTACTTGTGGAACAAATATGGCTCATCCGCCAAGGTTAAGTTCTTAGCGATAGATTTCGAGCCAGTCGTGGCTGAGATTCTAGAGAAAGTGGATGACGGCCAAATGGGCGTTGTGCTTAAGCGTATGTTTATGCGCGCTGGTGGCATGCTAGCTGAGAAGTTTGGTATTCAAGCTCTTGTTACGGGTGAAGCATTAGGTCAGGTTTCAAGCCAGACATTAACTAACCTTCGCCATATTGATGGCGTAACGGATACGCTAATCCTTCGTCCACTGATCAACTGGGACAAAGAAGACATTATCGATCTTGCTCGTGAAATTGGTACAGAAGACTTTGCTAAGACGATGCCAGAATACTGTGGTGTGATCTCTAAGAAGCCAACAGTAAAAGCGGTGAAAGAGAAGCTCGAAGCGGAAGAAGCTAAGTTTGACTTTGAAGTGCTTGAGCAAGTGGTTCGCGATGCACGCATGATCGACATTCGTGAAATTGAAAAAGAGAGCCAACAAGCTGCGCCAGAAGTTGAGCAAGTAACGGCGGTTGAAGAGCATGCAGTAGTACTGGATATTCGTAGCCCTGAAGAGGAAGACGATAGCCCACTGGAAATTGAAGGCGTGGAAGTAACACATATTCCTTTCTTCCGTTTGGCAACGAAGTTTGGCGACTTAGATCAGAGCCGCACCTATTTACTTTACTGCGACCGTGGCGTAATGAGCCGCTTGCAAGCACTGTATCTTCAAGAGCAAGGCTTTAACAACGTAAAAGTGTATCGCCCATAGGCTATCATTTTTATGCTGATATAAAGCGCAAGTTGATAAGCTCAACTTGCGCTTTTTTATTGCTTGAGTTTCATCATTTGCTTAAATGCAGACATAAAAAAACACCGCCTATGTAGGCGGTGCTAAAGAATTTGACAGACAGGTCAAAATACAGGAAGTATTGACCTCGCCAGGAGCACAGAGCTCGCTCTAGTATCTTGGCAAGATCTTGGTAGAAATCTACCGAACTCGAAATACGAGTTTGCAAACACAACATCGTAACCAGAGCCAATTGATTCTAGAGAGAATCAAGCCGTTCAGGCTCTCGTTACGAGGTGAAATATAGAATTTCTCTAGCCGCTAGACAATCGACAAATTATAATACTTCAGATTAAAAAAACTAATGGTTATGACTGGGTGTTTCTATGTCGAGAAGATTACCTCCCCTAAACTCATTGAAAGTGTTCGAGGCTGCAGCTCGCCACTTGAGTTTTACTCGTGCTGCGGAAGAGTTGTTTGTCACACAAGCAGCGGTGAGTCATCAGATTAAAGCGCTTGAAGAATTTCTCGGATTAAAGCTGTTTCGCCGCCGCAATCGTTCATTGTTATTGACCGAAGAAGGTCAAAGCTACTTCCTTGATATCAAAGATATTTTTACATCTTTAGCTGAAGCGACAGATAAAGTACTTGAGCGCAGTGAGAAAGGGGCGCTGACTATCAGTTTACCGCCAAGTTTTGCGATTCAGTGGTTAGTGCCACGCCTAGCAGACTTTAATCAGCAAGAGCCTGATATTGATGTCAGAATCAAAGCTGTGGATATGGACGAAGGCTCGTTGACCGATGACGTGGATGTTGCAATCTACTATGGGCGCGGTAACTGGCCAGGGTTAAGAGCCGATAAACTGTATCAAGAATTCCTGATCCCACTTTGTTCACCTGCGCTTCTTCTAGGCAGCAAACCATTAGAATCTCTAACCGATTTAAAGCAGCACACACTGCTACATGACACTTCAAGAAAAGACTGGAAGCAGTTCGCTAAACAAAACCATTTAGAGGCTTGAATGTCAATCACGGCCCTATCTTTAGTCACTCGACTATGGTGTTGCAGGCAGCGGCTCACGGGCAAGGTGTTGCGTTGGGTAATAACGTGTTGGCGCAGCCAGAGATGGAAGCCGGACGATTGATTGCGCCATTTGATGAGATGCTGGTGACCAAGAACGCTTTCTATGTCGTCTGCCATGAGAAGCAAGCAGATACAGGCCGAATCGCAACCTTCCGAGATTGGATGCTTGCCAAGGCACAAAAAGAACAAGAGGAGTTATTGGATGACTGATTTTATTATTGATGGCGAAGAGAATAGCCATTGTTCATATTTGCTCACGGTGCGGGTGCAGGCATGGACCATGCTTTTATGGAGCAAGTAGCGAAGGGGCTAGTAGCAAAAGGGATCAAAGTTGTTCGGTTCAATTTCCCCTATATGGTAAAGCGTGCGGAAGATGGTAAAAAACGCCCGCCAGATCGCGCGCCAAAATTATTAGCGGCATTTGAAGAGGTCATTGAGCAGTTCGCCGATTCACCTGTCGTGGTTGGTGGGAAATCAATGGGCGGACGAATGGCTAGTTTGCTTCAAGAGCATGATAAGGTTGCCGGTACGGCTTGCTTGGGATTCCCATTTCACCCACCGGGAAAGCCAGAAAACTACAAAGGCGCCCACTTGGCTGAACTGTCTAAGCCATGCCTAATTTTACAGGGCGAGCGAGACACATTTGGCACCAAAGCTGAGTTCGAAGGATTTGAACTGTCGGACTCAGTATCCGTCTCTTTTCTAGATGATGGTGACCACAGCTTCAAGCCTCGCAAGCGTTCAGGTTTTACTGAAGAGGGCAACATTAATCAATGTGTGGCGCTTTTGAGCGAATTTATCCTTAGCGTCTATAATTTTGGAGCCAATAATGAGAAGTAAGTGGTTACTATTTAGCTGCGGTCTACTTGGCTTGAGCGGTGTTGCACTGGGGGCATTTGCCGCCCACGGTTTAAAGTCGACATTGCCCCCTATTTAGTCGACGTATTTAATACCGGAGTTCTTTATCAGTTCATTCATTTGTTCGCGATTGGACTGTGTGCAGTGCTAATTCAACTCAATTTGCCTGCGAAAGCGCAAAAGTATTTTTTCAAAGCGGCAATTTGCTTTATCATCGGCATCTTTTGTTTTAGTGGCAGTCTCTACGCCTTAGCGCTAACCGGAATAAAATGGTTTGGACCCATCACACCGTTGGGTGGACTAACCTTTATGGTAGGTTGGGGGCTGTTCGCTTACGCAGCAACAACAATAAACGAGGTTAACAAGTGAAACACGTAATGCTTTATTGCCGCTCTGGTTTCGAAAAAGAGTGTGCAGGTGAAATTCAGGATAAAGCAACACAGTTGGAAGTGTATGGTTTTCCCCGTATGAAGAAGAACACAGGCTTTGTGTTGTTCGAATGCTATCAAGATGGGGATGCTGATAAGTTGATCAAAGCGATCGATTTCCAATCGTTGATCTTTGCTCGTCAAATGTTTGCTGTTGCTGCGGAATTTAGCGAGTTGCCAAGCGAAGATCGTATTTCTCCGATTCTTGCAGAGCTTGCCGATATCGAAGCTTTTCCTATGTGTGGCGATCTACGTATCGAAACGCCTGACACTAACGAAGCAAAAGAGCTGCTTAAATTCTGTCGTAAGTTCACAGTACCCATGCGTCAGGCGTTACGTGGCAAGGGCATCATGTTCAATAAGGATCATGCGAAGAAGCCTGTGCTGCACATCTGCTTTATTGCGCCCGGTCATTGTTATGTGGGTTACTCTTACCCGAACAACAACTCGGCGTTCTTTATGGGTATCCCACGTCTTAAATTCCCAGCAGATGCGCCAAGCCGCTCAACACTTAAACTAGAAGAAGCGTTTCACGTATTCATTCCACGCGAAGAGTGGGATGAGCGATTGGCATCAGGCATGTGGGGGTTGACCTCGGTGCTTGTCCTGGTGGATGGACCTATCAATTAGTTAAACGTTCGATGTTTGTTCACTGTGTGGATAACGGAATGATGGCTGACAGCTTGATGGAAACAGGTCAAATCAAGCACCACCAAGAAGATGGCTTCAAGTTCGAGCCACCACGTAAGAACGTTACTTGGTTGGTGTGTGACATGATTGAAAAGCCATCTCGCGTGGCTCAGTTAATGGGTGAATGGATTATTCGCGGTTGGGCGAAAGAGACCATCTTTAACCTAAAACTGCCGATGAAAGGTCGCTACGATGAAGTGCTTGAAGATATTGAGAATCTGAAATACTTCTTAATTGAGAACGGCGTGAAGTTCAAGCTACAGGCGAAGCACCTGTATCACGACCGTGAAGAGATTACGGTTCACATTCAAAGCTTGTCGAACATCTCTCCGCACTAACTTATTCGTATTAATGAATAAAGGGCTGGTTATCCAGCCCTTTTGCGTTTATTAATGGTCAGCCGACATAACTTCGTTCATCCACAGCATCGATTTTTCGAAGTGCGGATTGTAGCTGGTGCGGGCAGTGACCTTATTTGCGGTTTGATAGCCTCGTTCCGCAAACCAAACCTCATCTGATCTGCATCGTGTTTTATCTTTGCTCAAGCACAGTATCTGTTTTGGATTTTGGCCATATTCGGTGTTATCGGGTGAATAGAGCATCGCCATGTGCGAGCCCGTTGTTATATGCAAAGCGGGCAATTGCATGGAGTAAGTTGTACTTCTGGAATCGGCTCTTTCCACTTCTCCCAACCAAACAAGGTGACTGTCATTGTTGGGCATTCTCTGAGAGAACTGCTGATAAGCATACTCCGAGTCAATGGTGCCGTCGGCTTCGCTCAAGATCATAAACACAGGTTTTGAATACGGCTTGCTGTCAAGAGTCTCATTTACCTGCACGGTAGACTCATGGTACTTATCGACGCCACCCATAGCGAACGAGTTATAGCGTAAATAGTTGTTTTCTTGGCGATAGGTTCCCCAGTTAACAATGTACTTCGCAAATTGCGCTAGGCCTGTGAGAGGGTTGATTGGCCTGAAGGCAGGAGCAAACAACAGTAGCCCTTGAATGCTTTCATCTGTCGATGCATAGCTGGTGACAAGGTTCGCCCCTGTGGAGTAGCTCCAAGCCAAACATCGAGCTGCTTGGCTTGAAGTAGCTGAACATGATGCTCTACAACGGCTTGCCAATCTCGATAGTCTGGTAAAGCAAGATCGGCTGGGCGGCTGGAATGGCCTGGTAGTAAGATGGTTCTGACCAGATAGCCGTTTGACACTAAATGTTCAGCGACATCGACAAAAGAGTAGGGCTATCGCCAAGGCCATGAACCAACAACACTGCCTGTCCGTTAGATTTCTCTGGAAGCCACTCCTTAGGCATGACAAGTGCTAATTCTTCGTGTTTGTTAGGTGTCTGGAAGTGACGATTTTCCATCAACCATTGATAAGTGTCATCCACATACTGCTTGAATGAATTTTGGGTGTAGCTAGGGAGTTTGTCAGAAGGATCAAACTTTGGATAAGGGGCGGCGCTTGCCAGAAATTGAAAAGAACAACGATGACGGCTATCGACAGTAGCAGAATGAGCTTTTTGCGCGACACTAAATGGCCTCTAGAGTGATTCTCAAATAGGGTTATTCACAAACTGTTAGAAAGTATTACCAATAGATGGGCTTTCCTCAAGCAATTAATCCATAGAATTAGGCTTGGAAGCGAATGTCCTGCAGATTAAATCCCAGCTCGATATCGGTTTTAAGGGCAGAGACTTGTTTACAGACTCTCGCGGACTCAATGTGTTCATCAAACTTTTTTCGATATTTAGGCGCAAGCTCATCACTGGCGTAAGCTTGTTCAATATCGTTGAACTGAGTCAGAATCTCTTTAGCCGCTTTGGGCCCCACACCCGGAATGCCGGGGACTTGGCTTGAGCTAACGCCCGTCAACCCCCAATAGTCAGCAAGTTGCTCAGGCTTTACGCCGAATTCGGTTTCGATAAAAGGTGCGTCCAACCATCGGTGCTGGAAATAGTCTCGAATACGAAGGGTAGGAGAGAGCAGCTGACAGTATCCTTTATCGGTTGAAATGATGGTTACTTGCTCGCCATGATTAGCGACTTTCATTGCAAGTGTCGCCACTAAATCATCCGCTTCGTCACCATCTGATAAAAGGGAGTCGATTCCTAAATCCCACCAGGCCTGTTGGATTTTATCTAAACCTTCAAGCAGGGGCTCAGGCATCGGCTTACGGTTTTGTTTGTAGTTTGGCAGGACTTGCGCTCGCCAGCCTCTGTCTTGTAAGTGATGATCGAACACCGCGATGATGTGAGTCGGTTTGGACTCAGAGATAATACGATTGAGTGTTTTTGTGGTGGTATTGATGGTTCTGGCAATGTCGCTTGGATCAGGCTGCGCAGAGTGGACGCGGCGTATGAGGTTTAAAGCATCAATGATCACAAGATGAATAGACATAACTAACCTTTGCATTGGCAAGCAAAAACAAAAAAAGGGCGAAAATCGCCCTTTATTGTAATGGTTTAGGAGGAATTAGCTAGCTTACAGCATGTTTATCTTTCACGACTAAATTTTGCTTAAGCCAAAACTGACCTAGTCTTGATTGGCTATCTTATAACATGGTACGTACGCGGAACCGCCCGGTAGCTTCATACGATCTTGCTGTACAAAGTCTTTGAGCAGTTTATCCATCTTCTTCATAAGGTCGGCATCACCATCAATGGTGAAGGGGCCGTGACGCTCAATTTCCTTTATCCCTTCCGCTTTTACGTTACCAGCAACAATGCCAGAGAAGGCTTGGCGAAGGGCTGCCGCTAAGTTTTCTGGGCGCTGATTTAAGTGCAGATCTAAGCTAGCCATAGACTCGTGAGTTGGGTCAAATGGTAGCTGGAATTCAGGTGCAATTTTCAGTGACCAGTTAAAGCTATATGCGTCGCCATTATCTTTGCGGTGCTGGCGAACATCCGTCATTGCTTCTTTCATGATGCGAGCGGCCTTGGCTGGATCATCAATAACAATTTCGTAGTGTTTTTGCGCTTCTTCACCTAATGTATCGGCGATGAATCGGTCAATAGAGCGGAAGTACTCCTCGCTCTCTTTCGGGCCTGTCAACACAATAGGCAGAGGCTGGTCGGCATTTTCCGGATGCATCATTATGCCGAGAATGTACAGTAACTCTTCCGCAGTACCTGGGCCACCAGGGAAGATAATAATGCCGTGCGCCATGCGAACAAACGCTTCAAGGCGTTTTTTCGATATCCGGCATGATCACTAGCTCATTTACTATTGGGTTTGGCGGCTCGGCTGCAATGATTGAAGGTTCCGTTAGGCCAAGGTAGCGCTGCTCTTCATAACGCTGTTTTGAGTGACCGATGGCCGCGCCTTTCATTGGGCCCTCCATCGCGCCGGGCCCACAACCAGTACAGATGTTCAATTCACGTAGGCCCAGTTCATGGCCCACTTCACGAGTGTATTGGTATTCGGTTGGGTTAATTGAGTGACCGCCCCAACATACAACGAGGTTGGGCTCTATACCCGGTGTTAATGCACCGGCATTACGCAAAATACCAAACACCAAGTTGGTGATATGGGTGGCATTGGTTAGGTTTAGTCTTTGATTGTCAGCAAGGTGCATGTTCACATACACAATGTCGCGCAATACAGAGAAAAGGTGTTCTTGAATGCCCTTAATAATGTTGCCGTCAACGAAGGCGTGTTCCGGTGCGTTGTTGAGTTCTAGCTTGATGCCACGTTCACGACGGACAACGTTAACGTCAAAAGACTTGTGTTTTTCGAGTAGTTCTTTGGAGTTGTCGGTGTGGCTGCCTGAGTTGAGCACGGCAAGAGTACAGTTGCGTAGAGTTGGTAGAGATCGCTCGCAGCGGTTTTTTTAAGACGCTCTACTTCAAGTTGAGAAAGCAAGTCCATGCTTCCGGCTGGGCTGATATGAGTAATCATATGACCCTCCTTTCTAATCTTTCGAATGGCAGTGAGATCGTTGTTTTTCTTATTGTGTCTCTTTCATAGTAGCAAACAATACTAAAAAAGGAATACTCAAGTCGCTGTGATAACTGTTTGAAATTTAAGTATCAATGATGAGATTGAGTGTGTCTGTGAGGTGGGGTAACCCTTGTTTTGATATGGGTCAATAGGGTTGATTTGTGGACTTACTTCCAAACGATCTGGTTTGGACCCATGTGTTTCGCTTCATTGAGTCTTAGGTTTAAACGCTCCAAGACCTCTTCTGGTGTATCAGAGTTCTTAAACTGAGTACTGGATGCTGAGAGTGTGATGGTGATGCTGTGGTCTCTAAATTTGAACGGTAGCTTACTCACATTCCGCTGAATGTTCTGTACGACTTTGTAGCACTCTTTGTCATCGCGTTCAGGCAGCAAAAGAATGAATTCTTCGCCAGAAAAACGTGCAACAGTATCGGTGTCTAACAGCTCTTTCTGGATAGTTCGTGCAATAATTTTCAGCGCTTTATCACCAGCACTGTAACCAAAACTGTCGTTAATAGCCTTAAACTTGTCGATATCGAGCAGGATGATACGTAGATTGTGTTGGTTTCGGATCCAGCGACGATATTCAATTTCTAAACGATCATTAAACGCGGCACGGTTGTAGGTTTTTGTTAGTGGATCAAGCAGCATACGCTGAGCTTGGTCTTCTAAACGACGACGATAATCTTGTGTTAGCTCGAACATGGCTTCGACTTGATTATTGTTGTATTCCATACGCTCAATAAGTGTTTGTTCGCGCTTTTCTGCATGGTGAAGACGTTCAGACAGAGAGGCAATTTCTAACAGTAACGGGTTGATATTGGCTTTTAAGCTTTCGAGGTTTGAAGCGCTTTTTACTTGGGACTGAGTTGCGCTGACCAGTTCATCAAGTTCTTTGTTCATCTCTTGACGCTGTTCAAAGTAGCTTTGGCTTTGATCGCTATTCTGGTTAGAGCTTTTTAGCGTGGAAGCTAAGGTTGCGTTGATTTGCTCAAGAAATTGCTCGGAGGTTTTGCGTTCGTACTTGGTGCCATCAATCACCAATTTGAGAGTTTGAAGAATCAGCTCTAATAAGTTGTGGGTGTTCACACCAATCAGCAGTTTGGCCCGAATATCATTGAGCAGCTCACCAGACTCACCTTCAAAATCGAGCTCGGTGATCAGGTGCTGCAACTCATCAGAAAGGCTAATGAGTAGTTCTTTATCGGCGGCATTGTTGATGTCACCAGTGATAGATTCTGGGTTGGCCGTGATAATTTTAATTGAACGTTCATAGATTCCAAGAAGCTTTAATGCCTGATCGGATTTGGTCGAGTCGATACCCTCAGAGTAGCTAAGCAAGTCTCGGAGGTCTCGTTTAACCTTGGCAGGTAAGCCTGTGACGCGTAATAGAGTTTCGCCACTGTGTTTGATCTGGGAATCGAGATTGATGGTTTGTTTCTCCGTCGCAATGGTTTGCTGCTTCAACATACGCTCTAATACCGCCAGTTTCGGTATTAAATCGCTTACGTCTTTTTTGCTGCTCCAATGACTGCTGCAACTCAGCAAGCCCCTGTTTTAAACGTAAGTTGTCGCTGTCCCCATAAGCATGGCACAAAGCGCTCACAATTCTCTTGAGAATCTTCTGTTCTCGTTTAAATTTGAGCGTAGTGTCTCGTTGTGTCAACCGAACCTTGTCTAATTGACTTTTCACCTGATGGAGTTGAGATTGTATATCTTGTTCGAGGACGCCCATTACAACTAACTTTACAACGTTAGATCGAGAAAGATCTAATTTACTGATTGATAGATAATAACAAAATAATCAGCTACGTCACTGTATATGGTGACCGAGCGCTAGCAATTTAAGCATCTTTTAATAATTTTTTGATGCTCTCCTCATTCTGATACGAAGAATGCACTTTTATTAACCCTTGGCTCATTGCGTGTTTACATGCT
The DNA here is from genome assembly GCA_003263845.1 of Vibrio aestivus. Lineage (GTDB taxonomy): Bacteria > Pseudomonadota > Gammaproteobacteria > Enterobacterales > Vibrionaceae > Vibrio > Vibrio aestivus. The sequence continues at coordinate 8,088 of JYJN01000151.1, read as the reverse complement.
TTGCGGATGTTTCCAGTCGCAATACTTGCCGCAGGTGCATTATCAATAGCTTTTAGGTAAACCCATTGGCTTGAGTGTTCTTTCATGCTCAGTGTTCTTGCGGCATCGGTAGACATGAGCAAGATATCGAGCAGCTCTTTATCATTCACGGCAGTGTAGGCGCGTGGCAGGAATGGGTAATCCGCTAGGCCGACTCGCACGATTCGGTTGAGGTGAAGCTCTGGCTTGAACTCAGCAACCCACTGCTGCACTTTATTAAAAATCGCCTTAGGATCTTTATTGTTTTCGCTACTCGGTTCGATATAGAGCAAGTTGGCATCGGAGAAGTGGTAAATACGCGCTTCAGGATCAAGTTTTCCATTTAAGTACTCACCGAATGACTTCTCAAGTTTCAGGCCTTCACTGTATCCATGCTGTAAGTACATATTACGCAGGAAAGGCACATCAATCATGATGAAACGCAGTCGGTCATTAAGCGGCTCATTGATTAATTCTCCCACATGCCATTGCTCATAGGTGTTACTGCTTTTTTGCAGCGACGCAGGCAGTTTCGCTGTGAGCATACGAAGGTTAGGCAGCGTAGAGCGCGAGTGAGTGAAGAGGTGATCATTGAGTACTTCTAACTTGTCTTTTTGAACACGAATGACATGACCACGTCTAAGTAGGACTAAGAACATAATGGTAGCGATAACCAAAATAGTCGCTGTGATTTTCTGGAATTTTCGGTAGTCTGCTTGAATTTCGATTAGCTCTTCGCTTTGCCCAACATAGTGTAAGGTTTGCTCGGTGAACTCCTTTTGCTGTCTAAAGGCGTCTTCACTGATTAAGTCCAACTTCTCTTGCTGAATATTGGCTAGTGCATTGTAGGTTTTCAGATTCTCCAGCGACATTCGGTAGTTGCCCGCTTGCTCATAGCCTAAATGCAGCATTTGATAAGCATGCTTCTCTAGTTCTAGGTTGTTCATGGTTTTGGCAATCTCAAGGGCAGAGTTTGCCAATGGAATGACGGCACCAGGAATCTTTTGGTAGTAGTTCAAGCCAGCTTGAAGAATCAGAGCACGTGCTTTGAGTTCTGGGAATTCCGCATACTCGAGCAAATCTTCTGCTCGTTTGAGGTATTGCTCAGACAGGGGATAGTTGTACAGTTGCAAATACGTCGCCGACAGAGACAGACGAATCTCAATCACGCGCTCAATGTTGTTTTCTGCTCGCTCATGGTCGATGACATTAAAATAGTGCACTAACGCTAAGTTATAACGGCCCTGACGGTAGTAAATATCACCCATAAATTTGAGTACGCGCGCTAATATTGGTGACCGCTCGTAGTTGTCGTAGAAGTCGGCGGCTTCTGAAAGGTGATCTAGTGCTTTATCAAACACACGGCGATCGTAAAACAGCTGGCCTAGCGTACGGTTCACTTCCGCAAGCTGAGCACTGGAGTTCTCCTCAATCGCGCTCCAGTAAGCATAAAGCAGTTCAGATAGTGCTCGGTTGTATAGGCGGTGTTTTAGCAGCGTACGGCCAAGCTCTAGATGATACTCAATGGTGATATATGGCGATGGGCTTTTGTCTACGTAAGGCTTAATCTCACCGTAGTACACTAGCGCTTGATCGATGTTTCCTTCATAGGCAGCCACTTCTGCTTTGAGCATGTAAAGACGATAATTCACGCCGCGAGCAAATTGCTCTGGGTTGCTGACCTTCGCGTAGTCTTGCTCAATGAGAGCTAACTCTTGCTTGGTTTTCTCAGAGTTGCGTTCCATTTGCCAGCGCAAGCGTGCTTTGAGGATTTGTACTTCCAAGCGTTTGTAAGGGAAGCGGTACTCTTCGGTGAGTTCGAGCGCCTTGTCGAGGTAAGTAATAGAGGCGCGGAAATTCTCTAGGTTGAACTCTGCCCTGGCCAAAATTTGGTAGGCATCAACCGTGTTACTTGGAGTGCGAATTCTGCTGTCGGTCTCTTCTCGAGTCACCAGTGATGGGCTCTTTTCCGATTTATCAGAGAGGCTGCGCTCTGCTAGGTAATTATTGGTTAGAACCTTAGCTTGCATCGGTACAATATCGACTAAACCGTTGGCTTCATTAAGCTGTGGAGAGGTATAACTCAATGCAGCTTGTGCCCAAAATGAGGCTAAAGAGAGTAGCACCACCAAAGGCAGACGCATCCAGCGCAAAATTCGCATTCTCGTTGTTTTCCTTATTGACGAGCCATTCTTCTGTTATGGGACGGCTTCGACTGTGTCGATGAGCGATAAGGGTTGATGTCTAACCCGCCACGTCGTGTGTAACGTGCATATACTGTCAGTGATTTTGGTTGGCAGTACTGCATGATGTCGGTAAAGATACGTTCAACACACTGCTCGTGAAACTCGTTATGTTCACGAAAAGAGACGAGATAGCGTAACAGAGCTTCGCGATCGATTTGTTGACCTTGATATTGTATTTCGACACTTCCCCAATCTGGTTGATTGGTGATCAAGCAGTTGGATTTGAGTAGGTGGCTGTGCAGGGTCTCTTCGACTTCTTTTCCTTTATCTGCTGCCCCTTCAAGTAGGTTGGCTTCAAACTCATAGCTGTCGATTTGAATATCTTGATCGTCAATGCAGTCGCCTTGCATGGTCACAATTGGCTGATTCGTGTAGTCAGTGACCGAATTGACGGTAATTTCCACCGCCTCACCGGCACATTCGGACAGATCTTTTTCTAGCGTCTTCTGAACATCATCCCAACTTGTAAATCGGCTTTGATTGTAGCTATTGAGATACAGCTTCAATGACTTGGATTCGATTAAATTTGGGCTAGTCGCAGGAATCGCAACTTCACCGATGGCAACTTGAGGTAAGCCTTTTTCATTCAACCAAGAGAGTTCGTACATGGTCCAAATATCGCAGCCTTTAAATGGCAGCGTATCACCTAACTCAAGGTCGTCACGGTTTAAGCTTCGTGGCACAGGTTGAAGAAGAGAAGGGTCGTACTGGTTTGCGTACTCAGTCTTTTGACCCAGAGTTAGCCCAGCAAGCTCTTTAGCATCGGAATATTTGCTCATACTTTAATTCGAATTAGATTAGAATATGGGGAATTTTACGCAATCCCACTCAGGCTGTCATCTGATGATGCACCGATGGTGGCAAACTCAGGCGAATTTGGAGATTTTCATGACCGAACGTGTCACTCAAGCCCTAGCGAACTTTAGTCAAACTTACATGCAAGCCCATCAACAAAAGCACAACCGCTTACCGGTGAGTGAGGAGCTTGCAGACCTTGTATCGCCATGTGTTGAGTCAAAGCGAGACGATGAAGTGGAATGGAAAGCTTTTCCAAGAGAGCAGTTGGCGGATTTTACTAACGTTGAAAATGCGATTGAACTGACGCTGCATGAAGACATTAAGGCGTTCTATGGCAGCCAATACAGCGCAGATATGGAAGCGACTTGGTCGGGTAACGAGCTCACTTTGCTTCAAGTATGGAGTGACGATGATTTTACTCGCCTGCAAGAGAACATTCTTGGCCATCTAGTCACGCAGCGACGCTTAAAACTAAAGCCAACCGTTTTTATTGGCGCAACGGATGCAGAATTAGACGTGATTTCTATTTGTAACCTGTCAGGTAACGTGATTCTGGAACGTCTGGGGACTGATAAACGTGATGTACTGGCAACTGATATTGTTGAGTTCCTAGATAAATTAGAGCCGGTGGTTTAAGTGTACGTTGTTGAGCTTCAGTTTGAGTGTTTTGATAACACTACAATTACCGCTGTCGATAAAGCCATCAATGGTTTAATGGATGCGCTGCGTTACAACGGTCAAGTCCTAGGGCGTGAGTTTCCCATTGTCATGGGTGATGGGGAGTTTTATGTACGTGTAGTTTGTCCTGAAGAACAAAGCTTACACCCAAGAAATCATTCTGATTTTGTGAAGGTATGTTTTAATCGCCTTACCGAAGCGAGTTTGTTGGCGCCCAAAATGCGCATGTTAGGTCGCGATCTCAATTCGGAAGAAGCCGCTGAAGAAGAGACGCCAAGTTGGCAAATCCTCTACACAACCTATGTGCATACCTGTTCTCCGCTGAGAAGTGGCGAAACCTTGCTGCCGATTCCTCTGTATCGCAATCCACCAACGTTAAATGGTGACCACAAAGCGGTAGTGAAATGGCAAACAGAATGGCAAGCGTGTGATGAAATCCAAATGGCGGGTGGCTGCCGAGCAGAACATGCAGCTCTACACGAGATTTGTGATGCCGACAGTGTGCTTTTTAAGCGAGGTTGGGATCTGCGTGGGCGAATGGAATACTTAACTAAGATTCCAACCTACTACTACCAATATCGAGTGGGTGGCAAAAGCCTAGCTGACGAGCAAGCGCGTAAGTGTCCGAAATGTGGAGGAGAGTGGTTACTTGAAGAGCCTATCCACGATATCTTTCATTTTAAATGCGATGACTGTCGTATTGTCTCTAATATGTCTTGGGATCACATTAAATAGCTGATGTGTGATTGCCCAATGAAAAAGGCTTGCTCTTTTCAGAGCAAGCCTTTGTTATTTAAATGTAATATACTTTGAATTTTAATATTATTGTTTATATTGATGGTATGTCGGGTACAGGAAGTAACCGAGAGATAGCCCAGTCTAGTTGTCTCAAGCATCATCATAAAGAAAGGAATCTCAATGAAAAAGATAGTAAGTCTTTCAATAGTTACCTTATGTTCACTCAATGCTTATGCGATAAATGATCCTAAATTTCAATGGGATATGGGAACCTACCTTGTTGCTTCAAATGATCTAGAAATGAGTGCAACAACTGGTAAGTTGGTTGCCGCGTCGATTAACGTCGAAGAAGATTTAGGCATGGAAACGGAAACGCATAATTTCAGAATGAAGGCGCAATATCGCTTTAGCGATTATCATCGAGTCGAATTTGCTTATTATGCGATTAGAGGAAAAGCGGAGAAAGTCATTGAACGGAGGCTGAGTTGGAAAGACAAAGAATATCTTGTTGGAACTCGCGTTAACTCCTTCGCTGATTTTGATATTTACAAACTTAATTATGCCTATTCGTTTTATCACAATGAAGATGTCGAATTATCCTTTGCTGCTGGCATACACGCTCTAGAGGTGGACACGGGCTTAAGAGCATCATTGATTGGTGATATAGAAAAAGAATATGTAAATGAGTCTGTGAACGTGTTAGCGCCCCTTCCTGTCATAGGCTTTAGGATGGACTATGAACTAGGAAAGGACTTTTCAATGATTGCGGCTGCGGATTACTTTAGCCTGAGAGTTGATGACTATTCTGGGTTGCTAGTGGATGTGATATTGGGCGTGGAGTATGATTTTATTGATAACTTTTCTGCGGGCTTTGCCTACAATACGACCTCGTTAGATATTAAGGCTAAAAAGGATTACACCTTTCGTGTCGAGAACGATATAAGAGGCTTATTGTTCTACGTATCTTATCGACTTTAATCTTTTACACAGATAGAAAAACGGCTCGCTAGTTGCGGGCCGTTTAAGTTTAATAAGGTGTGTCAGGCTTTACCAACCTTTAACTACGCCACCTTGGAAGATTTCTGACGCAGCTTGGTACACTTCATCTGTTTGATACGCTTTTACAAAGTTCTGAACGTTTTCAGCATCTAAGTTCTCTTCACGAGACACGATTAGGTTTACGTACGGAGACTCTTTGTCTTCAACAAATACACCGTCTTTCTCTGGAGTTAGGTTGATAGAGCTTGCGTAAGTTGTGTTGATGATAGAAAGCGCAACGTCGTCTAGAGAACGTGGCAGTTGAGCGGCATCCAGTTCAACAATAGTGATGTTTTTCGGGTTCGCCGTGATATCACGAACTGTCGCAAGTAGGCCAGCTCCTTCACGAAGCTCAAGTAGACCTTGTTGCTCAAGAAGAAGTAGAGAACGACCAAGGTTTGTTGGATCGTTTGGTACGGCAATGCGAGAACCGTCAGCAATTTCTTCTACTGAAGTCACTTGCTTAGAGTAACCAGCGATTGGGTATACAAACGTGTTACCAGCGATAGACAGCTTGTAGCCGCGGTCAGTGACTTGCTGATCGAGGTATGGTTTGTGTTGGAATGCGTTGATGTCGATAGAACCATCATCAAGCGCTGCGTTTGGTGTCACGTAGTCAGTGAAAGTCACAAGCTCTACGTCTAGGCCAAATTGTTCTTTCGCTACTTTTGCTGCTACTTCTGCAACTTGCGCTTCAGCACCCGCCATTACGCCAACTTTGATTTTGCTTGTATCGGCTTCTTTCTCGCCACAACCTGATAGAACCAGTGCAGATGCAGCAGCGGCAATTGCCAGCAGGCCTTTAAGATTGAATTTCATGACTTTCTCCTTGTGTGTCTAATTTTTTGAAACTAATGCTTTGCGCTTAATTGAGTTAAGCAATGTTTATCTGTGATCAACGCGGCGAACAACAGCGTCACCGATAGATTGAATAATCTGAACCAATACGATGAGCATCACCACAGTAACGGCCATGATAGTGACATCATAGCGATGGAAGCCGTAACGGATAGCGACATCACCTAAACCACCACCGCCCACAGTACCCGCCATTGCAGAGTAGCTAACTAGGGTAACGAGTGTGATGGTGACAGAGTTCACTATCGTAGGCAGTGCTTCTGGAAGCAGTACCTTAGTAATAATTTGAGTTGGTGTCGCGCCCATAGATTGAGCCGCTTCAACTAGGCCCGATGGGACTTCAAGCAGTGCACCTTCGATTAATCGTGCAACAAATGGAATCGCGCCAATCGTCAGAGGAACAATCGCTGCTGTTGTGCCGATAAAGGTACCAACTAGAAGTTTAGTCACTGGAATAATCGCCACCATAAGCACCAAGAATGGCACCGAACGGCCAATATTTACAATCGCGCCAAGTACGCTGTTTAGTCCGGTATTCTCTAGCAGGCCACCTTTCTTGGTGATGTGCAGAATAACGCCTAGCGGAATACCAATCGCAAAGCCAACGATGCCCGCAACACCTACCATGTAGAGGGTTTCCCACGTCGCGCCGATTAGAAGGTCGCTGTTAAGGCTTAACCACTGTGAAACTGCATTAAAGGACATAGCCAAGAACCTCTACTTTTACATTGTGCTCGCGCAGAAATTCGATTGCTGCGTTGTCATCTTCTTCGTTACCAAACAGCTCAGCGACCATCATGCCGAACTTAACACCACCTGCGTAATCTAAATCCGAGCTTAGGATACTCACATCGATATTAAACTTACGGGTGATTTGTGACATTAATGGGGCATCAACCGTTGCGCCCGTGAACTCAAGACGAACTAATGGGTAACTACCCTCAACGCGAGTTGGCTGCAAACGTACTTGATAATCATCTGGAATCGATAGGTCTAGCGTTGAACGAATAAACTCATGTGCTAGCTCTGTTTTAGGATGAGCAAAGATTTCGCCAACCGTACCTTTTTCGACTAGCTCACCACCGCCGATGATCGCCACTTCATGACAGATGCTTTTTACCACATCCATTTCATGTGTAATCAAAAGAATGGTGATGTTTAGCTTGCGGTTGATCTCTTTTAAAAGCTCTAGAATAGATTGGGTTGTCGCCGGATCGAGCGCGCTGGTCGCTTCGTCACACAGCAGTACTTTCGGGTCGCTAGCAAGAGCACGTGCAATTGCGACACGTTGTTTCTGACCACCACTCAAGTTAGCTGGGTAGCTCTCACGCTTATCAGCAAGACCAACCAATGCCAGCAGCTCCGTTACTTTCGCTTCAATATGCGCTTTGTCTTTACCCGCTAGCTCTAGAGGTAGAGCAACGTTAGCAAACACAGTGCGTGATGAAAGCAGGTTGAAGTGCTGGAAGATCATGCCGATGTTACGGCGAGCTTCGCAAAGCTCGCTTTGGCTAAGCTTAGTCAGATCGATGCCATCAACCACAATCGAACCCGAAGTCGGCGCTTCTAGCATGTTTACACAGCGAATCAGCGTACTTTTACCCGCACCAGAGGAGCCGATAACACCAAAGATATGGCCTTGTGGGATGGATAAGTTGATGTCTATCAGGGCATTTATCTCTGTCGTGCCTTGATAAAAACACCTTGTTGACTT
>JYJN01000150.1 GCA_003263845.1 Vibrio aestivus | reverse complement strand
TGATACAGATACGATTCAAATCTCATTAGCGATTACTGATGGAGATAGGCCAAGCATTACAACCATACCAAGTGTCGAGTTTGATGAGGCGAACTTGGCTGATGGCTCAAACCTGGATCTTACCGTTACGAGTTTAACCAACTCCATCGCGTACCAAGAAGGTGGAGATGATATCCACTTTTTCTCGGTCGATGTGGACTCGTTCAATGTCGATGGGGCACTGAAATCTGGTGGTCTTACCGTAGAAATGCGCGAAGACCCAAGTAGTTCCGGTCGTTATGTGGGTTTTACAACTAACAGCGACGACAACGAAACTACCATCTTTACCTTTGTATTCAATCAATTCGGGATCGAAGACAGCACAGACAAAGGCAATTACACCTTCACTTTGGTGAAGTCGTTTGATCATCCGGAAGGGTTGGAAACGAACGATGTCACCTTTAGTTTGCCGATTTATGCGCAAGATACCGATAGAGACCCAACGCCACTCACTCCTCTTAATGTGACGGTGACGGATGATATCCCAACTATCGATGGCTTGACTGACCAAAGTGATGTCGATGTACAAGAAAGCAATATAGGAGCCACTGGCGCTGAAGCAACCGGTGCCTTCATCACAACCGAAGGTGCAGATGGTGTGGTGAAATACGAGCTGGCCAATGAAGATAGTGCCACAGATGGCTTCCTAGCTGACGGGTTTCCAATTACGATTTCTGAAGTATTGAATGTCTCGGGTGCCACTCAATATCAAGGCGTAAGTAATGGCCAATTGGTGTTCACCTTAACGCTTTCCGATAGTGGCCAGTACACCTTTAATTTGAGCCAACCGATTGACCACATTAACGACGTTGATTCGCTCAGTATTCCATTTCAAGTGATTGCGATTGACGCCGATGGTGATCCATCGGAGAACTTTGGCCTAGCGATTGAGATAGTCGACGACAACCCAGTACTGACAAATTACCAAGGCGAAATGTTGGTTGATGAACATCACCTCGCCAATCAAGGCTCTGTCCAGACGGACGATACACATATTTCAGGTCGCTTTATCTTAGATGAAGGT
>JYJN01000149.1 GCA_003263845.1 Vibrio aestivus | reverse complement strand
GTTTGGGGGCGGCACAGGGAAAGAGGTCGCGACGGCGGTTGGCGCGGTTGCGGGTGCATCCGTTGCGAGTAACAACTGGAATCGAGACCGAGTGGTGGAATACCGGCTGGTCGAACTTCTAATCGAAACCGAATCCGGTCAGCTTGTTAATGTTATCCAAGATTTCGATAACCAAATGTTGTTTGAAAAAGGCAATCCAGTAAGAATTTTGTACTTTAGCGATGGTGTTAGGGTGGACATTACGTACTAGAACGCTCTGATTAAGCTGTAATCAAATTAAGTGAGTAAATATTCAGCTTATTTAGTGGATTGGGTCTGGAGTTAAAAACCAAAGTTCGATAGTCTGCAAGTACGAAGAATTATTCATCATTCACTTCACCGGAGACCAGTGAATGACCAAGGAATGACAGCATTAATGGAAAGCCTAACGTTACAACCAATTTCTAAAGTTAATGGCGAAGTCAATTTGCCAGGTTCAAAAAGTGTATCTAACCGAGCGTTGCTACTGGCCGCTCTAGCAAGTGGCACAACTCGTCTAACTAACTTGCTTGATAGTGACGATATTCGTCACATGTTAAATGCGCTTAAACTGCTTGGCGTCGAATATAAACTGTCTGAAGACAAAACAGTCTGTGAAGTGCAAGGGTTAGGAAAAGCGTTTGCTGCTCCAGAAGCGCTTGAGCTTTTTCTAGGTAATGCGGGTACGGCAATGCGCCCATTAGCTGCAGCACTTTGTTTGGGTACGGGTGAGTACGTACTTACTGGTGAACCGCGCATGAAAGAGCTCCAATCGGCCATCTTGTCGATGCCCTCCGTGAAGCGGGTGCTCAGGTTGAATATCTAGAAAACGAAAATTACCCACCACTAAAAATTCAAGGTACTGGCCTTAAAGGCGGTAAAGTTAAGATTGATGGTTCAATCTCTAGCCAATTTTTGACCGCTTTTTTGATGTCAGCTCCTCTTGCTCAATCTGATGTTACGATTGAGATCGAAGGTGAACTGGTTTCTAAACCGTACATTGATATTACGCTTCATATCATGAAGCAGTTTGGTGTGGATGTGGAAAATAACGACTATCAAGAGTTCGTTATTCGAAGCGGCCAAACTTACGTAGCGCCGGGCGACTTCTTGGTCGAAGGCGATGCTTCTTCGGCGTCTTACTTTCTAGCTGCGGCGGCTATCAAAGGTGGTGAAATTAAAGTTACCGGAATTGGCCGCAATAGCATCCAAGGCGATATTCAGTTTGCTGATGCACTTGAAAAGATGGGTGCTGAAATTGAATGGGGTGATGACTATGTTATCTCTCGTGTGGGTGAGCTTAAAGCGGTTGACCTTGATTTCAACCATATCCCAGATGCAGCGATGACTATTGCAACAACAGCTTTGTTTGCAAAAGGTACAACAGCAATCCGTAACGTGTATAACTGGCGCGTGAAAGAGACAGACCGTCTTGCGGCGATGGCAACAGAGCTACGTAAAGTGGGCGCTGAAGTTGAAGAGGGTCATGATTATATTGTCGTGACGCCAACAGATAACCTACAGCACGCAGCAATCGATACGTACGATGATCACCGTATGGCTATGTGTTTCTCGTTAGTTGCATTGAGTGATACGCCAGTGACCATTAACGATCCAGGTTGTACTTCTAAAACCTTCCCTGACTACTTTGATAAACTAAAAGGCCTGAGCCAGTCTGCTTGATCATTGTTAACGAGTCATAAGCTAAATATGCGACTCTAAGTTGTGTAAGGGTTCACCGTTGTGTGGGCCCTTTTTTATTTTTGCTGTAGATAGTCAATCGACAAATACTTCTACTGGCTATCCATCCAGTTATTTATTATCATCGTCAAATTATAGAATTAGAACTAAGGATTCCATTTTGATCGGACGTCTGCGCGGTACACTTATTGAGAAACAGCCACCTGAACTATTAATTGAAGTGAATGGTGTTGGCTATGAAGTACAAATGCCGATGAGCTGCTTTTACGAGCTGCCAAATGTTGGTGATGAGGCTATCATCTATACTCATTTTGTTGTTCGCGAAGATGCTCAGTTACTTTATGGTTTTAATACAGTTAAAGAGCGCGCTTTATTCAGAGAAGTGATCAAAGCAAACGGCGTAGGTCCGAAGTTGGGCTTGGGAATTCTATCTGGCATGACGGCAATGCAATTTGTGTCTTGTGTAGAGCGTGAAGATATTTCGACCTTAGTTAAGTTGCCAGGTGTTGGTAAGAAAACGGCAGAGCGATTGGTCGTAGAGATGAAAGATCGCTTGAAAGGGTGGGGCGAGGGTGACCTATTCACCCCAGCAACAGACGCTGCACCAATGGACAGCGGCGCACCAAGTGCCGAGAGTGCGGTGGATGAAGCCGTGAGTGCACTGTTGGCGCTGGGTTACAAACCAACGCAAGCCTCTAAAGTGGTGTCTCAGATCGCCAAGCCAGACATGACCAGTGAAATGCTGATCCGTGAAGCATTGAAGTCAATGGTTTAATCTTTAGGTTAGTGCGCACCAGTGTCACTGTATCCATTATTACCTCTAGCGAATGCCCATTAGGAACACAATATGATCGAAGCAGATCGCCTAATTGCACCGGACAGTCCGGTTTTTAAAGAAGAAGATGTCATTGACAGAGCAATTCGCCCAAAGAAATTAGCGGACTATCAAGGGCAAGATCATGTACGTGATCAAATGGAAATCTTCATTAAGGCGGCTCAACTACGTAATGAAGCCTTAGATCATCTACTTATCTTTGGACCTCCTGGACTAGGTAAAACCACCTTGGCCAACATTGTCGCCAATGAGATGGAAGTAAACATTCGTACAACCTCTGGCCCCGTGTTAGAAAAGGCAGGCGACTTAGCTGCGTTGTTGACCAATCTTGAAGAAAACGATGTGTTGTTCATCGATGAAATTCATCGCTTAAGCCCAATGGTTGAAGAAGTGCTGTATCCAGCGATGGAAGATTATCAACTCGACATTATGATCGGGGAAGGACCTGCCGCTCGCTCGATCAAAATAGATTTGCCTCCATTTACTTTGATTGGCGCGACAACACGTGCAGGTTCGCTAACATCACCACTGCGCGACCGCTTCGGCATCACGCAAAGGCTTGAGTATTATAAGATTGCTGATCTAAAAACTATCGTTCAACGAAGCGCAGATTGTTTAAACTTGTCAATGGAGCCGGAAGGGGCTTTAGAAGTTGCGCGCCGTGCTCGCGGGACTCCTCGAATCGCAAACCGATTGTTACGCCGTGTTCGTGACTATGCGGAAGTAAAAGGCAATGGCCATATCTGCGCTGATGTTGCGGATAGAGCTCTAAACATGCTCGATGTTGATGCGCAAGGCTTTGACTATATGGATAGAAAGCTACTGCTTGCGATCATGGAAAAGTTTGGTGGTGGTCCTGTTGGCTTAGATAATATGGCGGCGGCCATCGGTGAGGAGAAAGATACGATTGAAGATGTGTTGGAACCTTATCTAATTCAACAAGGGTATCTACAGCGAACACCTAGAGGACGCATTGCAACAGATAGAGCTTATCTCCACTTTGGTATCGATAAACAGTAGTTTTTTTGCTTTTTTCTCATTTTTGAAAAATCATTTTCCAAAGCCAAGCATTATTGCTTGGCTTTTATGTTTTGTGATCAAAGTCACGCAATTGCAAATTCACCTACCTCTTTGTGAGTAACGCGCTGTGAGTAAATGTTGTACAGATGTTGTATGGGTATCCCTACTTTATGCATGGTGAAACATGGGTGTAACAATCTGTATGAAATCTAAGTTGATTTAAATCAAGTTGGTGGTTTTTTGGCCCATTTTGGCGTGTCAATTGTTGATTTAAATCAAAGCGGCGCCCAGTCTGAAACTTTTGAAAGTGATTTCTTGAAGTATTAATATTAGTGTCAGCTACATTAGCTGAAGCTTAACAAAAAACTAACTATTAATAATCATGTTTGCAACAGTTGTTTCATAGTTTTAACAGCTGAAGGGAGTAGGATGAATACTCCGTAAATGCACATATGTACATACGTGTCTGTCAGCCGACACATAGGAGCTACCATGATTGATGTTGTTGATCTGTCGCGATTGCAGTTTGCGATCACCGCGATGTATCACTTCCTATTCGTACCACTGACTTTAGGCTTAGCGTTCTTGCTAGCCATCATGGAGTCAGTTTATGTAATGACCGGAAAGCAAATCTACAAGGACATGACAAAGTTCTGGGGTAAGCTATTTGGTATTAACTTCGCCCTAGGCGTTGCCACTGGCTTAACCATGGAGTTCCAATTCGGAACGAACTGGTCTTACTATTCTCACTATGTAGGCGATATCTTCGGTGCGCCGCTTGCGATTGAAGCACTGGTTGCTTTCTTCCTAGAATCTACTTTTGTTGGTCTATTCTTCTTCGGTTGGGATCGTTTATCTAAACGTCAGCACTTGTGTGTAACATGGTTAGTTGCGCTAGGTTCTAACTTCTCTGCATTGTGGATTCTTGTTGCGAACGGCTGGATGCAAAACCCAGTAGGCGCTGAGTTCAACTTCGAAACCATGCGTATGGAAATGGTGAGTTTCGCTGAAGTTGTTCTAAACCCGGTGGCTCAGGTTAAATTCGTACACACAGTAGCTTCAGGCTATACAACGGGTGCGATGTTCGTATTGAGTATCAGTGCTTACTACCTACTGAAAGGCCGTGATGTTGCTTTTGCACGTCGTTCATTCGCCATTGCAGCATCTTTCGGTATGGCTGCTATCTTGTCGACTATCGTACTTGGCGATGAGTCAGGCTACGAGCTGGGTGACGTACAGCGCGTTAAACTTGCGGCGATTGAGTCTGAATGGCACACGCAAGAAGCGCCGGCTTCCTTTACCGTGGTAGGTATTCCTAATCAAGAAACGATGGAAACAGACTACGCCATTAAGATCCCATACTTAATGGGTATCATCGCAACGCGTTCTCTTGATGAAGAGGTGACAGGTCTTCGCGATCTGCGTGACGAGCACATTGTACGTATTCGCAATGGCATGTACGCATACGAACTGCTTGAGAAACTCCGTGCAGGTGACAAGTCAGAAGAAAACATGACTGCGTTTGATGAAGTGAAGAACGACCTCGGTTATGGCTTACTTCTAAAACGTTACACAGAAAACGTAGTAGACGCGACAGAAGAGCAAATTCAACTTGCAGCTGACGATTCAATTCCAACCGTATGGCCACTGTTCTGGTCATTCCGTATCATGGTTGGTTGCGGCATGATCATGCTATTCGTATTTGGTGCGGCGTTCATTCAAACATGTCGTCAGAAGATCGAACAAAAACCATGGATTCTTAAAGCGGCGTTGTTCAGCTACCTCTACCATGGATCGCGGTTGAAGCCGGTTGGTTTGTTGCGGAATATGGCCGTCAGCTTGGGCAGTTGGTGAAATTCTACCTGTACACGTAGCCGCATCTGCGCTTACCGTTCAACAATTGTGGACATCGCTATTTGCAATCATCGCGCTATACACAGTGTTCCTGATTGCAGAAGTTTACTTAATGCTGAAGTTTGCTCGTAAAGGTCCAAGCAGCCTGAAAACTGGTCGCTACCACTTCGAGCAAGGTGAACACTCTGCTGCTGACAAAGTTAGCCGCCAAGTAGAAGCATAAGTAAGGAGAGAGAATAATGTTTGATTACGAAATTCTGCGATTAATCTGGTGGATCCTTATTGGTGTTCTTCTAGTAGGCTTCGCGGTTACAGATGGATTTGATATGGGCGTAGGTGCCTAGTACCTGTTATCGGCAAAACGGATAACGAGCGTCGCGTTATGATTAACTCAATTGCGCCGCACTGGGATGGTAACCAAGTTTGGTTAATTACAGCAGGTGGTGCGTTGTTCGCCGCTTGGCCTTTAGTTTACGCAACGTCTTTTTCAGGTTTCTACCTAGCGATGTACGTAACGCTAGCGGCATTGTGGCTTCGCCCAATTGGCCTTGATTACCGTTCAAAAATTGAAGATCCAAAATGGCGTAGCACTTGGGATATTTGTATCTCGATCAGTGGCTTTGTTCCGCCAATCATCTTTGGTGTGGCATTTGGTAATCTTCTTCAAGGTGTACCATTCGAACTGAACGAGTTTTTAATGCCGACTTATCATGGTACGTTCTTTGGCCTGCTAAACCCATTCGCATTGCTATGTGGTGTGGTGAGCTTGTCGATGATCATCTTACAAGGTGCGACTTGGCTTCAAATGAAGACAACCGACGAAGTTCACACCCGTGCACGAAGTGTTGCTCAGTTGATGGGGCTATTGACTGTGGCGACGTTTGTAGCGGCAGGATTTTGGATTCAGAACATCGACGGCTACATTGTCACGAGCGCATTGGATACTGGCGCAGCTTCAAACCACTAAATAAAGAAGTGGCGGTGGAACAGGGTGCGTGGATGCGTAACTTTGCAGCTTACCCACTGATGTGGTTAGCACCAGCGTTAGGCGTGGTAATGCCGCTGCTAGCGGTATTGGCGTCTCGCTTTGAAAAGTGTGGCCTTGCATTCCTGACATCGAGTTTAGGTAATGCTGGCGTGATCTTTACAGCCGGTCTTGCGATGTTCCCATTCATCATGCCTTCAAGTAGAGAAGCCTCTCACAGCTTGACGATGTGGGATGCGACGTCATCTGAGCTGACTCTGAATCTGATGACAGGCGTAGCGTTTGTTATGGTTCCAGTTATCTTGGGGTACACGACGTGGACGTACTACAAAATGTTTGGTCGTCTGAACGACAAGTTTATCGAAGACAACAAGAACTCATTGTACTAGGAGCTAAATTATGTGGTATTTCGCTTGGATTTTGGGTGTACTTTTGGCTTGTGCATTCGGCATCATCAACGCTCTATGGTTAGAGCACTCAGAGATGATGGATAAAGATAGTGAGTAACTTGGCGCAAAAGATTGCCAAGGTGCACCAGCCTTTGGATAAAGCTCTGTTTAGAGCTTTATCCTTGATCTTGGGCTTCTTTCATGTCGCTATGCTGATGTGGGAACCTAGGGTTTACTCAGAGGCGATCGGTGGTTTTAACGCCACCATATCACCGCTGATGATTTGGGCATTTTGCTCAAGCATGGTGTTTGGCATAGGTTTCACTCCAAGACATTGGGTGTGGCAACTATTCTTTAGCCCAATCTTTAGCCTACTCATCTTGCTGTATTTGACGGTGGCCTACTTACTTTAGGTCTATTTACTTGTGCGTAGGAAAACTATGCCGCTGACAACACAGCTCGTAACAAATATTGACACTCTGTGGCGATAAATTTTTCAAGTTAGCACTACTCCTATGAGTTAGTGCTAATTTTTTACCTTTCTAGTCGGAAAACCGTTAATAGAACTTGCACTCTCCCCAATAAACTGCGGTATAGTATTCACCAATTGTTTGTTATCTAAATGGAATTGTTTTGGACTTACAGAATTCCACATTTCGCTGGCCTGTTACCGTATATTATGAAGACACAGATGCAGGCGGCGTCGTATACCACTCTAACTATCTCAAGTACTTTGAACGAGCCCGAACCGAGCTTTTGAGAAGTATTGGTGTTTCACAACAAGTGTTGCTTGAACAAAACATCGGGTTTGTTGTCCGACATATGGATATTGATTTCCTGCAAGGCGCAAAACTTGACGATCACCTCACAGTAATAACGACAATTTCTGAATTAAAGAAGGCCTCCCTGACATTTTGTCAGGAGATCGCAAATCCTAATGGCAAAATATTGTGTAAAGCAATGGTTAAGGTAGCATGTATCGATAATCAACGAATGCGACCAACCGCAATCCCTCAATCAATCGTATTGGAGTTTACCTCAAGTGACCGCTGATATTTCTTTCTTAGACCTATTCCTTGAAGCCAGCATTCTTGTTCAGCTGGTCATGGCAATACTGATGGGCATGTCAGTTGTTTCATGGGCGATGATCATCAAACGCAGCAAAGTACTTTCTCAAGCCGCGAAAGACGCGGATGAGTTTGAAGATAAGTTTTGGTCGGGCTCCGACTTATCTGTGCTTTATCAAGATGTGAAAAAGCGTAAAGACGAGCTTTCAGGCACCGAAGAAATTTTCTATTCGGGCTTTACTGAGTTTGCTCGTTTAAGAAAAACAAACTCTGCGTCACCAGACTTCGTAATGGAAGGAACAGGCCGCGCGATGCGTGTGGCTGTAGCGCGTGAAGTGGATGATATGGAAACCAACTTACCTTTCCTTGCGACAGTCGGTTCCATCAGTCCATACATCGGCCTATTTGGTACGGTTTGGGGCATCATGCATGCGTTTATCGCTCTAGGCGAAGTGAAGCAGGCAACGCTGCAAATGGTCGCACCAGGTATTGCAGAAGCTTGATCGCAACGGCCATGGGTCTTTTTGCTGCAATCCCGGCCGTTATGGCCTACAACCGTTTTAGTAGCCGTGTAAGTAAGCTTGAGCATAACTACGCGACTTTTTCAGAAGAGTTCCATAGCATTCTTCACCGCCAAGCAATGGCTGGCAGGGAGTAAGCATGGCAGGTTATCAGCGTAAAAAGCGTAAGATGACGGCAGAGATCAACGTAGTGCCTTACATTGATGTCATGCTGGTACTTCTTATCATTTTTATGGCGACATCTCCGTTTATTACTCAGGGTGTTGAGGTCGAGCTGCCAAAGACCTCGTCTTCGACTCCAGCCAGTGACCTAGCAGGTGAAAGTGAAAGTAGCTTTATCATTGTAGAGATCGATCGCGATGGAAACCTAGGCCTTAGCGTGAATGACAATGAAGTACAGCGAGGACTTTCACTGCAAGACATCATTGTACGTGTCCGAGCTGAGTTGTCACTCAAGCCAGACTCGCCTGTTGCCGTCGGCGGGGATGCGATGACACCTTACGCAGAAGTGGTCTTGATTCTTGATGAGCTTAACCAAGCAGGCATCGAGAAGGTTGGTCTTCTTACGGACATTAAATAACGGATATTGGACAGTAGTTTCATAGGATTTATGAAAAGCCTCAAATCAACCAAAACTAGCTACACTAAGCCACTTGCGATCTCGTTCGGCCTCCACGCCGGTCTGATTGCCGCTTTGCTTTGGGGTACAGACTTTACAATGTCTAAGCCCGAGCCAAGTGGCAGATGGTTCAAGCCGTTGTCATCGACCCAGATCTCGTGCGAAAGCAGGCTCAACAGATTCGCAGCCAGCGTGAAGCGGCAGCGAAAAAAGAGC
This sequence comes from Vibrio aestivus, assembly GCA_003263845.1. Taxonomy (GTDB): domain Bacteria; phylum Pseudomonadota; class Gammaproteobacteria; order Enterobacterales; family Vibrionaceae; genus Vibrio; species Vibrio aestivus. Next base: position 140,747 of record JYJN01000149.1, on the reverse strand, counting down.
AAGAGCGCTTGATAAGCTAAGGCGTGAAAGCGAGCAGCTTGAGAAGAACCGCCGTGCTGAAGAAGAACGCATTCGCGAGCTAAAAGAGCAGCAAGCTAGAGAAGCAAAAGCCGCTCGTGAGGCAGAAAAGCAACGTGTTCAGAAAGAGAAAGAGCGCAAAGTGGAAGAAGAGCGTGTTCGTAAAGAGCGTGAACAGGCTAAGAAGTTAGAAGCCGAGCGTAAGAAGAAAGAAGAAGCGATTCGCAAAGCAGAACAGGAGCGGGTCGCTAAGGAAGCGGCAGCGGCTAAAGCTGAGCAACAACGAATTGAGCGTGAAAAAAGCCGCGAAAGAGGCTGCTGAGCGTGCGCAACGTGAAAAAGAAGCCGCAGAAAGGGCTGAGAAAAGAACGTATAGCGAAGGAAAAGGCGGCGAAAGAAGCGGCCGAGAAAGCACGCAAAGAGAAAGAACGTCTTGAGCGAATTGAGCGAGAGCGCAAGGAGCAAGAAGCGGCATTGAATGACATCTTTGCAGGTCTTGAGTCTGAAGCAGCGAATAACAACTCTGCTCGAGCAAGATTTGTAAACGACCAAGTTGCTCATTATGGCTCGGTTTATACGCAACTCATTAGGCAGCACCTAAGAATAGAGGACAGCTTTCGGGGAAAGTCCTGCCGAGTTAATCTGCGCTTGATCCCAACGGGTTCAGGCGCAATCTTGAGCAGTCTCAACGTAATGGAAGGTGATGATCGCTTATGCGCTGCAACGAAAAGTGCAGTTGCTCAAGTTCGAACCTTTCCATTGCCAGACAATGAACCTGATGTCGTTGAGCAACTGAAAAACATCAACCTAACAGTAACACCAGAGTAAAAGGAACCGTCCTGTGTTAAAGCAAGTCACATTAAAAAGGATGCTATTGAGCTGCTTATTTTTTGTAGCGAGTAGCTTACAGATCGCTAACGCGGCGCTTGAGCTGGTCATTACCGATGGTATTGATTCCGCGAGGCCAATCGCCATTGTTCCGTTTAGTTGGGAAGGTGAAGGGAAACTTCCGCAAGATGTCTCTGCAGTCATCGCATCGGATCTTCAACGCAGTGGTAAGTTCAGCCCTGTTGATGTTAACCGTATGCCACAAACGCCATTCAGCGAGTCAGAAGTCGACTTTGAAGCCTGGACTGCGTTAGGTGTAGACGCACTGCTTACCGGTAGCATTACTCAAACTGCTGAAGGTTCATACACGATTAACTATCAATTGGTTGACGTGGTTCGTGGTCAGTTGACCAATGGCCAAAGTCGAGCGTTAAGCGATGGGCAACTGGTCAGCTCCAAAGATCATGTTCTGTTTAACAAACGAGCAACCGTTCCTGGCCCGCGACTTCGCGAATATGCTCACCGTATTTCAGACTTAGTGTATGAACAGCTAACGGGCGAGCGTGGTGCATTCTTAACTCGCATCGCTTACGTTGTTGTTCAGGATGAGAACCAATACCCGTATCAATTGCGCGTCGCTGACTACGATGGATATAACGAGCGTTTGGTGCTGCGTTCAAAGCAACCACTGATGTCGCCAGCGTGGTCTCCAGATGGCCAAAAACTAGCTTACGTAAGTTTCCAAAACGGCCAAGCTGAAATCTTCATTATGAATATCTATACGGGTGAGCGTGAAAAGGTAACGTCATACCCGCGTCATAATGGTGCGCCAAGATTCTCCCCTGATGGCAGTAAGTTAGCGTTAGTTCTTTCGAAAACGGGTAGCTTGCACACTTATGTGTTCGATCTAAACACCAAGAAGTTAACTCAGATAACGCGCGGCAGATCAAATAATACAGAACCATTTTGGCATCCAGACGGTAAATCCTTGATTTTTACGTCTGATCGGGGTGGTCAACCGCAAATATATCAAGTAAATTTGAGCGACAATTCGACCAAACGCTTAACTTGGCAAGGTAGCCAAAACTTGGGTGGTCAAATTACGCCAGATGGCCGATTCCTAATTATGGTGAATCGCAGTAATTCTGGTTTCAATTTGGCAAGACAAGATTTGGAAACAGGAGCTCTACAAACTCTAACTAAGACTTTGCTCGACGAGTCTCCTAGTATTGCGCCAAATGGCGGTATGGTCATATACAGTTCTATCTATAACAAGACAAACGTGCTTTCCATGGTGTCAATAGATGGGCGATTTAAAGCTAGATTACCGGCCACGAATGGGCGTGTACGCGCACCAGCATGGTCTCCGTTTTTATAGCAAGTAAATTTAGAAATAGTAAGGAAATATAAGATGCAACTTAATAAAGTTCTTAAAGGGCTAATGATTGCGCTACCAGTACTTGCAGTAACTGCATGTAGCTCAAGCGATGATGCTGTAAACGCGTCTGGCGCAGAAACTAACCAATCAGCAGAAGGTTCAGCGAACGGTGTTGATACTACGGTTGTTTCACCAATCGACGGTAACGCTCAGCTAACTGAACAAGAGCTTAAAGAGCAAGCACTTCGTGAAACTCAAACAATTTACTTTGCTTTTGACAACTCAACAATCGCTGGTGATTACGAAGAAATGCTGTCTGCACACGCTGCATACCTAAGCAAAAACGTTGACCTAAGCGTAACTATCGAAGGTCACGCTGATGAGCGTGGTACGCCAGAGTACAACATCGCACTAGGCGAGCGTCGTGCACAAGCAGTGGCTAACTACCTACAAGCGCTAGGTGTTCAAGCTGACCAAATCTCTATCGTAAGCTACGGTGAAGAGAAACCCCTTCTTCTAGGTCAATCTGAAGAAGTTTACGCTAAGAACCGCCGCGCAGTTCTAGTGTACTAATCGAGGACCGACCTCATGTTCAGTAACTTCAAGCGCGTTGTAACGCTGACGTTACTGGCAAGTGCAGCGAGCCATGTGTTCGCTGCACCAGCTCCAGTATCTGATCTCAACAGCACCACAACTTCCTCTACAGCATCAACTACGGCGCGTGCAAGCGGGTCTGAAACTGATGTTGAACGTTTAGAACGTCTCCTACAAAACCGTAACCGTGTTCAGTTGCAAATGCAGCAACAGATCGATGAAATGTCGCTTGAAATTAGCGAGTTACGTGGCTTACTTGAAAAAAACAGCTTCGACATGGAGCAAATGCTACAACGTCAAAGAGAGTTGTTTATTGAGTTAGATAAACTACGTTCTGCGCCACCAGTGGCAGCGGTTTCTCCTAGCGAAGTGGTAGAAGAACCTCAAGGAACGTTTAGTAGTGACATCGACGAGCAAACTGCCTATCAGAATGCCGTTGACCTGATTCTAGACAAGCGTGATTACTCTGGTGCGATTGTCGCGTTGCAACAATTCCAAAAAGATTACCCTGATTCAGCATTTGCGCCTAATGCCCATTACTGGCTAGGCCAACTTCACTTTGCTAAGAAGCAAGACAAAGAAGCGGTTAAGAGTTTTGCAGCCGTTATTACTTACGAGAACTCTAACAAGCGAGCGGATGCCCTTGTTAAGCTCGGTGATTTGGCCGCTCGTAATAATAACGCTGAAGCCGCTACAAAGTACTATCAACAAGTGATTGATGAGCACCCAACTAGCGCCTCGGCAAAGCTTGCCGAAAGCCGCATGAAGTAAACGCTTATTATGTTGACGAAGAGGTGCTTTTAGCACCTCTTTCTTTTTACGTTTAATCGCCTTTGATCCAAGCTAACGTTAAGGTGTACAATGCTCGGATTAAAAAGAAGTTGCGTAGAGCAAGAGCAATGAGCCACATTTTAGACAAAATCGAAACTGTATACCCTTTTCCTCCTAAGCCCATCGCTTTAACTGACGACGAGCGTCAGACATACCTTGCGTCTATTAAGTCTCTACTAAAAGAGCGTGATGCGGTATTGATTGCCCATTACTACACCGATCCAGAGATTCAGGCGCTAGCAGAAGAGACAGGCGGCTTTGTTGGTGACTCATTGGAAATGGCTAAGTTTGGTAATCGTCATCCAGCCAGTACTTTGATCATTGCCGGTGTTCGTTTCATGGGTGAGTCGGCGAAGATTTTAACGCCAGAAAAAACCATCTTAATGCCAACACTCGAAGCTGAGTGTTCGCTTGACTTAGGCTGCCCAGCCGACAAGTTCACTGAGTTTTGTGATGCTCACCCTGATCACACTGTTGTCGTTTATGCTAATACATCTGCAGCCGTTAAAGCGCGTGCGGATTGGGTAGTTACGTCCAGTATTGCTCTCGAGATCGTTGAGCACTTAGATTCAGAAGATAAGCCAATCATCTGGGGTCCAGACCGCCACCTCGGTTCTTACATTGCGAATCAAACCGGCGCAGACATGCTGCTATGGCAAGGTGAGTGTATTGTGCACGACGAGTTCTCAGCCGATGCACTGCGTAAGATGAAATCGGTTTACGAAGATGCTGCGATTCTTGTTCACCCTGAATCTCCAGCGAGCGTGGTCGAGCTAGCCGATGCAGTAGGTTCAACCAGTCAGCTGATTAAGGCGGCCAAAGAGTTACCTAACAAGCAGCTTATTGTTGCTACCGATAAGGGTATCTTCTTCAAGATGCAACAATTGGTTCCTGAGAAAGAGCTGATTGAAGCGCCAACAGCAGGTGCTGGTGCTACATGTCGCAGCTGTGCGCATTGCCCTTGGATGGCCATGAATGGTCTCAAAGCGATCGAAGCGGCACTTAAAGAGGGGGGCAAAGAGCATGAAATCTTTGTCGACGAAGAGCTTCGTGTTAAGTCACTTACCCCATTGAATCGTATGCTAAAGTTTGCAGAAGAACTTAACATGCAAGTGAAGGGTAACGCATAGAATCTCAAAATAGAATCTAATCGATTTATCAATAAGCTAGCCTTTTGGGCTAGCTTTTTTTTTATAGGCTATGGCAAGATGTTGTGAAGAACAAAACAGCGGTAGGGAACACAATGGCTATTTGGCTACAACTACGTCGATGGATGGGTAACAAGCTGTTTGAGTTGAATAACCGAAACCTGATGGTTTTGTTGCTGGTCTATATCATCATCTCTTGGTTACTTTTGATTTGGGCTGGTGAGCAAGAGCTCACCTCAGATATTACGCTATTTCTTTACTACTTGATGGTAACGGCCTCGACCGTGGGTTATGGCGATTACTCACCCGTAACCAGTGCAGGAAAATGGGTAGTCATCTTATTTATCATTCCCGGTGGGTTGAGCTTATTTGCGGCGCTATTGGGAAGAATCGCGACCGTTGCGATTGATTATTGGCGCGCAGGCGTATTGGGTAAAAGGAAGCTTAAAATGGACAATCATATTCTGCTGCTGGGTTGGAATGGTCAACGCACCATGAACCTTATTCGTATGCTTCAGCATGAGGAAACGGGCAAACGCCCAATAGTATTGTGTAGCCGCTCTGATATCGAAAACCCGTTACCTGGCGAGATCGGTTTTGTGCGAGTAACCAGCTATACCGACGAACTTGAAATGAAAAATGCCAACCTATCGAGTGCCAGTTGCATTGTGGTCGATAATTTAGAAGATGATATCACGCTCTCAGCGGCGCTCTATTGTGCAAATGAGAATCCAAATGCCCACTTACTGGCTTATTTCAAAGATGAAGCGCTAAGTCGGCTACTCAGCCAGCATTGCCCCAATGCTGAATGTATCCCAGCGGTCGGTGCGGAAATGTTAGCAAAAGCGGCGGTTGATCCGGGTTCGAGCGCTTTGCATCAGGAGCTTTTGGCCTCAACCAAAGGGATGACACAGTATTCTACTGTTTACCCAGAAGGCGAAAAGAACCGATCACTGGAGTCTCTGTTCCACTTTATGAAAAAAGACTATCAATCAACGCTTATCGGCATCGACCGAGGAGAAGGAATAGAGCTCAATCCAGAACTCGATGTATTGGTAGAACCAAAACACAAACTCTTCTACATTGCGGATGAACGTATAGATTTCTTTGACTGGGCGAAAATCGACTAGATAAAGATAAAGATAAAGATAAAGATAAAGATAAAGATAAAGGGGCAGATGCCCCTTTTAGCTATATTAGGCTGAGACTCATTGTTGGTCAGCCAACAGTGAACCACGAATAGTCAAACCGCAGATCATGGTTGGAATCGCGTTAAAGATCTCGGTGAACTGCTCTAGTCCTTCAATGCCTTGCTCTGCAAGTGTTGCAATAGAGGTTTCAGGATCGTAAAGCATGCTGATGGATAGCAATACACCGCCGAGTAGCGCGCTGTCTTCGCTATCTTCTGGCATCAAAGTCTCCCAGTCATCACGGGCTAGTTGCCAGCCTTGTAAGAAACCTTCGCAGAAATCACGAGCTGCTTCATTGACGATCTCTTCCTCATCTAAAGCGCAGTTTTCTGGCCAAGCCCAAGCGTTTGAAAGCAAAGCAGGGCGCGCGCTGTTCCAAATCTCAACGATTTGTTCTGCGTAATTCTCTAGCTGTGCACCTTCAGTAAATGGTGCGGTTTCATCACCACCCCATAAAAACGCCAACCATTCATTCGGTGGTAATAGATGAGGAGCCGCAGCCATCGCAGTCACAAAACCATGTGTTTTAGCTTCATTGAGCAGCTTACCTTCAAGCTCCGGCAAGGATAGTATTTCAGTTAACGTCACAATAGGTACCGTAAGTGATAAAAAACGCCTCATATTACCATAGCATTTCCCCATAAAAAGCTTGATATAGAAAGATATCCACTATAATTTTTAACAAACGGACTAATAAAGTGAATTCATGGACATACGCTCATCTCTGAAGAGAAAAAGCTTTTTCACTCTCGCCATCTACCTATGCTTTTTAATCACCACAATCGGTACAGTCAGCTACCTTGTGGTTGAGCCTCCCGTCCGTTCAAAACTTCAAGACAACCTAGATATTCGAACCGAGCTTCTTTCTACTCAAATTCAAGCGCCGATTAATCGTGCTTTAGGCGTCTTACAGACACTGGTGAGTATTGCGGGTACTGAAACTAGCCAAGATGAGCAAAATGTACTGCTATTCGCACTGTTTGAAGACATTGACGGCGTCGCAGTAAGCGGAGGGTTGTGGCCTGAGCCATACTCAGTCGATCCAAATATTCCCTATATGAGTATGTTCTATAATCGTGCATCAGATGGGCAAGTTGACCGTATCTATTCATGGAACAACGAAGAGCTTGGTGGCTATAACGAGCAGGACTGGTATTCATCGGCTGCGAACCAGCCAAAAGGGACGGTCACTTGGTCTGAAGTTTATATTGATGCTTACACGCATGTTCAAATGATTACCGCATCATCACCGTATTACATCAATAATCAGTTCTCTGGTGTGGCCACGGTAGATATTGCATTAAGCGACTTGATTGATTTTGTTGCGGTGCAAGCGGAGCAGTACGACTTGGGCGTATTACTTAAAGATGGCTACGGCAAGCTGATCTCGGAGCACAATTTCAATATTGTTGAAAACATCTACATCAGCACGCATCGCTTCGGTGAGTTTGATTGGTCGGTCGATGTCGTCAACTCAAAACGTTTGGTTAATGAAGAAGTGTATGATCTGGTGAGCAGCGTCGAGCTTGGCATCATCCCAATCATGCTGACCTGTATCTTGATTGGTTATTACCTAATAAATCAGTACCTCATTAAGCCCGTGGTTATCATTGCTAAGAAACTGAACAACTCAAAGCATGGTGGCATCATCGACATGACATATCACAGCAACGATGAGATTCGTCAGCTTATCGACAGCTTTAACCAAAAGACGGTTTATCTAGAAGAAGAAAAAATCAAAGCGCAGGCTTCCACTAAAGCGAAGAGTGCATTTTTGGCGACCCTTTCCCATGAGATTCGTACACCGATGAATGGCGTACTTGGCAGTGCGCAGATTCTTTTGAAAAAGTGATCTTACTGCTGAGCAGCGCAAACACCTCAAGAGCCTCTATGATTCCGGTGACCATATGATGGCGCTGCTTAACGAAATCCTAGACTTCTCTAAGATCGAACAAGGACATCTAGAGCTCGACAATAGCCCGTTCCCAATTGACTCCATCATTGGCAGTGTAAACAGCGTGTACCACACCTTGTGTGCTGAGAAAGGGCTGGAGTTTAAAGTCTACAGCGAAGTGCCAAATGATCGTTGGTACAACACAGATAAGGCCCGCGTTAGACAAATTCTATTTAACCTCCTAAATAATGCCGTGAAGTTTACTTCGCGCGGTTTTGTGGAAGTCTACCTTCAAGAGCTAGTCGAAGACGAGCAAACGTATTTACAGATACGAGTGAGGGATTCCGGCATTGGTATCGCAAAAGAAGCGCAAGACAAAATATTCAGGCCGTTCGAGCAAGCGGAATCGTCGACCACTCGTCGATTTGGCGGCACTGGCTTGGGTTTAGCGATCGTAAAGCAAATAACCGAGCTGATGGGAGGAAGCATTTCTGTAACCAGTGAGCTTGGGATTGGCACAAATTTCCATGTGAAAGTGGCAACCGAAATTTGCTCCTCTGGTCATGTCGAAATCCCGGTAGCAAGAAAGTTAAGCTATGACGGGCTTAGAGTGCTGATTGTGGAAGATAACCGCACGAATACCTTAATCATTGATACTTTTATGAAAGGGAAAGGCTTTGATTGTACGTGTGTCGAGAATGGCGAACAGGCGGTACTCAAAGTCGCTGAGGAGCAGTTTGATTTGATCTTGATGGATAACCACATGCCGGTTATGGATGGTGTAGAGGCTATTACAGCCATTCGAGCGCTGTCGTCAGATTCAGCTAATGTACTTATCTTCGGCTGTACTGCCGACGTGTTTAGAGAGACAAGAGAGCGGATGTTGGCTTCGGGTGCAGATTACATTATTGCGAAACCGATCGATGAGAATGAACTTGATGACGCCTTGTACCGTTACTCAGATAAGTTGTTTCAATACCGAAAGAATCAAGGTCAGGCGAGCGCGCCATTCAATGTAGAAGAAGCCTTGATATCCCTTTGTATTGCAGTTGAAAATAGAGATTACCCAAACGCGCAACAGCTGGTGGTTCGTATGCTCTCTTTGGGTGTAGTTTCGCAAAGTGATGAGCTCAAAACGTTGCTCGACGGTATGAACGAGTCATTGATTAATGGAGTCCAACCGAGCGGTGAAACTATGGACCTATTAACTGTCTTGTTAGCCGAGAAAACTGTAATTTAATTTCTTTATCTTGATGAAAAAGCAGTCACGAATCACATTACTGGTGGTTGTGACTGCTTTTTTGTTTGTATTTAGTCAAAAATCCAGACCTTAATAAAATATTTGGTGAGTAAAACTATAATTGTTGTGATTTAATAGCGCGAAAATCTAGTGGTAATTCTATTCGCTAGTTTTATGTGTTGTTCTTTAACTTTAAATGTAGTTATTTATTTTGCTGGAGAAGGCGTAAATGAAGTCCCGAGGCCCATTCTGTATTCGCAACGCAGCAGCGGATACCTTTGCGATGGTAGTATTTTGTTTTATCACAGGAATGATCATAGAGATCTTCATATCAGGTATGACGTTTGAACAATCATTAGCGTCGCGAACCTTGTCGATTCCCGTGAATATCGCAATTGCATGGCCATACGGCATGTTCAGAGACTTCATGTTAAGACAGGGCAAGCGCCTTTCAGATACAGGCTTCATGAAGAATGTCGCGGATTTGGTCGCTTATGTACTGTTCCAATCTCCGGTGTACGCTGCCATTCTATTTACGGTTGGCGCGTCTACCGATCAGATCATTACAGCCGTTGCAAGTAATGCAGTAGTCTCTTGTGGTATGGGCGTATTGTACGGTTACTTCCTAGATTTATGCCGTAAGTGGTTTAAAGTACCAGGTTACTACCAACAAGCTTGATTCGTTGAAAGAGTGGGCTATTTGGTTACTTAGTAACTAAATAAACGCGAAAAGGTCGATTTTTCGCTGTTGCCCCTTGACCAAGCCCAATAGAATCATTAAATTAGCGCCTCGTTAGCCAAGGCGCTAACACAAAATACGGTGAGTTGTCCGAGTGGCTGAAGGAGCACGCCTGGAAAGTGTGTATACGGCAACGTATCGAGAGTTCGAATCTCTCACTCACCGCCACATTCAAAACCCCAGCAGAAATGCTGGGGTTTTCTCGTTTATTTACTCAAATACAAACCAATATATTTTATCATTCTCGTATAAATGAGGGCTTCTGAGGAGCGTGGGTGATTAAAAAGATTGGTCATTTACCGCATAGATCGATTAGTTAAAAACCAAATGCGGCTTCAGTTCCTCAAAGTTCCCCACAATAATCTGCTGACCTTTAGGGTTCGAATCTAGCACATTGATGTCGATATTATAGGTATCAAGAACATAACGAACTAACGCTGCATTAGTTGGTATTGAAAGGGTACCTCCTTCCATACCGTAATCATGGGCAACGACAGCGGCCTGAGCTTCTGTCAGTCTTGGATCCGGCATTAACTCAATAGAGAGAGGAGTATTCCATCGGTCATCGTTGGACTTCCCCATTACATTTTTAGCCTCAAGGCATGGAATACCTCTTATGCGGCTGAGCACAAAATCACGATAATCTTTAGCATGTTCACAATAGGCCCGAACATGCCACCTGAGAGGGGTGCACACTAATGTATGTGGTGAAATGATCCGCTCAACTTCAACGCCGTCTTTTAGTGATGTGTAGCTTATGTCGACACGTTTCTTCTCTCTGATAGCTTGAACTAAAGGACGCAAAACTTGTGGTGATATATTACGAGTAATAGGGCGAATCATTGAGACACTCTCAAAGCCCATATCGAGTTCTTTAAATGTGATGGTCATATCTTCACTTCTTGAAAGAATGTGCAAATATTCGTCAGCATGACCCTTTGTTACTTGTGGGCTAAAGCTATCACTGGGCTTGTAGCCTTTCAGCTGTTTATCATAAACAAGGTTTCCTGGAGCTATATTGGCTAGATAGGTGTTGATGTCTTTCGATGCTTGCTGTCTGCCAATGCCAAAGCTTTTAATCAGGTGATTGGTAGTTAATCGTCCTTCCCACAGTGCGATGACTTCTATCATTCTGTAGCGGAATAATAGATCCCAGCGTATTGGCCATTTGCTCATCATCTAACTCCTGTCTAGTTATGCGACGTGTGTATGTAATCAGTATTTACCTGTCGCTGGTGGCGTCATATTATTGAATGTATGTTTTATCGTCAAGTTGATGGTTGTTTACTGATAAGGAATTAGTCCGGAGTGAAGAGTATGAGTGCATTGCTTAAAACTTATTTGGAAATTGCAGGTCCTGGTGCATGTATGTCTGATGAGGCTTTTTGGCTCTAGTCGATGCGCAGACTGGTCTGGGTAAGACTTACCAAGCTACAGAGCTTCAACTTGAACATCTGAAAGCTGACTCCAAGAAAACTCTGATTTACGCGACTAACTTAAGAATCAATGTAAAGGAAGCATATGAAGAGCTACTTAAACGGATTGATAATAATAAGTCATTGTGTAAACACCGTAAGGCATCTCTAAAACGCAGTGTCATTCTGATCCAAGCTCAGGATACTTGTATAAAAGATCTATCCACTGATGATTGGGCTACGGTTTTTGAAATCTTAGATGTTCGTGAGCGTCGGGAGATTAAAAAGTTACTTGATAAGATAGAGCTGCTAGAACAGGCCAAAAGTAGCAGCAGTGCTTCAGTATTTGATGATGAACTTCGCACTAGATACGGAACTGTTTTTACATCACTTAGAGCATTCCTTAGAGACAAAGATGGCTGGGATACAAAAACAGACCATATTTTAAATCGTATTTTTCCTGCTCGATTAATAGATCCAGAACAAACGCAGGTACTTTTTCTCACGACATCAAAACTGCTGTATCCATGGCATGCAATTCATCGTACATACAGAATTAGCGATTTTCTTGAAAACTCACTATTGATACTTGATGAATTCGACCGTCAGCAAAGTGAATTTTTAACTCATCTGATAAATGCAGTTTCAGATTACGACATCATTGCGTTGACTCGTAAGTTTTACTCGAGTTTTGACAGCTTCAAGATCCAAGGTTCGCCTGAGTTTAGCGGGGTGGATAAGTGTTTTGACCATTTTCGTATAGCACTGAAAGATCACAAGCAAAAATGGAAAATACACTATAGGCCATTTATAACAAATGAGACTATTCAAAAAGGGAGTGAAAACCAAAATCGTATTTTTACTCTATTGTCTGACCGAATGTCGATTCATGCCATCAACTTTAAGCATGAGGATCTGCGATCGAACATCAATCATCTAAAGGGTAGTCACGAAATTGGGCCAACTGGAAAAGAAAGTACCATTCAATTTGTCAATAATGGTGCCCAGTTAGTTCGAACCTTTTGCAACGGTATGTTGAGTGCCATCCTCACGCTTAAAAAGAATTTGGAAGACTCTAATGAGCGGAGATCTTACACAACCGAAAATTTGGTTGAGAAAATACTGAACAATCTTGGTTTGGTTGAATTGACCAACAGCATTATGTCTTTGATATCTGCACGTTTAAGCTTCAAAGTTCAAAATGAATACAAATCTTATAGTTTCCATGATAGTGGTTATGAAATTGCTAATATTTCTAAGTTCAGCGAGACGGACAATACTGCTATAGCAACGACTTTCGACTTAGCACTAACTTCAACAGGGCTGTTAGCACATTGGGTTTTTGCTGGCGCCAAAGTTTTGGGTATCAGTGCAACAGCCACTAGCGAAACGGCCATTCATAATTTTGACCTTAAGTATTTAGAGGATGTGTTATCTGATAGGTTAATTCGGCTCAACGAATCACAGAAGTCAGCGATTCAGGATGAATACTACGCAAAGCGCAGATATACGGAAAATGGAATCAACATTGATGTAACAGGTATATCTCAGCGAGTTGATTGGGGTGGTGTTGGGTTGCTGTATCAAGAGTTTAAAGGAACAACATATTTTCCTCAGTTATTGGAGATGGAGCTGTGCCAACTCTTGGGGGTTGATAAGCCTACAGATCTATCTTTCGCGCTAAGTAGGGTGGATAAGCTGGTTGACTCCATCAAACGATTCTCAGAGCATCCAAGCAATCGATATCACTTCTGCATGCTCAACAAAAGTTACAAGAGCAGAGAGTTTTTTGAGTTCATGGCCTTTGTCGGGGAAAAGTTCGATGTCACGATTTTCGAGAACATAAATGCTGCGTCATTTAGAAATGAACAGTTTCAAGGTGTATTGGAATTGTTGGAAGGTACGGATAAGAAAGTAGCAGTAATCACAAACTATCAGGCAACAGGTGCTGGATTATCTCCATCTTACGAGGTTCCGAACGGGCATGATCTTGTTTATATCGGTCCAGAGGGCAGTGAGCCAATACAAAATAAGACAGACATAGATTCTATATATTTGGAGCAACCAAAAAGCCTGATAGGAAGCCATCTACATGACAACCTATCAACAGCAGAACGAGAACTAGCCATTAAGAAAAATATTCATGATGCCTTAATGCTTCATGAAAAAGGAATTATTGTTGCCAACGAGGTCAAGGGGCAGTTGAAATGGTTTATCTCTTCTAAAGTAAACGGAAGAGCTGTTGGTTCGATGATTAAGACATATAAAGGTAGTGAGGATTATCGATATGCTGTGTATCGCTTCATTGAGCAGGCGCTTGGAAGAATGTGTCGAACAGAGTGGAAACAGAAAGAGATCTCAATCATGTACGACGCAGAAGCTGATTTTATCGAAGCTTTAGCCAAAGATAGCCGTGATCTTTCCTATCTGTCTTATGAGTATCAAGAGTTGATCACGGAAGTGAAAAAGAAACATCGAGTGTTTGCAGAGGAAAAACAGCGTATTTCATATCACCCTAAAGCATCTCGCAACTATGCTCACATTCAAAGGCTTATAACCAGTGTGTATGAACATCAGAACCCCAATGCGATAGGTCAGTATGAAAGATTAAGGTACTGGATGCTAAAGAAGCCTGCTATGGATCAAGCTCCAGTAGGTGAAGAGGTTCGTTACTATATTGAACCTAAAGAGAGCCTAGGCAGATATCAATACCAAATCCAATACTCAGACGAAAAAGGTATTACGGAAATATTCGTTGATCCAGCCGATGTCGCTGGTTTACGTGAGGTTTCGGAAGTCTCGGCACGTTTGTCTATCTTATTAAAAAATCCTTTGGTCGCAGCGCACTTTAATGAGAACCATTTTGCAGGTTCATTCAGTGATGGCAAATATGTTCTGGCTCCAGCCATGTTTGATTTATACATGGGCGCTGTGGGCGAGGAGGCAGTCTCTGCTGTACTAAAGCATTTTGAGTATGAGATACAAGGTATGCCAGAGGGCTGTATTGAATGGTTTGATGGTTATCTTGCAGTTGGTAACAGAATTCTGTTGGTTGATGTAAAGCATTGGGATTTGAATATTGGGTGCTTGATTTACGACAATACACTTCAAAAATGTCAGGCTAAGTTATTGGAAATCAGAAGTAACCCTCCTCAAGAGTTTCAAGATAAGGTTATCCAGGCGTTATACATCAATACAATTTATGACGATAAGCCAGGTGTGGTTACTCGGAAATTTTCTGAAGCAAACGAAATGTTCGTGGAGCATGCAATAGCAGCTGATGCTGATGTTATCGAAATCCCAGGAATTATCGACAGTGTGTCGGGCACGAACAATGTTCCACCAATGACCCAGTTACTTGAATTATTGAACAAACTTGCGGAGTGAAGAAGTTGAGCCGAAGTTTAACCACCCTTATTGACCTAACGTTTGATTTTGAAACATTAAGCCAAAAGTATTCTATTTATAAAGCATCGCTGGACAAACGAATAGGAAAGATAGATTACGCGAAACAGCTGTCCGCAGTAGAACGAGCCTCCACACCTAAGGCGCTGATAAAGCACTCTGGTTATTATTGGATATTGCGTGATAAGAAAGACAAAAGTAAACCTGAATCGGCAGACATTGCGTTTGAGCAAGTGAGATTTGAAAATTGTGATCAGTTGCTATTGGGGCGACTTTTTGTACGAGCTTTAGGTAAGGTCGCGCCAAATCAGTTCTTTTCTGGGCTTGGCGACACGTTTCTTTTTGTTGAGCCAGATAAATTCTTCGAACATACGGTTTATAAATGCTTAAAGTTTGAGCTTAAAGAGAGCGTACGTTTTAACTCATTATTTATATCCATGGATGGGACCACCTTTTCTCCAATAGAAACGGTATTCAAGCCGGATGGCTATATTGAAAAACAGCCTAAGTATGAATTTGACTTGGAGAGTGGCTATTGCGCCGCAACCCCAAGGGCAACCTTATGGTGTATAGTCCAGGAAAGAAAAAGTTCACCACTAATGCAATTGATATTTCTGGCCAAGAGCCAGTATCGCTTCATAAGACAAAAACTGGCGCCATATATCAATTTGTAGACCTGATGAATAAGCATTTTTCAGGCTGCTTATCTATTCAATTAAGGTCTATCGAAGCCAGTTGGCGTCAGCATTACAAAAAGAGCGATATAGACAAGGTATACAAGAGAATCTATGAAGTTATCGATGGTGCTGGTGGACTGCAAGTTGTAAATGCTTCTTTGAAAAACAATGGTTTTGAAAAGCTGCAATCCCAGGATTGGCCAGTAAAGGTTGAATTTATCGAGGCCTCTGATATTGAAGGTAGAAAACCATTACTTGTAGTCTTAGATAGTGCTGAAGAGTATGAAAAGGCAGGGCTACCAGATCCCAAAGCTGGTTTTTATGCATCAGATAGAGTTACCCAGAGTGTCTATAACTCAACGATTTCTTCTGTGCGCCCAAAACCGAAAGGAAATGAGCTGAGCCCGATTATTGATACCGTTGTAAAAGAAATGGCGATTAAGCAAGAGTGTTTACAGGGCCAATT
The DNA here is from genome assembly GCA_003263845.1 of Vibrio aestivus. Classification (GTDB taxonomy): domain Bacteria; phylum Pseudomonadota; class Gammaproteobacteria; order Enterobacterales; family Vibrionaceae; genus Vibrio; species Vibrio aestivus. The sequence continues at coordinate 124,924 of JYJN01000149.1, read as the reverse complement.
TCTCATTCAAGAGTTAAAAGGAGCTTACTGGTTCGTTGAAAAGGAAGAACCTAAGTATCGTGACCAGGAGCCAGTTTACCATATTTTGAAGTGTGAGAACGGCTGCTTCCACTATGAACTCCGAGATGAGTACTATTTTGACGAGCTAGGTATCGAACTACCTGAAAAGCAGCGTTATTTCGAAACGCTGAACTATGTAATAGACATGTCGCAGTTACCTCATCAAATCTGTACCATTGTTCATGAAGAAATAGCCGCTATACCGGATGCCGAAAAGCTCTTCGAAGTACTTGAACATCTAAAGAGGGGTAACCAACGAGGAATAAGTCGTGAGTTTATCGATCATTATCTTTCAAATGTTACCTACTTGAACGATCCAATACATGAAAAGCTCAAGTCCATGTTGGAGAGACATACGCTGCAGGAAGAGTTTTATAAAGAAGATCTTAAAGCAGCCAAGATTGGGTACCGCTCAACCGCTGAACAAGCACTGATTGATGGCTATTTTGAAGAGACTGGCGTGATGCTTAATTACTCGTTGAAAGGTGGGCATAACGAGTACCTTGAAGCACTAACGGGGCACTTCTACGATGCCGAACACTCTGCTTATTTTGTTGGTAGTGAAAAAGGTGGTTTTAAGTTTAGCCGAGGGCAGTTCAATCATATTAGGTATCTAGAAGGTCCTGATCAACTAAAGCAACTTTGTTTGGATTTAACGAAGAGCTACTTTGTACGCAATAAACTAGCGACAGTCAAACCCTTCCCATTTAAGTACTTATCTGAATGTCGAGAAGGTCAGAAATGGCAGAAGTGAGTATTGTTCAGCAACAAATTTGAGGAGAACGTCGATGCTCTATAATACGTTGCTCGTCCAGGGCACAAAACTCAATAACGCAGAGTTATGCGAAGTCTTCGGCTGCAGCCCGCAAGGTGGGATGCGCCGCTCACATAAAACCAATACATTGGTCATTGTATCGAACCACATCAAGTCTATTTATGATGATCGTTGGGTAGGTGACGTTCTCCACTATACAGGCATGGGCTCTAAAGGCGATCAAAGCCTAACGTTTCAGCAGAATAAAACGCTAGCTGAATCGAGAACCAATGGCGTCGCTTCTCACTTATTTGAGGTGTTTACGGACCAAGAATACACCTATGTTGGCGAAGTTGCTCTCGACGGTGAACCGTACTCGGAAACGCAAGATGATGAACAAGGTAATCCAAGAAGAGCATATATATTCCCTTTAAAGCTTGTAACGGGTGAGCGCCAGGTTAGAAAAGAAGATCGCGAGAACGTTGAGACTGTCCGAGTTCGTAAGGCCAAGAAATTGACTCTTGAGGAGCTTCAGTCTTTGGCGACAAAAGGTGGAAAAACCGCTACACGGTACCAACAACAATCCACCAGCTATGAGCGAAATATTTGGGTAGCAGAACTGGCTAAACGCCTTGCTAAAGGTCAGTGCCAACTTTGTCTACAACCGGCGCCATTTAAAAATGTGAAAGGCGAGCCTTATCTCGAGACACACCATATTGTTTGGCTCGCCAAAGGTGGAGACGATACTGCTGAAAATACAGTCGCATTATGCCCCAATTGCCACAAGAAAATGCATATCGTAGATGACGCAAAGGATGTTGAGGTTTTAAAATCCCGTAGCAATAAATTGTTAGAAGAGCTAAATCAATGAGTAAGAAACACATTGAAGTCGTTGCGGCTGTACTGAAAAATGAAGGTGAATTCCTAGCCGTACAAAGAGCGCCATCAAAGCTAGATTATGTTAGCGAAAAATGGGAGTTTCCAGGCGGTAAAGTAGAAGCAGGCGAAACGCTTGTTGCAGCTATTACCAGGGAGCTAGATGAAGAGTTAAGAATTGCCGTTACTGCACCACAGTTTTTGTTGACGATTGATCATAGCTACCCTGATTTTGATATCACCATGCATTGCTTTGTTATTGAGGTACCAACGCGCGAACTTGAGCTTACTGAGCATATTGACTCTCGCTGGTTATCCAAAGACCAACTTTGGGATGTTGATTGGGCTGCGGCTGATATACCGGCCGTTGAAAAACTACAGTCTACGTTCTGAAGGATAACGAAAATGGACCTAAAAGCAGGCTGGGATGGGACTTGGCAAGACTTTCTTTCTACAGACAAAGCTAGTTTTCTAGAGTCGTTAGTATCTTTCCATCGTAGTTTGAGTTGGACGCAAGATCTCGATCCTGCGCAACGCTACGCTTGGGAAACTGAATACGATGTAATGACGTCTACCCTTAATCACGTTATTACAGAAACTCAAGTGGAACCAGAGAAGTGCTGGATAGCCTTTGAACAAGAATTGATTGGTGAAGGCGGAAAACGAGCGGCGGATGTTAACCTAGTTACTCCAGCTGGCGAATTGTTTGTAGTCGAGTTCAAACATAAGCAAGAAGCCTCTGAATACGAGATTCTTCGAGCAAACTCTGATTTGCAAACAATGCGACGCTATCACAGTGAATCTATCGACCTAGTCGGTCATGGCTTTGTTGTTCTCACCAAACCTGGTGCTAAGCCGTTCCAACACCCAAACGTTGTGTGTGACATCGCAGAAGATGGTCTGGCTCCCCAGTTAGCTTCACAGCTTATAACGTCATTAAGTAAACCTAGTTACTATAATGTACTCCAGTGGGCAAAAGGTGAATTTTATCGCCAACCAAGCATATTGCATGGCACTGCTCAGGTCTTTTTCGACGCTAAAATACCTACGCTAAAAACCTCGGCCGGTGAAAATATTGACCAGGCACGTGCGGCACTGTTAAAGCTTTATCAGCATGCTAGGGACAAGCAGCAAAGATATGTTGTTGTCGTTCATGGGCGCCCTGGTGCCGGTAAGACTCTACTGGGCATTAGTTCTGTAGCGGAAATTGCACGTAGTGAGAGCGCAAAGCAGAGTGAACCTATTTTTCTTTCTGGTAATGGACCTCTCGTTCAGGTGCTACAACATACGTTAGATTATAGTGGTAAGCAGTCAGTAGGCCGGACAGGAGATAAGGTCATTGATGGTCGAGTGATGATCCAAGACCTGCTCCCGTTCAAGAAGGATCTGAAGCGCTCACTAACATCACGCAGAGAGACTTTTGTCGTATTTGATGAAGCACAGCGAGCGTGGGACAAAGCAAGCCCTAGAGAATCACAATCACCGTCTGAGTTAATGTTGTTTTGTAACTGGCTTGCTTGTCAACCGTTTGGAGTTTTGGTGCTTTTGGTGGGAGATGGTCAAGCGATCCATCGCAATGAAATGCAGTTAGATCATATGTTAGCAGACCTAGATGCAGCAATAAGAGCGCAAAACGGCAAAGTTATCCCAATTATGCCATCGCTGCACGCCGGTAAAATGCAACTCGTTACGCCAATTAATAAAGACGTGTATAACCTTAAAACGCCCATTAGGCAGGCGTATACGGAAAGCTTGGACAAGTGGATTGAAGCAGTCCTATCTAACAATCCTAATCAAGCGCAACAAGTCGCTTTAGAAATTCAGGCTGACTACCCATTGCGATTGACTCAAAACAAGCAAACTGCTGAAACTTATGCTCTGGGTTTACAACAAACTATGCACGAAGGAAACAAGCTTCAAGATGCCTTTAGAACAGGCTGGTTGATGTCCAGCAAGGTGGCAAGTTTATTGAGGAAGTACAGAAAGATAAATACAAACCAGGAAAACATATTGGACCTTGGTACGTTGAGCCACCAAGCTCTAGAAATTCATGTTGTCAATTTGAAGCGGCTTGTACTGAGTTTAGTTGTCAAGGCTTAGAACTATCACTTGCTCTGTTTAACTGGGGGCAGGATATGGTCTATCGCAATGGAAAGCTGGTGGTTGAAGACCGGCGTCAGTACGAACATTACACAGAGGGAAGCTATCGCGTGTTACTTAGCCGAGGTCGTAGTGGGTTAGTGGTTAAGTGCCAAGATGAAGAAACGTTTGAGTACTTAAAACTATGTGGTTTGCAGATTATGGAATGATCGAGTGATCAACTTTGAACTGATTCGCCATATTCAAACTTAAGCGACCGCCCTAGCAAAAGGGCGGTACAAATATTAAGCGCCCAATCTCATAACCCCATCCAAATCATTGTCCATTCCCCAATTTTCCCATATTCTCTCACCATCAATTTTGATGAATTAAACCAATACGAGATAACACTCTGAATGGTAGACCAAATTTTAACCTTGAAAGAGGTGGCTGCTTATCTAAAGCTAGCCGAAAAAACAGCATATAGATTAGCAAGTGAAGGCAAGCTACCAGGCTTTAAAGTCGGTGGTTCATGGCGCTTTAAAAGGGAAGATTTAGAGCAATGGATAGAGCAACAAAAAGGAAGTAAATAGCAATGCTTGATCAGCTAACCTCTTATCACGCTAAGTACTTTGCACATGAACTATCAATTCTTCATTCAAACAATGGTGTTGATAGGTTATCGCAGTCTTTGTTTGATGCCAGTGTAGATCTAAATCCACATCAAATTGAAGCGGCTCTTTTTGCACTGGATAACCCTTTGAACCAAGGTGTTGTATTAGCTGATGAGGTTGGTTTAGGTAAAACGATTGAAGCAGGATTAGTACTATGCCAAAGCTGGGCTGAACGGAAGCGTAAGCTTCTAATCATCTGTCCTGCGTCATTGCGCCGTCAATGGGCACAAGAATTACTTGAAAAGTTTAATCTGCCGACACAAATCCTAGATGCTAAGACCTGGAGGCAGTTGCAAAAACAAGGGACCTATAACCCGCTAGATGATAAGAAAGTGGTGATTATGTCTTACAATTATGCCGCTCGCATGGAAGAACGCTTGGTTGCTGAGTCTTGGAATTTGGTTGTTATCGACGAAGCACATAAGCTTCGTAATGCGCATCGTGAAAGTAATAAGATTGGACAAGCGCTTAGACGAGCTCTCTATGGCCGAAAAAAGCTACTCTTAACGGCGACACCGTTACAAAATTCCCTAATTGAACTGTATGGGATGTCAACGCTTATAGACGAACATCTATTTGGTGATGACAAGGCTTTTCGTAAACAGTTTATGCAAGCTGATAGTGATCAAGATGAATTAAAGGCTCGTTTAGCTCAGTTTGTGAAACGTACGTTACGCAAACAAGTACTTGAGTATGTTAAGTATACGGAACGAAAAACCATTACAGTGCCGTTTACGCCTACAGACGAAGAGCAGGCGCTCTATGATGCCATCGAAGTATTTTTGGAAAAGGATGATAGTTATGCCTTACCTAAGCGTCATAAACATCTAACCGGCCTTATTTTGCGAAAATTGCTAGCGTCTAGTTCTTGTGCGGTGATGAATACGCTACAAGTAATGAAGAGCCGCTTAGAGCAACTGCGCGATAAGCAACCAAATAAGGATGAAAGAGATATCATTCAGCAGATCATTGAAGATGATGATCTTGAAACCGATTATTTGGAAGAAGCTGAGGACAGTAGTGAGGCCAACGATTCTAATGAAGAGCGACCAGTAGATAAAGAGTTACTGGACCAAGAAATTGCAGAGCTTGGTAGATTTATCAATCAGGCGGAAGTGATTAAAAACGATTCTAAAGCGAGTGCCTTGTTGATTGCTTTGGAGCAAGGCTTTTCTCAAATGGCTGAGATGGGAGCTTCCCGCAAAGTCATTATATTTACTGAGTCCAAACGGACTCAAGATTACCTTGCTACAGTTCTGTCGCAGCATGGCTACCAAGATAAAATTGTCACTTTTAGTGGTAATAACTCGAACCCGGATGCTACACAAGTCTATCGAAACTGGCTTGAGCAATATCAAGGCTCCGATAGAGTGACAGGATCTCCACAAGTTGATCGACGAACTGCACTGATCGATCACTTTCGTGAAAACGCTGAAGTGATGATTGCGACAGAGGCTGCCGCAGAAGGCGTTAACCTTCAATTTTGCTCTTTATTAATAAATTATGACTTACCTTGGAACCCGCAACGTGTCGAACAGCGTATCGGTAGATGTCACCGATATGGTCAAAAATTTGATGTAGTTGTGATTAATTTTGTTAACCAGCGAAACTACGCTGATCAACGAGTTTTAGAGCTTCTTACCCATAAGTTTAATCTGTTTGATGGTGTCTTTGGAGCCTCTGATTCTGTATTAGGTACTGTAGAAAATGGTGTAGATTTCGAAAAGCGCATCAAGTCCATCTATGATACTTGCCGTACTACTGCGGAGATTGAGTTAGCTTTTGAAAAACTCCAGAAAGAGTTGGAGGACGATATCAATAGCAAGATGAAACAAACACAAGAAGCTTTGCTTGAGCATTTTGATGAAGATATCCACGATCTTCTAAAAATAAAATTGGATCAAGCAAAGCAAAGATTAGATAAAGTTGGCCGATGGTTTTGGGCGGTAACTCGTAAACAACTTGCCGAGCAAGCGGACTTTAACGATGAAAACCTGACCTTTTCATTGCTTAAGCCGGTTGTTCAGCAACCAATCGGCCATTATCAATTGATCCGTAAAGGTATTGATGTTGGTGCTGATAAGTTACAATCCACCGCCGTAAATACTCATACCTACCGCATATCTCACCCACTTGGTGAATATGTGATCGACTCAGCTAGAGATGAAAGTACACCACCAGCAGAGTTTTGGTTTGACTATAGTAATCACAAAACAAAAGTCTCGGTAGTAGAGCAATTACAAGGTCAATCCGGTTGGCTAACGTTAAATCTAGTGAGAATTGAAGCTTTCGAGGCAGAAGAGCATTTAGTGTTCACGGGCATTACTGACCAAGGACACATCGTTGATGGTGAAGTGTGTAAGTCATTGTTCAATATAGGCGGTAAACACAGTTTACACCTCAATGAGAAAAAAACCGAAAAGCTACTTGAAAATGAACAACGGCAAGTTGAAGCTAAGCTGGCAGAAGCTATGGATGCAACAATCAATATTTTCAAAGCGAACGAGACAAGCTAGAAAGATGGGCCGATGATAAAATACTATCAGCTGAACAAGCCTTATCTGATACAAAGGTCAAAATTCGCTCCCTAAAGAATGAAAGTCGACATGCAATATCTATAGAAGAACAGCAGCAATACCAAAAGCTTATCCGTGAAGCAGAAAGAAAACAGCGAAGGCAGCGACAACAGATTTTTGATGTAGAAGATGAAATTATTGAAAAGCGTGATGAGTTAATTTTCGCTTTAGAAAAACGATTAAAACAACGAACAGAAACCAAAGAATTATTTACCGTTAGATGGCATGTAGCTTAGAGCAACTGTCTGGCAGGTTAGCAGGAATTGATAGGGTAAAAAGATACTTATGAGCAAAAATTACGAAAGTTTGGTGGCGAAACTAAAAGAACTGTTTCAGATGGATCAAGCAGATTTAGACTTTGGCATTTATAGAGTGATGAATGCTAAGCATGACGAAATTGATTCATTCCTCACTAAAGACCTGCTTCCAACTGTGCGCCAGACGCTAAATGCTGCCGGTAAATCACAAGAGCTACAGCGTGAGCTTACAGAGGCAATAAAGAACGCTCAGGAGCTTGGTGTGGACCCTGATACGGTTCCAAAAGTACAGAAGTTAAAAGACCTTGTTGGTAGTGATTCTAATTCTGAAAGTCATGAAGAAGAGGTTTTTTCAAACCTAATTACTTTTTTTAGTCGTTACTACGATGGCGGTGATTTTCTTTCTTTACGTCGATATAAGAAAGAAACCTTTTCACCACTGCCAATGAACGGCGAAGAGTCTAAGTTCCACTGGGCCAATGCTGATCAGTACTATATCAAAAGTGCCGAAAACTTCACGAACTATGCATTCCTACTTGAAGAGAATGACACGAACTATCGAGTTCGTTTTGAGTTAGGTGATGCAACCACTGAACAAAACAATGTGAAGTCAACATCCGGTAAAGTCCGCCAATTTATGTTGGACCAAGATAAACCCGTCTCAGAGCGCAAAGGTGACTTTGGGCAAGAGCTTGTGCTTCATTTCCAATATCAGTCTGACTCTAAAAAGCGTAAACAGAAAGACATTAACCTAGCGACAGTTAAAACCATTGCAGGGTTTAGTAGTAGTGATGAGAAGGTCCAGCATATTGCGAACTGGGAGCAGTGGCAGGCGAGGCTTTTAACGTTTATGCCAACGGAAAAAAACAAAACTCGCACTACGTTAGAGCGTTACATCACAGACTACACGGCTAAAAATACGTTTGATTACTTTATCCATAAAGACTTGAACCACTTCTTAACTAGAGAGCTCGATTTTTACATAAAAAATGAGTTGTTTAGAGCTGAAGATACGGTGCCTGACGATGTTGATGATTTAGAAAAACAAATCATCACTAATGAGATCGTTCTAAAGAAAACCATAGCGTTTAAGAAAATTGCGAAAAAAGTGATAACGTTCTTAGCCCAGGTAGAGGATTTTCAAAAGCGCATTTGGCTTAAAAAGAAGTTTGTCATTGAATCAAACTATTGTGTGACCCTTGATCGCGTGCCTGTAGAACTTTACTCGATTATCATTGGTAATGAAAAACAAGCTAAAGAATGGGAAGAGCTATTCGTAATCAGTGAACTAGATGGTTTCTCTACTCCATTAACGGTTGAGTTTTTAGAATCCAATCAGTATCTGGTTGTAGATACGGCGTTCTATGGCAATGAATTTAGAGAAGCATTGCTTCAAAGCTTTGATAACATTGATGAACAAATCAATGGTGTTATTTGTCACTCAGACAATTATCAAGCATTACGACTATTGAAGGCTCGTTATTCCGATGAGGTTAAGTGTGTTTACATCGATCCGCCGTACAATACCGATGTAAGCTCGATTCCTTATAAAAACAATTATCGTCATTCATCTTGGGGCACCTTGATGAGAGATAGGTTAAAAGAGCTTTCTAACTTTATGAGTGATGATTCAGCTATCTTTGTCAGTATTGATAAGGCTGAACGCCAAATGCTTGAGCACAATCTAGACTCAGTTTTTGGTCGAGAGAATAAAGTTGAAGAGCTGATTTGGATTCAGAATACCAATGATGGTCGTTCGCCTACTTATTCAACAAACCATGAGTACGTTGAAGTCTATGCAAAGAACAAACCAGCAGTAGAAGCTGATTTCAATATGTTTAGAGAACCTAAGCCAGGGTTAGAGGAGGTAATGAGTTTAGTTAAAAGTCTTAATGCGTCTTATCCAACCATAGAGTGTATTGAGGCTGAGCTTTCAAAGCTTTACTCTGACCATAAGAAAGCATTTAAAACAGAAGTCGTTAAACAAGGTTTAGATTGGGAAACAGAGAAAAGAAATGACTCTTGGAAAGGAATTTATGCTTATTTAAGGGCTGAGTACAGGGATAGCAATGGAAAATATGTACCTTGTGAACAAGCCGAAAAGTTAGGGGCTTATATTTGGATTTATACCGAAAGTGATTGGACAATAATGTCTTCAGACAGTAAGCAATCTACGACAACTAAAGATGTCACTCATAAAAATTTCAGATATTACGAACCAATACATCCAGTTACTGGTCAACCGTGTAAATTGTCCAGCCGCGGTTGGAAGGGCACGCAATTCATTGATCATGATTATCCACATCGTAATAGCTTTGAATCATTGAACAATGATCATCGTATTTCTTGGGGAGCTGATGAAAACAAAGTACCAAGACAGAAACGTTTTTTACATGAAGTAGAAACAAATGTGTGCAAGAGTGTTTTCACTGATTACTCTGATGGGGAAAAAGAAACAACAGCTTTGTTTGGGAAGTCAGGTGTGTTTTTAGCACCAAAACATACTAACTTTGTCAGACGATTTGTTACCCAAGCGTCAAATTCTAACAGTATTGTTTTAGACTGCTTTGGTGGCTCCGGTAGTACCGCTGATGCTGTTATCAAACAAAATCGAGACGATAAAGGATCAAGAAAGTATATCTTGGCTGAGATGGGGCACCACTTCGATACTATTCTAAAACCTCGTATTTTGAAGAGCGTCTACTCATCTGATTGGAAATCAGGTAAACCAGTCTCACGAGACGGTATCTCGCACTGCTTGAAATATCTTCGCTTAGAATCGTACGAAGATGCACTTGACAATATCGGTTTAGAACGTGGACCTCAGCAAGCAAGTTTACTTGAAGAGTACCCACAAATTCGTGAAGACTATTTATTGAACTACATGCTTGATATTGAATCAAAATCGTCATTGATGAACCTAGACTATTTTACCAAGCCGTTTGATCTTAAGATGCAAATCACACGACACGAACAGTCGTACACAAAGAATTTGGATGTGGTTGATACATTCAATAACTTGTTAGGTTTACGTGTTGATACGATGCAACGCGTAAAAGGCATTTTTGAGGTAACAGGTCGAGATTCAAGTGGGCGCCGTGTATTGGTTCTGTGGCGTGATCTAACAGAAACCAATAATGACGACTTAGACCTCTGGTTCAAGAAGCAAGATTACAACAGTCGTGATATGGAATTTGATTTGATTTATGTCAACGGTGATAACAATCTTCCTAATCTCCGCAAGGGCGATGAGACATGGAAGGTTCAGTTGATCGAGGATGCATTTTATACCCTTATGTTTAACGACAATGATCAATAAGGGCATGTAAAGAAAATGACAGCGATTAAATCAATTACGGTTGAGAACTTACAGCGCCTTCAAAACATTACCGTAGACTTTGCAGAGGCTGGTGTCACTGCAATTATGGGGGCTAATGGCACAGGTAAAACAACACTATTACAAGCTTTGGCCTGTGTGTATCGTCGAGACCCTCAGCTACGAATAGAACATGTTACATACGGTTATCAAGAGTTTTTTAAACCATACGTAGGGAATAATTGGTCTGACTCATCATTTTCTGTTGAGCTCTATGAGCAAAATAATGGAACAAAAAACTACAGTAACGTCCTCGGGAATTGGTCGCCTAGACCACAAAATAGAACGACAAGGTATGTCAAGTATATTTCTATTACAGACTGCGCACCGGACCAAGAGAAAGAACGGGAACGCGAACTGTCGGGATTTACTAAAGCCCCTTTAATTACAAGAGCTGCAAAAAATCGTCTACTTATTGAAAAGGTCAGCGCTGCATTGCACAAAAATTATGCTGATGCGGGTTTGGCTCAGAAGTATTCTGGTCTAAAGAGTTTTTTTTATGCCAAAACGATTGGGTCTGACGGGCAGGAGTTAGAGTACCCATCGCACTTTATGGGGGCAGGTGAGCAGAAAATCATTCACATCATTAGCGAGGTAATTAAAGCTCCCAGAGGTTCATTGATTCTTATCGAAGAGCTAGAAGTTTCATTACATGAATCGGCGATACGATCATTAATGAGCTTCTTGATTGAACAAGCTTGCGATCCTCAGCGACAGCTTCAAATTGTATTTACAACTCATTGGTTGGGTATACAAGAGTTTTTTGATGATATCAGTATCGTTTCACTATATGAGCAACCTGATTCAAAAGAAATTGTGAAACACAATGCATTCGACCCGCAGTTTATTCATAGTGTTAATGGAGATCTGCTGTCTTTAAGACAAATCAAAGTTTGGGTTGAAGACGGATTAGCGAAAAGAATAATTACTCATATCGCACAAGAGTGTGGTCATATGCAGTTTATTGATATCAAGACATTTGGTTCTGTACAAAATGCGTATTCAGTTGCCGGAGCCATTGCCATCTCTGGAGACAAGCTGGACCGAACTTTGGTTGTAACTGATGGTGATGACATTTTGACTCATCAAGCTAAGCAGGACCGAATAAATTCAGTAGTAACTGGAAATGGGAGAGCGGTTGAAGAGTGGAAACAAAATGCTCTTGGACTTGTTGTTGATTTGGATGCACCAGATAACAATTGTCCAGAAGCTGTTTTAATTGGAATGTGCCAAGCTCTCGTTAATAGTGGGACTGCCAGACAGTGGTTAGTGGATGATCTGAGGTGGATGACTCAGCAAATCCCCGCTTTGACGCCTAAGCAGTTTATTTATCAAAGAGCTATACACAAAGGTCTTGAACGACATAGTGATTATGAGAATCAACTAATACAGGAAGCATGTGGTTGTGAGGCTTGGATTAATTATGTAGCTCCATTCGTAGAGAGGCTAAACCAAGCTGCAGTAAATATTGGTGTTCAAACCCATGCTGAAGAACAAGAGGCTGTAGAATAATGGCAAATGTACCATTCCCACATCGCTTAGTGCTAAATCGTTATTTTTTGCATCTCTTTGGTGTCGATGTTTATGATTTGGACATTGATCCATTTAGAGAAGCCACTAAATCGCTAGTCGACGAGTCACTAGAAGGCCTCGAAGAAGATGGTAGCTCAAGATATTACGGTGAATTAGTTAAACTTCTAAGTGAAAGTAGTTCTATTTCTCCAGAAATGCTGCTCGAGTATGATGAAAATATTCAGCGTCATACGGCACAAATCAATGAGAAGCGTACAACAAATATTCAGTGGAAGTACTTTCAGTACCTAACTCTATTGTTTACTGAACTATATCTAGATCAATACTTTAAGTCACCTAAAGACTTACTTAGCGACCTGAATTTTCACGTAGATAGGTTTAATAGTGCATTAAGCGAATGGGGTGAAAAGAAAAAAGACCTTATTAAGCCTTATGAGTTTACAGACTTAAATAAACTTGCTTTCTGGAATGCGACAGGAAGTGGTAAAACGCTTCTGATGCATATCAACATGCAGCAGTATTTGCACTATGTTAAGAAGTACCGTAAAGAGCATGAATTGAATCGTGTTGTAGTGCTTACTCCTAATGAAGGCCTAACTCACCAGCATTTAGATGAATTCCGTATCTCTAATATTGCAGCTGCCGAGTTTTCAAAAGTTAAGAACAACAGTGATATGTACTCTGCTGATATCATTGATGTCATTGACATGAATAAGCTGAGAGAAGAAGGCAAGAAAAAAACGGTTTCAGTTGATCAGTTTGAGCAAAACAACTTGGTACTTATTGATGAAGGTCACCGTGGTGCAAAAGGTGATGTTTGGTCAGAAATGAGAAGTCGTTTAGCAAAAGACGGCTTTACGTTTGAGTATTCGGCAACTTTAGGCCAAGCGGTAAGTAGCAAAGCTGCATTGGCAGAAGAGTATGCGAAGAACATTCTTTTTGATTATTCTTACCGGTATTTTCATGCTGATGGTTTTGGTAAAGATTACCAAATATTAAATCTTGATTCAGATGTTGAAACACATGCAGAGCAAGAGAATCGACAGCTTTACTTAACGGCTTGTTTATTATCCTTTTACCAACAAAATAGAGTGTTTAGAGAACGAGGAGCTAAATACAAAGCTTTCGCGATCGATAAGCCATTATGGGTATTTGTTGGTAGCAAAGTGACTGCCGTGAGAAAAGAAAAAGGAAGAGAAGTCTCAGATGTTGTTGATATCCTTCTTTTTCTTGCTGAGTTTGTTAGAGAAAAAGATAAAAGTATCGAGAGCTTGAACAAACTCCTGAGCGGCAACACGAGTTTGTTGAATAAAAAAGGAAAGGATATTTTTGCAGAGTCCTTCAACTATCTGGTTGAAACGAGAGATGATGGGACTGCTTTGTTTAAAGACATCTTAACCAACTTATTCAATTCACCTTCTGGTGGTTTACTGCATGTGGATTACTTGAAAGGTGGCGATAGCGAACTGGCATTGCGATTAGGTGGAAGTGAAGAAAACTTTGGCGTTGTCAATGTGGGTGACGCTAAAAAAGTTGCAGAGCTTTGTGAAGCACATGAAGAACTCGCTGTTAGTGAGAAAAGTTTCAACTCATCTATTTTTAAGTCGATTAACAAAAATGACTCGACCATAAATTTGTTGATTGGCTCAAAGCGATTCTCTGAAGGCTGGAACAGCTATCGTGTTTCAACCTTAGGCTTAATGCATGTGGGGAAAAGTGAAGGTTCTGAGATTATTCAGTTATTCGGACGTGGTGTTCGACTGCGTGGTTTTGAGCATTCTTTAAAAAGAAGCAAAGCCATTCACTGGTCGACTAAGGATCAGGAACTAACTTGGATAGCTAAAGATGAATACTTACCTGTTTTAGAAACGTTGAACGTTTTTGGTGTGAAAGCCGACTATATGGCTCAGTTCGATCAATTCCTTGAAGGTGAAGGGATTAAGAAGCCAGATGATTTTGAAACAAAGATCATTCCTGTAAAGGTTAAGTTACCTAAAACACCTCTAATTACAGTTAAAGTGCCTGACAATATTAACTTTAAAAAAGACAAAAAGACGACACTGCTTGCGCCACCGGACTTTGTTGCTAATGAGCGAAAACTACCAGACGTGACACTTGATTGGTACCCACGAGTAGCTTCTAAGTCAAGCTCAGGTGTTCGTGTAACACGTCACGATACAGATTTAGATAGATGTTCATTAACAGCTAAACACCTTGCATTTATAGACTTAGATGCCGTTTATAAGTCATTGCAGCAAATGAAAGCAGAGCGGAACTGGTATAACTTAAACCTAAGCCGAGAAGCTATTCGCCTGACACTAGAAGATAGTTCTTGGTACACGCTTTATATACCAAAAGAACGAATGGGCTTTGACCGGTTTGATCGTGTTTTTGAATGGCAGGAACTAGCGGTTGCACTGCTTAAAAAGTACTGCGATCGTTTTTACAAAAGCGAACAAGATGCTTATGAAGCGCCATTTAGAAAGTTTGCCGAGCTCGACCCATCAGACCCGAACTTTTTTGAAGAGTATAAGTTGGTTATCGAGCAATCGGAAAAATTAATCTTGCAGAGAGTCGGAGAGCTTCAGGAGCATATTAGAAATGGTACTGTGACTGATTTTAATATTGCAGGTAAAGGCGATGCAGTTTTTTTTGCAAATCATTTGTACTCACCGATGCTTCATCTTAAAAGCGGCGTTGACAGTGATTTGTTTAAAATCACACCGACACATTTAAATCAAGGCGAATTTGATTTCGTTTCTGATTTGAGATCTTTTTATCAGTGTTCACCATCGATTCTAGAGGGGCGTGAAATCTATCTCCTGAGAAATCAGTCTCGCGGTAGAGGTGTTGGCTTCTTTGAAGCAGGTAACTTTTATCCAGATTTCATATTGTGGATCATTGATGGTGATAAACAGCATATAGTTTTTGTTGACCCTAAAGGTATCCTTCGTTGTGAAGGCATCAACGATCCTAAATTGCAGTTCTTTGAAACGATTAAAGACCTAGAAGGGAAAATGCGGTCTGATGGTTTAAAGCATTCTGATAAAGTTGAGATGCATTCATTTATTGTGGCAAATACGCCTCTAAGTAAAGTTCGCTGGTGGAATGAGAAATTGACTGGTGTTGATGAATTTGCTTCGAGGAATGTGTTGTTTCAATATGATGATCCTACTGGCTATATTGAGAAGCTATTTAATAAGGTATTGATTGATCAAGATGCAATTGATAGCTAATGGAATAAACAAGCAGTTTTTATCAAGCTGCTTGCCTCCCAAAGGAACTGAAGTTGATGGTGTGTTTGCTGCAATTGCTTATGGCAGTGATCAGGGCAACACACCTCTGCTAATTTCTAACTGCGTTGAAAATAAGTACCGTTTAGATATTTGGATGCGCTACGATCAGACTGTGCCTGTTACGCCAAGTCTTCTTAAAACATTATTACGGCATGAGCGGGATAACTTATTCTGTAAGCTAATCCCTGATATGCTTCATGCTAAAGTGATCTGGTGGCAAGGGTGGGGAGCATACATAGCTCGGCCAACTTAACTAACAGAGCATGGTATTCAAATATAGAAGCTGGTGTATTTTTAACGGATGTTGAAATTCAAGAAAGTGGGTTTGAGCAACAGTTAGAAGCGTTTTTTAGTGAGCTTGAATCTCTTGATGTCACTATTCCACTTAGTCAGACGATAATTGATGAGCAAGTTGAATTGGCGCGTTTAAAAGCTAAGCATCAAGCTGAGCTTAATGGTAAGTCTAGACTCGTACCTGAATGGCAAGGCATAAGCTATAAGGATGATACTAAAGCTGCGGATAAGCATAAGCAGCGATTTAGCCAAGAGTGGCATAGTACTTTAAGTTACATTCATGGTATTGCGGAGGTGATTGATGATTACCGGCCGGGTTGGGTAAGCGAAGATATACCAGCGTTGTGGCAAGTCGATCAGTTTTTACATGCATATTACTATAATCAAGTTCGCCAGCCCGATGGCACCTATCCATTTGATGATTTTAATAAGAGAAATAGTACAAACCCTAATGCAGCGCTAAAAGAACAATTAGTTTGGTGGCAAAATCAGAAAATGCCACCTTCAAATGAAGACTTTACGTTTTATGAGTCCGCACCAACGATTAGACGCTTGCTGTCGAAGGAAAATATTAGCCAATTAAGTAGTAGTGACTTTTGTTCGGTATGTTCTGCTACTCATGCAACAAAAGACCATGTGATTAAAATTCCAACATCTACGTTAGGGCGTGGGGATGTTACTACGCTAACTAGAGAAGAGCGGATTCCATTGTACGCAAAGCTAATGTTTTCACTTCGAAACGGCAAAGGTCAAACCATCACCGAATTGCTCGAGTTTGTACTTTATGGCGGAAAACCTGAAACCGTATGGGAACGTATCTATATGGCAGGTAAATTACCAGAATACAAAATGCCTCATTACGGTATTAACTCTATTGCTGAAGTTGCTGGTTGGGCCATGCCAGAGCACACTCCTCCGCGAAATGGTAGAACCAACAAAGCATTAAGAGCTTTAGGTTATCCAGTTAAGGTGTATATTTAAGACAGCTCCCTAGGTAATACCTATGGTAATACTTATCTGTTGTAATTTTTTTGTTTGTTATAAATTTCAATGGTTTATTTGCTCAGGTGTGCGGTCTCACTCCCGCCACATTCAAAACCCTAGCAGAAATGCTAGGGTTTTCTCGTTTTATCTCCTCAGAAATTTCAATCAGCCATCTCTTCAAGTCTTTGCCCCATTGGCTTTGCCACTTCGATCGTTGGTAATACTAGGCATTATGTTATAACATAACAAAATTGAATTTGAGTTAATGAGCGGCAATATGAATACGAAGGAAACGTGTTTTGAAGAGCTTCTGGAAAAGGTGAAAAAGAAGTTAAAGGAGAAAGGTAAAACGTTAACGGCGACTAGGCGTAACGTCCTTTACACCTTGCTCCACGCAAAGAAGCCGCTTTCTGCGTATGAGCTTGTCGATTATGCAAAGGAAAACTGCGAAAAGAAGCTCCAAGCGATGTCGGTATACCGCTCTTTAGAGTTTCTAGAGTCGCTCAGCCTTGTCCATAAGCTGAACTCATCCCATAAGTACATTGTTTGTGAGCATATTGAGTGTGACCACGAACATAAAGCCCCTCAGTTCCTCATCTGTTCTGAATGTAACAAGATCAGTGAGCAACCGCTCGAATCCTCCCTTATTTTAGATTTAAAGAACCAAGCGCGAAAAAATGGTTTTACTGTTATGCAGCCTCAGCTCGAAATCAATTGCATTTGTGATGACTGTTTAAAGCAGATGCCAGTATAGCTAGCTGATCATTCACACAAGCTTGGCTTGCTTATCCCTAAGAAAATACTCAAGTTAATAGAAGGACTTATAGAGACACGATGTCATTCACATTGATTAAAAACGCCTACGTGGTGAATAAAGGTGCTGTCACTCAGCAAGATGTCCGTATTGAAGGCCAGCGTATCGCTGAAATAGCCGCAAGTCTAACGCCAAAAGAAGGCGAGCGCGTTGTTGATGCGACAGGTTTGCATCTGCTACCAGGCATGATTGATGATCAGGTTCACTTCCGTGAGCCAGGGTTAACCCATAAAGGCACCATTTCCTCAGAATCGAGAGCCGCAGTGGCGGGTGGCATTACGAGCTTTATGGAAATGCCTAATGTTAATCCTTCGACAACAACCATTGAGGCGCTTGAGAACAAGTTTGATATCGCGTCGAATAGCTCTGTGGCGAATTACTCTTTTTACTTGGGTGCAACAGAAGCGAACACCGAAGAGATTAGAAAGCTCGACCCAACTAAACACTGTGGTGTGAAAGTGTTTATGGGCGCTTCAACCGGTAACCTTCTGGTGGAAGACCCTAAAGCGCTGGATGAGATTTTCAAGGATTCACCAGTTCTAATTGTGACGCATTGTGAAAGCGGCCCTGTGATTGATAAAAATCGTGAAAAGTTGTTGGCGACGAAATCGGAGCTATCGATAGAAGATCACCCCATAGTTCGCGACGATGAAGCTTGTTATGCCTCTTCTTCGTTTGCTGTGGGGCTTGCAAAGAAGCACAACAGTCAGTTACACGTTTTGCACATTACGACGGCAAAAGAATTGGATCTGTTTGAGGCGGGCCCTATTGAAGGTAAAACCATTACCGCCGAGGCTTGTGTTCATCACCTGTGGTTTAGCAACAAAGATTACGCTGAAAAAGGTAACTTGATTAAATGTAACCCTGCGGTGAAATATGAGAGTGACCGCGAGGCTTTGATTCAAGCGCTTCAAACTGGCCAAATTGATATCATCGCTACCGACCACGCCCCGCACACTTGGGAAGAAAAGCAGGTAAAGGGCTACGATAAAGCACCAGCGGGATTACCTTTGGTTCAGCATGCATTGCTAACACTGCTTGATCATGTTCATCAGGGCAGAATGACACTGCCTCAAGTGGTAGAGAAAACCGCGCACAACCCTGCGATACGTTATTCTATAAAGGAGCGTGGTTACTTGAATCCAGGTTACTATGCGGATCTGGTGCTCGTCGATCTAGAAGGGCAGACGCCAGTGACGCACGAAAATGTTCTCTATCATTGTCAGTGGTCACCGTTTGCAGGGCATACTTTTACGTCGCGTATTGTCTCTACTTGGGTGAATGGTGCAGAAGTTTATGCCGATGGTAACGTGACTGCCGACGCTAAAAGTGGCATGCGAATGCTGTTTAATCGCTAGCTTTCACAGCGATATTTGTTTGCAATAACGATTAACAATAAAAAATGTGCAACCTTGCAGGCTCGCACTTTGGGTTTAACGCCTTTGGCACTGTTTGATGGTGCTAACTGAAACTCTTAACTGGGAAACTAAAATGAGCACGAATCAAGACAAGATACAAAGTGTGCCAACTAACATCATCACTGGCTTTTTAGGGGCAGGGAAAACAACCGCAATTCTGAACTTAATGAAAAGCAAACCTGCTAATGAACGCTGGGCTGTCTTGGTTAACGAGTTTGGTGAAATCGGCATTGATGGTGCTTGATTAACGGTAATAGTGGCACTGATAAACAGGTGTTTATCAGTGAAGTACCTGGGGGTTGTATGTGCTGTACGGCTGGCTTGCCGATGCAAATTGCGCTAAATCAGCTTCTTACTCAGGCAAGGCCGGATCGATTGCTTATTGAGCCTACAGGGTTAGGGCACCCAAAAGAAGTGTTAGAGACGTTGTCTTCAGAATACTATCAAGAGGTGCTGTCTTTACAAAAGACGGTGACGTTGGTCGATGCAAGGAAGCTTACTGATGAGCGCTACACCGAACACGAGACGTTTATTCAGCAAGTCGCAATTGCTGATGTTGTTGTTGGCAATAAGACAGACTTATATCGATCTGGTGATCAAGAACGCTTGAGTTCATTCGTACAAGAAGTTGGTCGAAAGGGTGTTGAGTTACTGTTTACCGAGCAAGGCATTATCGAACATCAAGTCTTTGATGGTTTGACTCAGCCCAATGCGACGGGACCATCTCATGAGCATGAGCATGAGCATGAGCATGAGCATGAGCATGAGCATGAGCATGAGCATGAGCATGAGCATGAGCATGAGCACGATCACAGCCATGCTCATCACCATTCAGACAAGCCGCTTGCATCAGAGCTTCCGTTGCCTGAAAACGGCGTACTGAGCGCGACTAATCAAGGCGAAGGTTTCAAAAGTGTGGGTTGGCGATTCTCTCCCGACAAAGTGTTTGATCGTACATGCCTGATTAACTTGCTCACGCGCTTACGGGTTGAACGCTTGAAAGGCGTATTCATCACTGAAAGCGGAGTCTTTGGTTACAATCTAACATCCGATGGTTTGACCGAAGTCGAGCTCGATGACTGCATGGAGAGTCGGATTGAGCTGATTGCAGCAGAGATCAGCGACGATCTGGAAGGCAGGTTGTTGAAGTGCTTGGAAACAAAAGCCTAAAAGAATAGAAAGAGTGTGGTGTTAAAACCACACTCTTTTGTATTTGGCTTCTTTGTTTATGGTTCTGCTTAAGAGATTTCGACGAACTTTTTGTCCGCTAACGCCATCGCGTTATCAGCTGCGCAGTAGGCACTTTCATTAATGAAATGTGGGTAGGTTTGTTGGCTGCCTTCCCAGATAATGTCTTCGCCTGTAAATCGCTTGAGAAGCGGTTGCCCTGGCTGAACTGCTTCAAAATCTTTACCACAAATATCTGGATGCACGATAGCAGCTCTCATTCCATCCGAGTCTAGTGGCACGGTCACTTCTTCCGTATAGAAATAGCCTTCGTAACCCTTTAGCTTACCCAGAGCATTTTGATTATGAAGTTCGACATAGTCCAATAAGTGGGTGAGCATCGTCTTCATTAACTCTAGAGTCTCAAACTTCAATGAACTGTGCGCCTGTTCGCCCACTTCTATCATTACACCATGCTGTCCAAGGGAGCAAAGATACGGTTGTTCTGCCCACTCTTTGCGGTCTTCAAATAGAATGTTCGCTTCCGGCATCTTCTCTTTTACGTACGCGCCCATTTTTGTATAGAAGGGACTGGTTGCGAGCAGGATTAAAGTTGCGCCCATGTTGCTGGTGGTATTGTGCAGATCTATCACCAATTGATTGTCAACATCGGAGTACTTGCTCATCAACTCTTTAGCAACATTGACTTCATTTTGCTCAGAGTGTTCCAACGTACGGTTTTCTGGCGTGAACTGGCGATTCAAATCACAGTCGACGAAACGGACGTTCTTTTCAATGGCGTTAGGGTTCGCTAAGATTGATTCAGTTTTGAAGCTCGCTCGATCGGCTTTATATAGCCCATCCTTAATCAGTTTGTTGATATAAATTCCAGACAGCTCATTGCCATGTGTTCCCGCAACCAGCAGCACTTGATTAAAGTTAATCATAGTGATGATTCCCTTCCTTTCATTGATGAGTTTGAATGTTCACTTGGTTTCACTTTGACACAAATTGAACATAAAAAATATGGAGTTGAGTGAACAATATCAAAGATAACCTGAAGAATGAATTAAACTATTATGTTATAACATAACAAAAATTTTCACAGCAAGTTCGTCCATGAAACACTCCCAAAAAATCCTAGCTACCATTGCTGTTGCCGCCTTTTCTGGCGCACTTCTATTGTCCCTCATCGCTCCATCAAACGAAGCTCAGATTACTTTGGCGTCCCAGCAACCTCATGCTGTTATCGACTCCACCACATCTAGCCCTTTAGTTAAAGTAGAACAAGCAGCTACTGTAACTGAAACCATCGAAACTATTGAACCCATCGTAGAGTCTTCACCTGTCCGAGTTCATTATTTTGTCAAAGTAGGGGATACCTTAAGTGGTGTTTTTTCATCGCTCGGCATTTCCTATCAAGATCTACAGGAAGTACTGATTGCGGACCAAGTGCCTCTGCAGCTCGATACGATTAAGCCGGGTGATCATTTAGAGTTTGTGATGGAGCCAGAGACCAAACAATTATCGCGCTTGGTGTTTAACATCAGTTTGGTTGAACAAGCGGATTATGTTCGTGAAGAAGATGGCAAGTTTGAGTACACATTTCTAGAGCAAGAGGGTGAGTGGCGAGAGCGCCACTATTCAGGCGAAATTAGGGCAACTTCTCACTCTCTGCCCACCAAGCCGGTTTGTCGTCGAACCATATTGGAAACATCGCTCGTATACTGCGTGACAAGATTGATTTCGCACGTACACTGCGCGCTGGCGATCGCTTTGACGTCTTAGTTCGAGAGCAGTTTTTAGGCGACCATCCAACCGGGAATCGTGAGATTCAGGCAGTCTCTTTTGAACTGAGCCATGGTATTGTTTCGGCATTTTTAGCCGATGATGGCCGCTTTTATGATCGTGAAGGCAATAGTCTAGAACGGGCTTTCAATCGCTATCCGATTGATAAACAGTATCGTCGTATCACGTCGTCATTTAATCCGAGACGCAAACATCCTGTAACTGGGCGAATTACTCCGCACAATGGCACCGACTTTGCCACACCTGTCGGTGCACCGGTTTATTCAACGGGTGATGGTCGAGTGGTTGGAGTGAGAAGCCACCCGTATGCGGGCAAATACTTAGTTATTGAGCATAATAGTGTCTATACCACTCGCTACTTGCACTTAGATCGATTCTTGGTCAAGAAGGGGGATTACGTGAAACGTGGACAAGAGATAGCCAAAGCTGGGGCAACAGGACGCTTAACTGGACCTCATTTGCATTTTGAGGTTCTGGTTCGAAATCGCGCGGTGGATCCAATGAAGGCTGATTTGCCTCTTGCTACTTCGATTTCCGATGAAAATAGAGAAGCGTTTCTGGCTCGAGTCGCTGAGTTTGAAGGAGCAATCGCATCGAGCGGAGATCATGTTGCTTTCGACCCTTCGAGGAGTTAGAAAATACAGGAATGCCTATTTTACTAGAGTAGGTGTCTTAGAGGTAGCGGACGCTCAGACACTAAAAATCCATGTTTAGCCGAAACTAAACATGGCTTTATTATTTGCGAAGTTTAACCATTAAGCTGCGCGGCAAGCTCTCGCCCGTTGCCTCTCACGCCATCAATGATAGCGGCGAAGCTGTCAGATAAGTTAAGTAATCTAGAGTCTGGGTGGTTTGCAATGAACGCTTGTTTCTTCTCTTGGCTCAAATCGTCCCAATCTTTATTGATCGCTTTGGCTAAGTGCAAGGTTGTCGCGACTTGTGGTGCGACTTCTGAGTTTCTAGGGTCATGGGCATTCGCAATGGCATCGACCATAGCAAGTGGGAACTTCCAGGCTTTAGCTAGCATGGCCCCTAATGATGGCGCTGAGGTATCAAGTAGCTCCTCTTGAACGGCGATAGGGTCTTCACCCATTTCGGTTCGTTTGGCTATTTGCTGCGCTTGATCTGGCACTAGAGTGTGAATCATCAGCTCGCCAATGTTGTGCAGTAGCCCAGTGGTGAAGACTTCGTTGGCGTCCATGTTGTTTTGGTCGGCAATTTTACTCGCGATGACGGACACTTCAAAGGTATCCACCCAGTAGGTTTCCATATCGAGCGTGTCGACTTTAGGAAAGGCACTTGATAGAAACGACGCGACAACTAAGGTTTTTACAGCCCCCATCCCCACACGAATGATGGCATCATTGACTGATGAAATACTCTTTTGACCACCAAAGTGGGCCGAGTTAGCCATGCGCAGCAAACGAGCACAGATTACTTGGTCGGACGATATTTTTTCGGCAAGTTCTCCAAAATCCACTTCATCTTGGTTAACTAGGTCGAGTAGTTCTTGAAGTACTTTTTGAATTCTAGGTAGTTCATTGAGACGAGAAATCAAAGCCTGTTGTGTCATCATCATTCCCCATGGATAGTGTTAGATTTACTATAGGATATGAATCAGAATGTTTACAAATTACACAATAAGAGAAAGTTAACAGGCTTTGCTTTTTAGTTAGTTGTTTGTGGTCTGCTCGTTTGAATCGAGTTGATGCCACATAAGCGCGCCGTTGGTCTCAAAATCGTTCTGTTCTTTGCAGATGAGATAGTGGTCGCCTATCTGGAGGATTGAGCCGATTGAGTAGGCTTGGTCTTGGTAATAACACACACGCTTACCGATGGATGAACCGTCAACCGCGACAATTGGCTTACTCGGCGTAGCATGATCTTTGCGTGAGTCAGTGGCGCTAATGCCAGTAAGCAGAGAGTAATGATTTTATTCATGTTGACGTCTCCAATATTTAAGGCCTGTAGCCCCTAACTACCATGAGCAAGCCGGATCTTCGTATTTGCGCTGATAGCGAGGCAGCATACTTTCATTACCGAGTATGCCACCTTGATGAATATATAGAAGCTGTTTGTGTGGATTGTTTGCTCGCCATTCCAATAAGCACCGCCACATTAAAGGATCGTAAAGAAGGTCAAATTCGATGTGAGTCTCTTCTTGTAGCTGCTTCCAAATCTCAAAGTCCTGTTTATACAGTTTAGCAAAGTGATGTTTGTGTTCAGGCTGTAAGATAGTAGGAAAATCTTCTTCTCCTAACTCTTCCCATTGTTTAACCAAGTACTCACTGCCGCCGACACACGCGCAGGTGATAACTTCGATCCCCACTGGCTTTAGATGTTTATGGAGGTATAGCGCGGTTGTTCCTGTTCCGGATGGCAGAGCCACTGTAAGGTTAGGCTCCGGCAGATGGCGAGACCAAGATATGATCTCCTTCGCCAGTTGCGCCACGCCTTGCTCTGCGCGCACCGAGCGACCACCTTCTTCCAACACTAAGCAGTGCTTTAGGTTTTTAAATGTGTCAGCGTGAACCGCGGGATGAACAGGCCCAGATTCTAATAGAGATGTCTCATGAACAGTAGCGCCAAGCTCTAGTGCTCCTCGATAGTTACCTGTAGGCCTCTCTTTTAACCATTGAGGGATACGGTCAAACAAAAAACTCGAGCTTCCACCCTTTAATTGATGCTAATGCGGCCATTGAATACAACGAATTTGCTTGTACGGAGCCATAACCGATTAAGTGAGTGATGTCGGTATTAGAGTACTCTAGCCAAGCCATCAACTTACGCGCTTTGTTACCCGTGAAGTGGCTATGAAGCTGGTCATCACGTTTTAAAAAGAAGGGCTGGTTGTTGAAACTGTGCAGAGTAACGGGCGTGTCGGATAGCTTCATGGGAGATATTGGATGGTAAAATGCGTATAGTACGCGATTTAACCGTGATTGCTATATCTTAGATCAAAGGTAATCAGGCACGAAAACGTTTAGCTATTATTAATCAACCGAGCAAAGAAGATGACAGGAATTTTATTTGTTTGGCATTAATAGAGAAGATTGGGAAGTAAATTAGATGCGATTATACAAAGTGATAGCGATGATCGGTGTAGCTGCAATAGTCACATTGTTTGCAACCACTGTGAGCGTATTTTTGTTTGATAAGTCCTTCCAATATAGTCAGCCTTCATCAGAACTTGTTCAACCCCACGAACAAATAGCCCAGAGCACGCAGTTCGGGAAACGGCTTCTTGAGCTTCAGTCTAAGATTGAATCTAATCCAAATAGTGTTAAGCAAGGGTTGATTGAACTAGACCGCCAAATACGAGAGAGCTCGTCTGCTATTGAAAAGATTTATTTTCGTATAGTTGAACGAGAGCTGGCGGTGCACCAGAAAGACCAGCAGACAATAGACAAAGTCACAACGCAATTACTCACCATAGCGGATGAAAATAGTATCGATTGGGTAGAACCGTACATACAAAGTGAAGACGCCTACGCTCGACTTAGGGCTGGAGAATATCTGGAAGGGATTGCACTCATTGAGCGTGCTATCTCGTCATTTGAGGCTCATGGTCGTCATTACTTGCTGCTAAAGGCGTATAACACTGCTGGCATTTTGTATAACGCCAACAATCAACTTAAACAATCTCAACTCCACTTTTACAAAGGGATCGAGTTAGGTAAAAGTTATCCGAGTTCGATTATTAATGGCCGATTGAACAACAATTTAGGCCTGCTATATGTCCACTTAGAACAGTGGGACAAAGCAATTACGTATTTAGATAATGCGCGAAAAATCAATGAAACGTCGGGTAAGAGAGCAGATCTTTTGGCGGTGATTTGGCTCAATGAGTCTTTTGTTTACAACCGTTTGGGGGATTTGCAAAGCTCTCAATACGCCTTTGAGCAGGCATTGCCGATTGTTGAGCAAAGTGCATCGCCCTTCATTAAAGTCATAAAATACAAAGCGCAGGCAAGATTACATCTTTTACGTGCTGAGCTAGATAAAGCAGCTGCAGTGAGTCGAGAGTGTGTTGAACTTGCGTTAACTCAGTCGTACCCAAAACAAGAAGGCATCTGTTACTTTATTTTGGCCAAGGCTCAACTGGCACGTGGAGACCTTGCCGATGCCGAGGATACGGCCAGTCAGGCTCTCAGTTTTTTTAGTGAGATAAACCATACACGATGGCTGATTCGAGCCAATCTATTGATGGCCGAAGTCTATGAAAAACAAGGTAGAGCTAAAGAAGCTTTAGAACTCTACAAGGAGTATCGAGAGCAGCAATGGCAACAGATGATCAACGAGGTCTATGCACTTGAGTTCGCCTTTGACACTCGTCAGCTAGAGCAAGAGCGAGATCTACTCAGTGCTCAGGGGCAACTCAATATGTTGGAACTGAGTAAGGAAAAACTTCGACTTCGAATCGCTTTAATTTGGGGGCATTTGCTGTTTTTGCTTTCTTGGTTGTCCTTCGTTACTCGCATACCGTGAAGAGTAAGAACCGCGATTTGCAAAACTTATCTTTCACTGATCAACTGACTGGAATCAATAACCGCCGTTATTTCCAGAACCAAATGGAAGATGGTGACATATTGAATCGTAATGCAATGTACCGTGTGGTGTTAATCGATCTTGATTGGTTTAAGAAGATCAATGATCAATACGGACACGACGTGGGAGACCAAGTTTTAGTCGAGACAGCGAGAAGAATACAGCACAGTGTTGGCGCAGAAGAGTTGTTCATTCGTTGGGGTGGGGAAGAGTTCCTATGGATACTTAAAAGTGGCGCTGATGATGTTCAGCGGCTAGGTGAAATACGCGCGCTTATCGCAACGAACTTGTTCAATACAAGTAAAGGGGAGTTAGCGGTTACTGTTTCCATCGGAGCGAGTAATCCAGTTAATGTCGAATCTATTGCCGACAGTAGCACTTTTGTTGAAGCTGATGAGAGTTTGTATGCCGCTAAGCGAGCGGGTCGAGATCAAGCGGTTCTGGCTTCAGAATCATAATCGAGCCTCAAACCATGCTGAGCGCCTTTAAACTGCGAGCATAAAAAAAGCCCAGAACAAATGTGTTCTGGGCATACAAACATAGGAGTTAATAAGAAAAAGCAGCGTAAAATGTAGCGCAGTTAAGAAACAAGTTTGACGGCCTGTGAAACTCTCAATGCCCTGCTTTCTACACATATTCAGACCGGGCGTTTCTCAAACAGTTCCCAAAAAATTGAAAAAAATTTCGATTTTCTTCCAACCCTTATCAAATCAGTAAGTTACCTTCTATTCTGGTCTTCTGGTCGGACCAAAGAGCAAAAATGTGATGTTAATTGCTTGTTAATCAATTGTGTCGAGAGTATATTTCAAACAGGTGTTTAATACGGGTGATTGAAATGGCAGTAGGCGTTAGTACGAAGGAAAAGATACTGGATGTAGCCGAGGTTCTGTTCTCAGAACAAGGCTTTAATGATACGTCTCTCAGAAATATTACCAGTAAAGCAGGGGTTAACCTTGCGTCGGTTAACTACCACTTCGGCGACAAAAAGACCTTGGTACGAGCGGTGCTCGATCGTTACCTCGAAGCCTTTATGCCAGCAGTGCAAGATGCTCTTATTACGCTGAACTTGAATGAAAGCTATGAAATGTCGGATGTATTCGAGTCATTAAGAGGCCCGTTACGTTCTCTTAATAGCGTGCGTCCTAATGGTACCAGTAAATTTATGCTTCTTATTGGTAGAGGCTATACCGATGTCCAAGGGCACTTGCGTTGGTTCATTACAACCCGATATCAAGATGTACTGAATTTGTTTACCGAATCGGTAATGAAAGCGAATCCAAGCCTTACTCGTGAAACGCTGTTTTGGCGTTTGCACTTCACTCTGGGCACTTGTGTATTCACCATGCTTCAAGCCAAGCTCTGGCAGAAATTGCAGAGAACGATTTCAATCAAGATGTTGATGCCAAAGTGGTGGTTGACATGTTGATCCCTTATTTAGCGGCAGGCGTCGCGGCTGAATAAGATCATCACATCCGCAAAATAGTGGAGTGATTATCAAAATTAAAATTATAAAAATAACGTGAAACAAGGCCAACAAAACCAAGGCCAATAGAACAAAAGGATCTGGTTATGAGCTCTCTACGAAGAAAATGGATCAGCGATCCCGCATTTACTTTCTTTAAAAAGGTACTGCCACCTCTCTCGGAAACCGAGAAAGAAGCAATGGAAGCCGGTAGCGTATGGTGGGATGGGGAGCTGTTTTCAGGTAAACCTGACTTCAATAAGCTCCATCAATATGCTAAACCTGCTCTGTCTTCAGAAGAACAGTCATTCATGAATAACGAGTTAGAAACACTACTTGGGATGTTGGATGACTACCAAATCGTGACACACGATCGCGACCTTCCAAAAGAAGTCTGGGATTACATGAGGACAGAACGTTTCTTTTCTCTGATCATTTCGAAAGAGTATGGTGGTAGAGAGTTTTCTTCATTGGCGAACTCGACAATCGTTTCCCGTATTGCAACGCGCAGTATCAGTGCTGCGGTTACCGTGATGGTGCCAAACTCACTAGGCCCAGGTGAGCTTATTTCTCACTATGGTACGCAAGAGCAGAAAGACTATTGGTTACCGCGTCTTGCAGACGGTACCGATATTCCATGTTTTGCCCTGACAGGCCCTGAAGCCGGCTCTGATGCGGGCGGTATTCCAGACCAAGGTGTGGTTTGTTATGGCGAACATGAAGGTGAGAAAGTTCTTGGCGTAAAAGTGAGTTGGAACAAGCGATACATTACTCTTGCGCCGGTATCTACCGTTCTTGGCCTTGCATTCAAGCTGAATGATCCAGAAGGTTTGCTTGGTGACAAAGAAGAGTTGGGCATCACATGTGCCTTGATCCCAACTTCTCATCCAGGTGTCGAAGTGGGTGAGCGTCACGACGCCATTGGTCTTGCATTTATGAATGGCCCAACTCGCGGTGAAGATGTCTTTATCCCAATCGATTGGTTGATTGGCGGTGCGGAGTATGCGGGTAAAGGCTGGCGTATGCTGGTGGAATGTCTTTCCGCAGGTCGCGGTATTTCGCTACCAGCGCTTGGCACAGCGATTGGTCACTTAACTTCTCGTACGACAGGCGCATACGCTTATGTTCGTAAGCAGTTTGGTATGTCGATTGGTAAGTTCGAAGGTGTTGCGGAAGCATTAGGCCGAATCGGTGGTTTAACGTATCTATTAGAAGCGACCCGCACATTAACTACGACCTCGCTAGACCTTAAAGAGAAGCCGGGTATCGTTACGGCGATTGCCAAATATCACATGACGGAGATTGCGCGCACGATTTTGAATGACTCTATGGATATTCACTCTGGTCGTGCGATTCAGGCAGGCCCGATGAACTATCTAACGTCAGCTTATCTAGGTGTACCCGTCGCTATTACCGTAGAGGGCGCGAATATCCTAACTCGTAACCTTATGATCTTTGGCCAAGGTGCAACACGCTGTCATCCATACGTACTGAAAGAAATGGAAGCGGCGGCGAACCCAGATGAAAAAGAGGGCGCAAAAGAGTTCGATAAGTTGCTGTTTGGTCATATTGGCCATGCAACGAGAAATACACTAGGTGCTTTTGGTGCAGCACTAACAGGGGCACGATTCATCTCTGCAAGTATGAGCGGCCCAACTCAGCCTTATTACAAAGATCTGACTCGATTGAGTCGCGCTCTGGCGGTAAGTGCAGACTTTGCCATGTTGTCGCTAGGTGGTGACCTGAAACGTAAAGAGATGATCTCGGCACGTTTAGGTGACGGCTTGAGTTTCTTGTACATGGCTTCAGCGGTATTGAAGAAATACGAAGATGAAGGTCGCCAGCAAGAAGACTTGAATTATGTTCACTACGCGATTCAACACTGTTTCCATCAAGCAGCTCAGTCTCTGCAAGAGGCGTATACTAATTTCCCTCAAAAATCAGTGGGCGTATTGCTCAAAACGCTTATCTTCCCGCTGGGCAATCACTTTAAGAAACCAAGTGATGAGTTGGCAGTGAAACTGGCAGAAAGCCTAATGACTCCAGGTGCTCACCGAGATAGGTTGACACACCTTTGCTACATTGGTGATGAGGCAAACGATAATGTTGGCCTAATGGAGCGTGCGTTCCTAGCGATGTACGACATTAAGCCAATTGAACGTAAACTGTTTAAAGCGGTGAAAGATGGGAAAGTGGATCGCAAAGGACTGCTGGATGTTAGGCTTGAGCAAGCACTTAAAGCAGAAGTGCTGACTCAAGAAGAAGTGGATAAAGTAAAAAGTGCCGACGCTCTTCGTTATCAAGCGATTCAAGTCGACCACTTTAGCCATGATTTCAGCGAAGTTCGCACCAATAAGGTTAGTAAACCTAAACTAAACAGTGTGGCTTAAACGCTCACAGACCATAAAAGCGGCGCTCATTAGCGTCGCTTTTTCGTTTTGATGTGTATAAGTTGCGCGAAGAGTGATGAAGTTCGGAGTTTACCGATAACAAATCAAATTATTCTCTCCTTTTTGGGCTCAGTGCTCCAACCACTTGGTAAAATCATGTGTTTTTGAAGAAATTAGATGCCATTTCTCCGTGAAACTTTTATCCTAGCGGGGATTTTTGAAGGAAGTTGAATATGATCATCAAACCTAGAATTCGCGGATTTATCTGTACTACAACACACCCTGTGGGCTGTGAAGCAAACGTAAAAGAACAAATCGCTTACACAAAAGCGCAAGGCCCAATTAAGAATGCACCTAAGCGCGTTCTGGTTGTGGGTTCTTCAAGCGGCTATGGCCTATCGTCTCGCGTTGCTGCAGCATTCGGCGGCGGTGCGTCAACGATTGGTGTTTTCTTCGAAAAAGAAGGCACGGAAAGAAAGCCGGGCACGGCAGGATTTTACAACGCTGCTGCTTTTGACAAGCTGGCACGTGAAGAAGGGCTTTACTCTAAAAAGCCTAAACGGCGACGCTTTCTCAAACGAAGCGAAGCAAAAGACAATCGAGCTGATCAAAGAAGATCTTGGCCAAATCGATATGGTGGTTTACTCATTGGCATCTCCAGTACGTAAACTTCCTGAAACAGGTGAACTTATCCGTTCATCTCTAAAGCCTATCGGTGAAACCTACACTTCCACGGCTGTTGACACGAACAAAGACGTGATCATTGAAGCAAGCGTAGAGCCTGCGACAGAAGAAGAGATCAAAGACACTGTGACTGTAATGGGCGGTGAAGATTGGGAACTTTGGATCAACGCACTTTCTGAAGCTGGCGTTCTAGCTGAAGGCTGTAAAACAGTTGCTTACAGCTACATTGGTACTGAACTGACTTGGCCAATCTACTGGGATGGCGCGCTAGGCAAAGCGAAAATGGACCTAGATCGTGCAGCAACAGCTTTGAACGAGAAGCTAGCAACAACTGGCGGTAGCGCAAACGTAGCGGTACTTAAGTCGGTTGTGACGCAAGCAAGTTCTGCAATTCCAGTTATGCCTCTTTACATCGCAATGGTGTTCAAGAAAATGCGTGAAGAAGGCGTACACGAAGGTTGTATGGAGCAAATCTACCGTATGTTCAGCCAGCGTCTTTACAAAGAAGACGGCAGCGCGCCAGAAGTGGATGACAGCAACCGTCTTCGTCTAGATGACTGGGAACTACGTGAAGATATTCAGCAACATTGTCGTGACCTATGGCCGCAAATCACGTCTGAAAACTTGAAAGAGCTAACTGACTACGTTGAGTACAAAGAAGAGTTCTTGAAGCTATTCGGTTTCGGTGTGGAAGGTGTTGATTACGAAGCAGACGTTAACCCAGCGGTTGAAGCTGATATTATCAACATCTAATTCTGACTGAATTGGAGTTGAAAGCCAGTAGCTTAGCTACTGGCTTTTTTTATGTGGATTGCATTTTGAATTAAAAATTACGCAGTGATTTTATAAAAAAATATTATCGTGCATGGATACATTCCAAAATAAGCTAACTGAGTTTATCAATTTATTATAGGTAATGAATAATTTATAAGTGGAGTGGTTCATTTATTTTTCATTTATGGAATATTAAATGATTTTTCTATTTTAATTGTAACTTTGATTCAAAATGGTGAATGAAATAATCATTATTTTCAGTAAGTTATGGATTAATGTCGCACTGTGGCTCTAAATCTTTCTTGAGATTGTTTTATTTGAGCGACTGCCCGATATGGACGTATTGTTTTTATTGCAAGTGCTAACAGCTTGTTATTCTAATAATTGTTCAAGGTGAACCATGAAAATTAAAAAATCGATTGTAGCAATTGGCTCTGCCATTTTGTTTGCATCAAGCAGTGTATCGGCTTCTTTAGAAGTTAAACAATCTCAGCTAGAAGCTGAATATCAGCAGCGAGAAATTCAGGCGATGGGTATTCTTGAAGATGGACGCTCTATTAAAGAAGGCGAAACGTTACAGCTTCGTACCATGGTTTTATACACAAATGGTGAAGCAGACCTTCTTACTCACGAAGTAGAGTGGCTTAATGTAACTCCAGAGCTTATGTCTATTGCCAACAATGGCGTTGCTTTTGGTGTCCAACAAGGTACTGGTTTAGTAAGAGCAGAATGGAAAGGCCACCAAACTGACTTTGCTTCAATTTTCATCGGTGAAGCACCAGATGCAATTGTTGAGTCGGTATCGATTGATATACAAGAAACTGAACTTTCTCCAGGTACGTCAACAACTGTAGGCGCAACTGCAAAGTTTGATGACGGTTCTAGCCGCGATGTTACCGAAACCGTCACTTGGCACCTTAATAATGCAAGTGCTACAGGTGTGCTAAAAATTGAAGGCGACGTACTTACTGCGCTTAAGGCAGGGGAAGTACGCGTTAGAGCATCACTAGAAGGCGTAACTAGTAATGATGTAAGTGTTGTTGTTGATGATGTTCATTATGATGATGTTGGCGCTTTCCCAATTACTTTTACACCTCTCAACAAAAAAGTAGGTGAGATTGTAGAAGTGACAGTAGAAGCGATTGATCACAATGGCGAGCGCCACCGATTAGAGGCTGGCCAATACACCTTTAAGATAGATAACCCATTAGTGCTAGAGGCGACGGCAGAGGGTGATTTGCAGGTAATTGGTAAAGGTTCAGCGTCAGCGTATGTTGAAGCTGGCAATGTGACTACGTTAATGCCAATTCTTATTAACGGCCAATAGACTTAGTCGACAAAAGCCACCAGTTGGGTGGCTTTTTGTTCATTATGAGAGTGCTATTAGCTTAGGATGATTAATAGCGTACCAGCAAGCGTCATTAATATATTGGCAATTGCATATGTCCCCGCATACCCCAAAGCAGGAATAGTAGACTTAGCATACTCATTCACAATGTCCATCGCTGGTGCACAGGTTCGAGCTCCAATGATTGCACCGAATAGTAGTGCGCGGTTCATCTTAAGGATATATGCGCCCACTAAGTAAGCCAATGCAACAGGAACGACACTGACGATCAGCGCCAACCCTATTACCTGTGGTCCGACTTGAGTTAGGTGCTCAAACATCTTGCCACCAGCACTTAAACCAATACCCACCATAAAGATCATCAGGCCGAGGTCCTTAACCATGTTAAGTGCCCCTTGAGGAACATAGCCAAAGGTTGGGTGGTT
Organism: Vibrio aestivus; assembly: GCA_003263845.1. Taxonomy (GTDB): domain Bacteria; phylum Pseudomonadota; class Gammaproteobacteria; order Enterobacterales; family Vibrionaceae; genus Vibrio; species Vibrio aestivus. The sequence goes on along the minus strand of JYJN01000149.1, from coordinate 91,326 downwards.
CGCTCTTAAAAAACCTAATGTGATACCGGAGAGCAATAGACCCACCGCGTTACCTAGGCCGAACGATACTTGCCCAAACGTCATGGTGATTAAGCCAAACATTACGCCAAGAATAAAGAAGCTACAGAATGCGAGTAGATCAGCCATTTGACTGTGAATTGAGATGAAACCAATTTTTTCCGCGAGGCCATGTACACGGCTCTTTTCGCCGCTCACCTGCAGAACATCACCTTTGGCGATCACAATATCTAAGTCCATCGGCATTTCAATCTGAGCACGAACTACACGGTTAAGGAAACAGCCATACTCTGATAGGTTCAAGTCAGACAAACGCTTGCCCGCCATGCTGTCACTTTTTACCACGATCTCTTCTTCAACAATCCGCAAGTCGAGTAAGTTTCTATCGAAAACCTCTTTGCCGTTTCTGAAGCTTGGATCGAGTCGTGCGTGGCTATCTGGAAAGCCAACCAACGCGATTTCATCACCTTCTTGAAGGATCGCATCGCCGTCTGGATGGGCCAAAATACCATTACGGCGGATACGTTCAATGTAACAGCCTGTTTGGCGATAGATACCCAACTCGCGAAGGTTCTTGCCGTCGGTCCAATCGATCAGCTCTGGGCCGGCCGATAAGCACGAATAATTGGCAAATATACTTTGCGCTGCCCGGAACTGCCGAGGCCTCGCTCTTGAGCTATTTGCTGGGCGGAATCTGATAGGTTCTGCTTTTGAAGCTTGGGTAATAGCTTGGCGAACATAATCATGCTCACTAGCCCCACCAAGTATGCCATTGCGTAGCCGACAGATAGATTCTCTATTACTAGCGCAAAATCCATATTACGTGGAATTTCTGCCAATCCTGAATTCAATGCGTCTTGCGCACCAACCAGAACCGGCGTGGCAGTGAGTGCTCCTGCCATCATACCTGCCGATAAGCCGTAATCGAGGCCGAAGAATTGGCTGAAGAAATGGGTAATCGCAATCGCGGTAACCAATACAACCAAGCTTAGTATTAGATAGTGTTTTCCGTCTCTAAAGAAAATACCGAAGAAGTTCGGCCCCGCTTCGATACCCACGCAGTAGATAAACAGCATAAAGCCAATAGTGAGCGCTTCAGCATTGAACGAGAAACCCAAGTGCCCCATGACCAGTGAAGTTAATAACACACCGATGGAGTTACCTAGGACAAGGCTACCAAATCGAATTTTACCAAAGGCAAGGCCGATAGCGAGGACTACAAAAATAAGTAGGATGGGGTTTTGTTCAAGCAAAAGTACAACGTCGATATTCACAGCGCGGCTCTATGGGTTATGCCAGCAAAAAGGTTATACCAAAAATTTAGTTGGTATACGGTAAGAGTGCGAATTGTAACTGAATCCATGAGAAAATTAAGTGAAATAATTTATTATTTTCCATTAGCTGACGTAAGGCATGAACTGTCAACAGACATAAAAAAACCCGCTAATAATTAGCGGGTTAGTTAAATCGAATTCTGATTACTCAGCAAAAAGGCCTAGGTGCTCTTTTGCGTAGGCTTCGAAGTCATCACAACCACCGATGTGCTCTTGATCAACGAAGATTTGAGGAACCGTTTCCACTGGCTTACCTACAGTTTTTTCTAGGTCAGCTTTGCTGATTCCTTCAGCGTGAATATCAACATAACGGTAGTTGAAGTCGTCACGTTGAGCTTTTAGTGTTTCTGCGTGCTCTTTAGCGCGTACACAGAATGGGCAAGCTGGGCGACCGAAGATAACTACGAACATATACAAATTCCTCTTGATATCTGATTCATTATAAAAGAAGGGTTAATGATATATGTTTACCTACATACACCGTGCTCCTTTATTTGTTACCAGAAACTATGCCCGAATTAGGTTCGGAAATAAAGATGGATTTGCCTTTCGCTGCGATAGGAAACACCTATTATTAGTGTATGTGGTGAGGTTTCAAACAATTACTCTTAGTATGAGGTGCAGCGGAGCACAAAGTCACAATTTAATTGTGGTTTATGTTAGCAACTTGCACTTGGTCAAGTTTATTTTCAAACGCTACAGGCAAGCTATACCTAAGTAACCTCACATCTCGAGGTTACTTAGGTTTAAGAAGTAGACAAAGTTTTCATGGAGGATTGGTATGTTTCAGTTCATGACGTCGACTCGAATCATCTTTGGTGAGGGCGCTTTGGAATCGTCGCTGTCCGTACTAAACCAGTTTGGTTACAGTGTCTTGCTGGTGACTGGAAAGGATCTGTCACGTTCAAATGTCATTGTTGAATATCTTCAAAACGCAAAATATGCGCTATCAACATGTCTCAATTTCTGGCGAGCCAAACATCACTATGGTTGAAGAAACGGCCATTAACGGTCGGCGTTTTAAACCTGATATGGTGGTCGCGATTGGCGGTGGTAGTGTGCTTGATATGGGGAAGGCACTCGCCGCAATTATCCCTAACCAAGGGGATGTTTACGATTATGTTGAAGTGGTGGGGCGCAATGTTCCACTCAAAACCAAACCACTTGCCTATATTGCGATTCCCACCAATGCGAGCACGGGATCGGAAGTCACTAAAAATGCTGTTCTTCGATCTGGCCAAGATCAGGTAAAAGTTAGTCTACGAAGCCCAGATATGCTCGCTGATGTGGCGATTGTCGATCCGACCTTAACTTATGGAATGAATCAGTACCTTTCTGGTCGTGGGGCTATGGAAGTCTTTACCCGTTTGATGGAATCTTACGTGTGTGGTGATCCTAATCCGCTGTCAGACATGGTGTGTGAAGAGGGATTACGACGCCTTGGTCGCTCCTTGCTGCAAGCTTGTATGCATGATAACCCTCAGGCGCGCTCCGATTTGTCCTTCGCCGCTTTACTTGCGGGTATGGCAAGCTCCAATGCCAAGCTAGGTGCCGCTCATGGCCTTGCCGCGTCTCTAACCGGAAAACTGGACGCACCGCATAGTATCATCACCGCTCGGTTAGCCCCTTATGTTATGAGAGAGAATATCGATGCCGCAATCGCTGCGAAAAGGAAAGATGTCGTCAGGCGCTATGGCACTTTGGCTCAGATATTAACGGGAAGACACAATGCCGGCGTGCAAGACGGTATTTTGTGGGTGCAGATGATGCTCGATAAGCTTGAACTTCCGCAGCTGAGCCATTTTGGCGTGTGTGCGACATCATTTGAGAAAGTGGCCGAAGATGCTTGATGTCTGTTGCTATCAGAGGAAACCCAATCCCCATTACAGACGATCGACTTGTGTTCATTCTTAATCAGGTTTGCCAATGCGATGGTGAATGCGGGTCGTCGTCAGGTAACGAAAGAGTGATGACTGGCTTTGAACTCGTGCATGATGAAAAGCAGGTATCTAGGCAAGTCGCAAGCGATCAAAAAACGGAGCAATAGCTCCGTTTTTCGTAGATTTAATTTCAGCTTAGTATTGAGCTAACTTGTCGTAGCGCGAATCTTTCAACGCATCTTTAACGCGCTTCAAGTTCTCTCTAAAGCCAGTACCACGACGAAGCGTGAAGCCAGTAGCCAGTACATCGATAACGGTCATTTGCACCACGCGACTTGCCATTGGCATGTACACATCAGTATCTTCTGGCACATCAAGAGAAATAGACAGCGAACTTGCTTTATCTAGCGGCGAGTCTTTCGCTGTAATAGCGATGACAGTAGCACCGTTCTCTTTTGCCAGATGAGCGATCTCCACTTGGCTCTTAGTGCGGCCAGTATGAGAAATTAGAACAATCACATCGTTATCTGAACTGTTAATACAGCTCATACGCTGCATGACAATGTCTTCGAAACAGGTAATTGGAATGTTGAAACGGATGAACTTGTTTTGAGCATCACGTGCAACAGCAGAAGAGGCACCCAGGCCAAAAAACGAAATGCGTTTAGCTTGAGTAAGCAGGTCCACCGCGCGGTTAACTTGCATCGGATCTAAGCTGTTCTTCGCCACATCCAAACAAGCCATTGTCGATTCGAAGATTTTGTGGCTGTATGCATCAGGGCCATCGTCTTCTTCAACGTTACGGTTTACATACGGAGTGCCGTTTGCAAGGCTTTGAGCTAGATGTAACTTAAAGTCAGGGAAGCCTTTAGTATCTAGGCGGCGGCAAAAACGGTTAACAGTAGCTCACTCACATCCGCCATTTTGGCTAGCGTAGCAATGCTCGAGTGGATAGCTGTCTGAGGAGAAGCCATAATAACTTCTGCTACCTTTCTTTCAGACTTGCTAAAGTTTTCCAGGTTTTTCTGAATTTTTTCTAATGTATTCATAGTGTTCACGAGGGCATAGAGAACAACTCGTTGGTCAAACCGTATTCCCAAAAGGGGTAGGAATCAATCAAAACTCCTAAGGTAAGATAGCACCAACGCCATAACTAAAAGTATAGTTCTAACTATAAGATTTATCGTTAGTTTAAGGAAGGGAAAAGGACTAGAATTTGACCCGCCTCAAACATTATTTTGTTTAAACTACAAAAATGCTGTTCGAAGCGGTCGTTAATGGTGAAAAAATCACCTAAATTGTCATTCTAATTACAGGAAAACGAAAGAAAGTTTCAGTTATTGGCTTCTAACTGACCTGCTAACAAATTTGCGCTGCCAATGACTCAAGTTCGGAGATGAGAGTCGACGCGGTTTTGGCAATGTCACGCTGTTCTTTGAGTACGGATTGAAGAATATCGTAGCTGGTTAGCGGGTTAGCTAACACCACTCTAAACACAATCGTATTTTGTTGGCCCCAATTGATTGGATTCAAACGCGTACGAGAAACAAAAGATTTACCCGTTTCACGCTGGCGTTTTTGAACAAATTTGGTCAGCGCATTTAGCTTTTCGTTGATTTGGGCTTTTTGTTCTACAGTTGCTTTTGGCAACACTTGACGCAGAGACTGCGGCACATAGCGGTAGGTTAATAGACACAGCTCTGGCTCAGAAACCAGCTCAAAGTCGTCTTGCTGCTTGATGAGATTGGCAAAGTAGCGCGCCTTGGCAATGCTTTGGTCGATCAGAAGCTCATAACCAGGTCGGCTAATGATGTGCATTGCCGCATAAACGAGCATAGCCATGCCTGAACGAGAGCCTTCTAGTGTATGGCTACCTAAGTCTTTAGAGCCCTTACGCAAAATGTATTGGGCGTGATGTTCAATCGAGCTCATGTCATCTGGGTTTTTAAACAAAACCATGCCTGCGCCCATCGGAATGTACAGCTGTTTGTGCGCGTCGATGGTCACTGAATCGGCAAGCTCAATGCCTTTCAGTAGAGGACGATGAGTGTTAGACATTAAGGTTGCGCCACCCCAAGCCGCATCAACATGGAAGTGGCACTGTTCGCGCTTACAGATTTTCGCCATCTCTTCCAGTGGGTCGATGGTGCCTGTCTCTGTCGTACCGGCAACGCCAATGACGGCAAAAGGCTTAATTTTTTGTGCTTTTAGCTCGGCGATTTTAGCTTCTAGGGCGTCTGGACAAATCTTGTTGTTTGAATCAGTTTTAACCGGTACCAAACTATTTTGACCAATGCCAAGAACGTCCGCCGCCTTCTTCAGAGAATAGTGTCCGCGCTCAGAGACAAGAATTGCGAGTCCTTCGTAGTTGTAGTGTTTCATGGCTTGGAACAAGCCTTCTTTCTCTACTCCCGTGAACCCGTCTTTTGCACACAATGCGTTGTTTCTTGCGACCCATAGCGCTGTGATATTTGCGATGGTGCCGCCAGAGCAAAATGCCCCAAGCGAATGGTTTGCGCTGTGCATCCACTTAGAGTAAAACGCATCGCCTTGTCCGTAAATGAGGCGATGAAGCATACCTAGAACCTGACGTTCCAATGGTGTAAACGCTTTTGAGGTTTCAATCTTCACCAAGTTTTGGTTGAGCGCAATCATGATCTTTGAAAGCGGCATCAAAAAGTAAGGCAAAGCAGAGGTCATGTGACCGATAAAGCTAGGTGCAGAAGTGTGAACAGACTGAGCAACGAGCTTCTCGAGTAGGTGTTCCGTATGGTCGGAAACAAACTCTGGCTGTTCAGGAATAGCAGGATTTGAAAAGTCCTTTTCGATGTCGCGAAGCGGTTTTTCTTCGGCAACGATATGCTCACGCAGAAACTGGTTAAGGTTTTGCGAGAGAGACTCTTCAATTTTAGTCAGTGTTGAATCTGGCCCTTCTGGGACAGTGAAAATACGAAGTAGACTTTCAAAGTTTACGTCGACGGTTTTCTGTTCTGATACCATACTGCTATATTAAATTTGATTGTTGCAAGCGGCACAATCTAAACGAAAACGGGACTAATGTCCCGTAATTTATCGCTTTTGAGCGGTGCCAGTAGAAGAATTCGGTGCAATCTAAGATTGACTTAAGATTGCTAGCCTAACTCAGTCGCATTGGACTTTCGTGACATCCGCAATGGCTTGATTGTACTTTTGTAGAATGGTATCGATTTGCTTCGGATGGCTGAGCAGATCAGCAAATGCCGAGCGAAGCTCATAGTTTTTTGGGTGTGGTTTCGATTGGCGATCAGTGAACGTTGCTTTTGCAATTTTACCTAACTCGTCGTCACGTTCAGATAGCTGCTTAACGTCTTGCTGAGACAGCTTCAGCCAAGATTCTACTGACTGCTCTGTTGCGACTTTGCTCGGCTCGTTGTCAAGGTAGTAGTGAACAGCAGTGCGGTTAAGTTCAAAGTGATGTTTGCGACCTTCTAAAAACCAGTCACTCACTTCAGCCAGTTCTGGGTATTGAGTCGTGGTTAGTTCTGCCAAATCTTGGTACCACGCGAGTGATGCATCGATGTAACCATCATATTTTTCGGCTAAGCAAGATTTGTCTGCAGCGCTCGCCGCCGTTGAGGAGGCAGTGAGGAGTAGGGCTATAAGTAGGCGTTTCATACAAAATCCTTGTTATTGTTTTAGTAATACCCAAGTGACTTCAAGTTACGTTCTGAACCACGCATCTTGAGGTTGGTTGGGCATTTGCTCAAGCAACATACCTTATTTTAGGCTAGTTGATAAAGGGTGGTTATCCGGCCAATGACACAAAAAACAGCATTAGTACCGGTACCAGCAAGCTGAGTATAAATCCACTAACAATGGCGATAGGGACGCATCGAACGCCACCTGTCGATTGAATGACAGGTAGAGTGAAGTCCATTGCAGTTGCGCCCGCATAGCCAATGGAGGTGCAGGGCTTTGAGCGGATGAACATAGGGATTAATACCAGTGCAAATAGCTCGCGCAGCAGCTCAATCATAAATGAAGCGCCACCAAATACGGGCCCGAACGCATCACCCATCAATATCCCTGCTAGTGAGTACCAACCGAATCCTGATGCCATAGCTAGCCCTTGGTAAATATTGATATCAAGGAGCAAAGCGGAAATGATGCCTCCTAGCAACGAGGTGATGATGATAAGACAAGCGATCACTAACCCATGTTTGTTGATGAGGATTTGCTTAAGCGTGAGCCCGCTGTTTCTAAGCTGGATGCCGATAAAGAACAGCAGAACAAACAGAATCCACTCGCTGGCGGTATCCACCCATTCCAGTCCAATCGGCAACACAAGACCTGCGATTAATCCGCCACCAACGACGAATATTAGGCGAGCAGACTCCATTGCCATGGCGGATAGCGGAAGCTTCTTTTGATGCGAGTCGGTTTCAATCGGTAGAAGTTTGTCGACAAGAGGGAGAGCTAACAGATTCGACAAGCTAATGACGCTAAAGAAGACAAAGGTATATTTCAAGATAGCTTGTAGGTTTTGCCCCAAGTTATCTAGTGCCGCCAAGCTTAAGCCCATTAAAGCTAATATCAGGTAGATGAGGCGAGAGGTGGTGACATTGATCTTTTCGAGAGTTTGAGCACGCTCAATAGAAATAAGATAGCCCACAACCAGTGGTGCGAAAATGAAAATCATCCCTGAAAACATGAGTGTTCCTACAACTTAAAGGTAAACTTTGTAGTGATTAGAGTCCGCTTGCGTTAATCACTTCATCGATTTGAGTACGGAACTCCGCTTCACTAAGGTTGCTTAGCTTGTACATAACGTCTGCACCAGTCACGTCGAACTCAACAAAGTGATCATCAAGCTCGGTATCTTGGCGGCGGAACATAAGTATGTGATTGGCCATTCTTGCGACATCAATATAGCTGAACTCATACGCAGGATTTGGGCTGTCTTGATTGGTTGCGACTTCGATAAAGTCTTGGTCAAAGCCCCAGCTACTCAATACTTGTTTACTTGCGATTGAACATTGAGAATTAAAAATTTGAAGAGCGATTTGCTCGTCTAAATAATTGCCTCGCTCAAGATACAGGTAGTATTCGTTAACAAGACAAAACAGTCCAATATCAGCCAGTAGGCCTGAAAGCAAAGCTTTGTCGGCTTCTAAATGCTGAAATTGAGGCTCTCCGCTCTCGCGGTAACCTTTTGTAACCATCACCATCGCAGCAGCCAGCTCACGTGAATTGTGCGCACTATCTTGCAGGATGGAGTTACATTCTTGACTCAGGTTCACTGAATGTTTGAGCTGCTCAATCGCTTGCGCAGTAACGATGTCGCGTACTCTTAGAATACCAAGACGAGATACCGCTGTGATTAAGTCAGTACATGTGATGTTACGGCGATTAAAGATGACTGAGTTAGCAACTCTAACAACAATGGCCGCTAAGCAGGGTCTTCGAGTAAGCACTCTGCGATGTCTGAAACGCCGGTGGATTCGAGAGAGCAAAGCCTTTGGATTTTAAGAACAGCATTAGGGATAGGAGGGAGAGATATTTTTCCAGTGCTGATGGATTGTTCAACTAATTGGGAAAACTCGCTCTCAATCCCTTGTAGGAGCAATTCTTTATTTTCTGGTAGCCAGTAGAAAGATAAATGATTCATATTCGTTATTTTTTATAAGATTAGGGTCATTTTAACTGGTTATGGCGACAATTAGAAACCTTTTACAAGACCAAAAATGCACTAAGAAAGGTGATTAGTACGACAGAATCGTATATTGCGAGCGAAAGTCTCAACCTTGAGTCATTTGAGAAGTCGATCACGTAAATAGTTTAAAATTAATCTATTCATGTGAGGTATGCCCAGACTTATTTTTCGTCGTTAACTATCATTTAAGTGCATATCGGTGAAATCAACGAAAGTATTAGAACTAATTGCCGAATGTCACGTTTGTTCGCTTAAAAATTGCTGCTATCTGGTGATCATAACTAATCGGGGAATTCTAGATTACAAGGATCAATGGATATGACAGAGCAAGTATTTTTAGAGTATGTAAACCAGTTTGGAGATTTTCAAAAACGTTCAATGTTCGGTGGTGTAGGCTTATTTCAAAATGAAGCCATGTTCACCCTTATCAGTAACGACCGCATCTTTATTCGTGGCGGTAAACAACTGGACGAAAGGCTTAATAATCTTGGTTGCGAAAAGTACCGTCATGTCAAAAAACAGACAACCGCGACCGTAAATTACTACGATATTACTGAGTTATTCACTGGTCGCAGTGGAGAACTTGATGACATTGTTTCTACATCTATCAAAGCGTCTGTGGCTGAACGTAAGTTCCAGAAATCGTCAGCAAGCCGCAGGCTGCGCGATCTGCCGAATATGCAGCTAACGCTAGAGCGCATGGTGAAGAAAGCGGGTATTGAAGATGTAGACACGTTCATGAACTTAGGCGCTGCACAAGTGTTCTCTAAAGTACGTCAAGCATACGGCAGTGATGTTGACGTGAAGCTGCTTTGGAAATTTGCGGGTGCCATTGATGGTATTCACTGGAAACTTCTACAAGAGCCGCGCAAACAACAGCTCTTAGACAGCTGTCAGTGATATATCGCTGTTAATAGTACAAAAGTTAATAAAAAAACCGAGGAACGGATTCCTCGGTTTTTTTGTATTCATTGTTTGCCTTGAAGGTAGCCTCGTTAAGTCGTTTTAGAACTTAAAGCGAGTAGTGAACATCACTTGATCACCGTAGAAGTCGTTGATACGCGCTTCTGCACCTAGTGAGAATAGCTCTGTTGAATGGAAGCGTGCGTATAGCGAGCCAGTCCAGTTGTCGTCGTTTCCGATAGAAACGTAACCACCGCCACCACCGACTTCAAGTTGTGGCCCTAACCATTGGCGGATGCCTAAGTTAAGCTCCATACCTGTATCGCTACTTGTATCTGCACGATCACCACCACGAACCATGCGGAATAGCATAGCACCTGTAAAATCTGCCCAGTTATTAATTGGAGCGTGGAAACCGAAACCGATGCCTGAATCGTAATCACTTTCAAATTCAGAGTCGATGCGAGCAATTAGGTGAGCGTTAGGGTGAACAGACTTACTCATGCTGCACCAAATGTAAGCGCTTGCGCCGATACGAGCTTCTAAATAGTCATAGCTAAAGTTGCTCATTACCGTTGGGCTGTTTGGATCGTTTGCTAGAGTTTGTCCTGATGCTAGCAGTAGTGCTGCTGCAATGATTGTTTTACGCATAATGACGATAAACCTATACCTTGATTTTTCCATGATATTTAGGCGCAATAGCGCCAATGCATCTTATTCAGACATCATAATGCATTTTCTGTCGTTCGCTCCATCAAAAAATGCCATTCTTTTGTCGTCGAGCTAAAATTTAAGCAATTCTTAGGCCGAAGTGAGGCATTTGTCTCTATCTGTTGGGGCTAAAGAGCAACTATTCGCCGAAACTCATTCTCTTATCCGATATGGCATTGAAGATAGCTTCGGTATCGAGAACTTGAGCCCAAGGGAGCAAATCGGCTTCGTTCGAAATCATGTACTCAGTCAATTGACGAGTGATTGTTTCGCGAAGCTCTTTGCCAACCCAAGGTTTAGCTATGTAGAAATCTAAGCTCGAATGATTGACCGCTTCAACGGTGTCTTCTAAATCGGCCTGACCCGTTAAGAGGAGCTTTTTGGTGTTCTTAGTCGCTGTTTTTTGGCTTAGCTCAATCAAGAAACTGATGCCATTTTGCTCTGGCATAATGTGGTCGCAGAGAATCAGCGCCAACGTAATATCATCTTCTTGGCACTCTTGGATGATCGCTTTGGCTTCTTCAACAGACTGAGCGGCTTCTACTATGAAGTGCTCTTCGAAGCATTCTAAATCTTGCAGTACGCCATCTAAGACGTCACGTTCGTCATCAACACATAAAATTAGATACTTCTTCATGATTCGCTCCTTTTATATTCGTGGAACTTGGGGGCTAGAGTGATGGGAAGCCAAACTTGCATCTCAGTGTATTCGTTTACGTTAGAGGTCGCTTTAACAAAGCCGGAATGCTGGCTAGCAATTTGTTGGCAAACCGAAAGGCCAATACCTAAGCCAAAGTTACCCTCTTTTTTAGTCGTAAAGTTGAGAGCAAAGACCTGACCGAGTACTTCCTTTGGCATTCCGCAGCCATTATCTCGCACGCTGATGACTGCCCAGTCTTTTTGCTCCTTGTGCTCTATAGATGTTGAAATGCTGAGCTTTCCTTGTTTGGGTAAGGCGTCAAGCGCGTTAGCTATAAGGTTGGTCCAAACTTGTTGGAGTGCGATGGGTTGGCAGTATATTTGAGGTAGCGATGAGTAGGATTTTTCCAATTCGTGGCGCTTAAGCCTGTTTTCAAATATAACCAATGTATCCTCGATGCCTTCATGAATATCAACATAATGAAAGGTTTCGTCATCGGGGCGCGCATAACCTTTCAAGCTTTTGACCATGTCGGCAATTCTTTGCGCACACACGCCAACTGAGCGTAGTGTGGCTCCGACTTGGTGATAGTGCTCGCTAGCGGCGAGTGTCTCAAACGCCTGATCGGGATCTTTCTGGGCCAGTTTAATCAGCGTTTCATCGGAGTCGAGGTTGAGCTTGACCATTTTTTTGCTGATTCGTCTATCTTTCACCTGAGTCATGAGTTGTTTAACGCGTTCTCTTTCTGCGGCGGTAGATACGGGCTTGGCCTCTCTAGCCGCTTTCAATAGTTCATCGCCCCGAACATTTTCCATTTTGGCTTGGTGGTCGGGCGACGAGAGTATTGCGTCAATATTTTTGACCAAGGTTTCCGTTCCTCTCAAGATCGCGGCGACAGGATTATTCAGTTCATGCGCGACGCCCGCAACGAGTTGGCCAAGCATCGCCATTTTCTCTCGTTCGATGAGTTGTAGCTGTGCATTTTCGAGCGATTCGAGGGTTTTTTGCAGGGCCAGCTTGTTGGTGATACTGCGTTGGAGTCGGCGGTTAAAGTGACGAAGTAGCAAGTTCGTAAATAGGGGTAAAAGATCGGTATTAGAATGCATGACTTTCGCGAACACATCACGGTCTAGCTTGATTACTTCCGTTGGTTTGAGGGTAATCGCGGTAGAGAACGATCGTTCACCAGACACAAAAGACATACCGCCAACAATGTTACCTTTACTATAGCGAACTACTTCTCGCTGCATGCCAATGTCGTCTTTTTTGTAGAGGGCCACTTCACCTTTAGTGATAAACCAAAGAAAGCGATTTTCTTCGCCTTCTTTAGTTAAAAGGTGTTCTGGTGAGTATCTTCGGCAAGCATTTTCGTCGTCATTTCCCTCGAAAAACAGCCTTAGTGCTGAGATCACTTGTTCGGCCAACTCTTCATCAGAGAGTTTATGATGATCGCTAATGAATCCTTCACGATAGTGGCGCATCTTCTTCTCGATATGCGAGCGTAAAAGTCGCTGCTGATCCAATACCAGACTATAACTAAGCAGGTTTTCGCTGTCGTTTTCGATGATGTAAGTCGTGAGCTCTTTTTGTACTGTTTTCTTGACCAAACCATCCTGTAAGGGTTTCGTCAAACAGTGGTCTAGTCTGCCTTCGTTAACTGCAGTTAAGATTGCTTGAATATCCTGACCACAACTGACCAATATGCGGCGCGCAGATTTTGTGATTGGGTCTTGATCAAGTTGGGTGAGAAATTCTGCCCATTGAAATTGTCGTGGTGGCTTGCGATAACAAGTGCGACCTGCTGACCTTGTTCTTCACAGTGAAGTAGGGCTTCTTTCGCGTCCTCTAAGCAGTCGAGAGTATGCACATCAAACTTGCTAGTAAATGAGCGTAGCTCAAGATGCAGTTGCTCCATACTGATGGGGTTATTGTCTAAACACAGAATCGCAAACGAATTCACCCTGACTCCTCGCTAATGGAACGTTGATCTCGGTTCTCAAGTGGTTCTTAAGTGATAGGTATTCCCACCTTAGCAATTATTGTTAGGTCAGTTTGAGAGCTAGGTATTACATTGGTGGTGCGGATTAATTTACCGACAATACTCTGATTTAACTCAAGGTTTGATGTAGACTAGAAAAAAACATAAACAAAGTGATAAAAATGGAACAGTTGAAAAAATACGCCGCAATTGGTGGCGGTGTCTCGCTACTGCTGTGTTGGCCACTTGCTGTGGGCCAAATTGGGCAGACGATTGTTAAAGATGCCGTGGCCAGTGCAGATTACCCGTCAGTAGCGGTTGAGATCGTTGATTACGATCGCGGCTATCTCTCTTCGACAGTGACAACTCGTTACACCATCACGGATCCGATTTTGGTGGAACAGTTTGAACTTGACGGCTTGCAAACAAGTTACGACCTCGTAACGGATCTTTCTCATGGCCTGATCAGTATCAGCTCTCACAGCAAGCTGGTTGATGTCGAAAACTTCCCGTTAACCATCGATACCGACACTCAACTTAACGGTAATACGGATTTCGTTGTGTCGTTAGACAACTGGCAATACATGGCTGAAGCACCTGAGGCGGTGAAGGTTGTCACGTCTCCGATTAAATTGACTGGCAGTGTGACGACGTTAGGCCATATTGATTATCAGTTCTCGTTGCCTTCCCTGGAAGTGGAGTTTGAGACTGCGGAGAAGTTCGTGCTTAACAACATGCAAGCCAGTGGTAGTGGCAAGCAAGTCGATGGTTTTTGGTTTGGTGATCAAAGCGTTCACCTTGAAGGCGCAGAAGTCGTTGATCCAACGGGTGAAGCAACCATGGCGATTAGTGACACCAAATACACATTTAATGCGGAGACTGACGAGCAGAATGAGCGTTTGTCGACGACTCATTTGGTTGAGCTAAGCAGCATCAAAACGCCTGAGGGCGAAGCGACAAACGTTGTGTTTGATTTTGCTATGGGAGATTTTAACTTAGAAGCCTTCCAGCAGTTGCTAGCGATTTATCAATCCGCTGTTGAGTTATCACCTGCCGAAGTTCAAAACTTAATGCCTTATGTGGACGTATTGTTCTCTGACGGTTTTTATGTTGGCTTAAACAAAATGACGCTGACTTTGGGCGCGGGTGAGTTTGAATCTAAATGGCGTATTGAAGTACCACAGGGAACGGAAAATGCCTCACAAGACCCAATGCAAGTACTGCCTGCACTAACGGGTAACCTGAATACCTTCTTCTCTACCGAGCTGGTTGAGGAGTATCCATTCATCAGACAAGGCGTCGATGAAGCGATTGTTATGGAAATGGTGAAGGAAACGCCGAAAGGTTACGAAATCAATGCGACTCTTGAAAGCGGCCACTTAGTGTTTGAAAGTGGACAGAAAGTCCCGCTGCTCGCGCTATTATTTTCAGTGATGATGCCGCAGTAAACTATAAAATTTCTCCGCTTAACGAACAAAAGAGGTCTAAAGACCTCTTTTGTTGCTTTTTATCCATGTGAAAAAGTGGTATTAATGATTGCAGAATTCAATTAGGAGCAAGGAATCTCATGCAGCCAACAACGGATAAGGTATTTAACTTCAGTGCAGGCCCAGCGGGTCTACCAAAAGCAGTTTTACAGAAAGCACAATCAGAGCTAGTGGACTGGAATGATTTGGGTACTTCCGTGATGGAAATTAGTCACAGAAGTAAGCCGTTCATCAAGGTTGCTGAAGACGCAGAGCAAGACTTACGTGACCTATTGAACGTCCCAGACAACTACAAGGTTCTTTTTTGCCAAGCGGCGCACGTGCACAGTTCTCTGCCGTTCCAATGAACCTGTTGGGAAATGCTAAAAAAGCCACTTACATCGATGCGGGTTACTGGGCTGAAAGTGCTGTGGAAGAAGCTCAAAAATACTGTGAAACAGATGTTTTTGAAGCAAAAATCACTCAAGACGGTAAAACTGCAGTTCTTCCATCTTCAGAGTGGAAGATTGACCCTGAATCTGCGTACGTACATTTCTGCCCAAATGAAACCATTGATGGCATTGAAATCAACGAGTTACCACAAACAGATAAGCCAATCGTGGCGGACATGTCTTCAACGATCCTATCACGCGAAATTGATGTTTCTAAATACGGCGTTATTTACGCGGGCGCTCAGAAGAATATTGGTCCTGCAGGTATCTGTATCGCGATTGTTCGTGATGATCTTCTTGATCTGGCAAGTGATCTGATCCCAAGCATCTTAAGCTACAAAGTGTTGGCAGAAAAAGATTCAATGTACAACACGCCACCAACATTCGCTTGGTACCTTTCTGGCCTAGTATTCAAGTGGCTTAAAGAGCAAGGCGGTGTTGCAGCGATCGAAAAGATTAATCGTGAAAAAGCGCAATTGTTGTATAACTGCATTGATGAATCTTCTTTTTACCGTAATGAAGTTCATTCGAATAACCGTTCTTTGATGAACGTGCCTTTCCAACTAGCAAAACCAGAGCTTGATGGTGAATTTCTAGCACAAGCTGAAGCTCGTGGATTAGTTGCATTGAAAGGACACCGCGCCGTTGGTGGTATGCGTGCTTCTATTTATAACGCTATGCCGCTTGAAGGTGTTCAAGCCCTTGTCGACTTTATGAAAGAGTTCGAACAAGCTAACGCGTAATATTTGCGATAGCACCATTTCAGTACTCATTTTTCAAATAAAAAACTCACCAATTTTATTGGTGAGTTTTTTTATGCATCAAATCCCACCGATTCAATGATTTTGAACTAGGCTAATAAGTAAATTATTAATAATGGTGATTTTGATGTGGGCAAGTTTGGGCTAATTTTGATTGTAATAACAGCGACTGCTGCAACATTACTGAGCCTATTCGGATTCGTTTGGCAAAGTGCAGTTGCTTTGGCGTGCATTAGCCTCTGCATTACCTTTGGTTTTCGAGTTTTTGAAGCGCGGTACGTTATTGATCGTTCTTGCCCTGTATGCACATCTTTGTATCAAAGCCTTCTTCCTCAATTAACTGCTCAAATTCAAACCACTAACAGCGAGACGCAAGATTCGCTTAATTTGCTCACCAAACATTTTAAGAGCCAAGCGCACATTGTTCAGAGTATAAGAGACGAAACGAGTAGTGAAGCCTTAGGTCAGTTAATGGTATTGAATGAAGAAATAATGGTGTTACTACAGAATGGTGATAGAGACGCCCAACGATTGATGGGAATTAGTGAGGCGTTAACACTGATCTGTGAGCGTATTGAACATCATCAGCAGCACGAAGAGAGTTGGAACACCAGTGAACTTAGTAATGCGATAACCAAAATTGCTAAGCGCACTCGCATTGAGCCTTCCACTCACACCGTAGAAGAGGTGAGTGGCGTGACATTTTTTAATGAGAGGTAGTACATGCAGAAGACGATTATGATTGTGGATGATTCAGAATCGTTACGACAGGTTGTGAACATCGCTCTAAGTGGGGCGGGGTATAAAGTACTCGAAGCGAAAGATGGCGTTGATGGGCTAGCTAAACTTGATGGCACTAAAGTGCATCTCATTATTAGCGATGTGAATATGCCAAACATGAATGGGATTGATTTTGTCAAAGAGGTCAAAACTCTTGCGAAATATCGTTTCACGCCAATCATTATGCTGACGACAGAAAACCAACAATATTTGATGGAAGAAAGTCGTAAGGCTGGCGCAAAAGCGTGGATGGTGAAGCCTTTAAGCCTGCTGAGATGTTACAGGCCGTCGCGAAGATTCTCGCGCCTTAGGTGAATTCGTGAAATATGTGTTGAGTGCAGAACTGACCATCTACGAAGTCTATGAGCTTCAAGCTGAGCTTGAAGCTTTGCTTGGTTCACTGCAAGAGGACTTGGTGATAGACGGCAGTCAGGTTGTTGAACTGGACTCTGCGGGCTTACAGTTGCTTATTTGGTTAACCAAGTCTGTGAACGCCCAAAATGGAAAGGTGAGTTACTCTTGCTTGAGCAATACTTTGGTAGAAGCGCTCGACTTTTGCGAATTGCCGTATAAGGATGCTATGTATAAGGAGACGACGAATGACTCCTGATTATAGTAAGGCACTAACAACATTCATCAGCGAAGCCGAAGAGCTTCTAAGCGAGGCGGAGCAAACTCTTGTCGATCATGAAGGGGTGACATCAGGCGAAGCAGTCCCTGCATGGCTCGATGCACTGTTTCGTTCCGTACACACCATAAAAGGCAGTGCAGGGTTATTTGGCCTCGATAACTTGGTGCGGCTAAGTCATATCGTCGAATCGATCTTGTCGCTAATTCGTGAACAAAAGTTGGTCGTTTCTAGCGATTTGATTGGTTTGTTTATTGACTCAGTAGATGTAATTAGGTTGCACCTAGATGCGATATCGAGTGGCGAAGAGGCGAGTGCGAATCTAGCAAGTCGTGAACTTGAACTTAGGCTCGGTCAATTTCTTCCAGACAGCGAAGGAGGAAGAGCCAACCAAAGTTCTCAAACCGATACAGAATCTTTAAACCGCAAAAATGAAAGCCATACTGATCAAGGTTTATGGCACATCTCTTTTCGTCCTCATCCATCTGTATTCCAAGACGGGCTAGATCCACTTGCTTTCATTCGTTACCTCAAAAATCTCGGTCAAATACACACCCTGCATGTCATTGATGAGGAGATTGAACCCAATAAAGTTTTTGATTCGACCTTATGTTACCTAGGCTTTGAGATTACCTTGGAAAGTGCCTGTGGGCGCGAACAAATACTCGAAGCTTTTGATTTCATTGCAAATGATGCCGACATCGCCATCATTGCACCGAATAGCCGAGTGGAAGAGTACATTGCGCTTATTCACCAACTGCCCAATGGTAAGAGCAAAGTGGGTGAGATTCTAGTTCGAGTTGGGGCACTAACTTCAGCGGAAGTGGATCATGCACTGGCTCAGCAAAAACTACTCAAAGACAACCAACAGAATACGCCACTGATTGGTCATCTTTTCAGTGAAGACAGTGGGGTCGCGCAAGAGGTGATTAAGGCGGCGGTAACCAAACAAAAACCGCTGCTTAAGGCGAACAAAACCCTCAGAGTTGAAGCCAACAAACTGGACCAGCTGATCGATCTTGTTGGTGAGATGGTGATCACTGGTGCGAGAACCAACTTACTTGCTCATCAAACGGGTAACGAGCCGCTCATTGAGGCAATGGCTCAGTTAGAGCGGTTGGTTGAAAGCATTCGCGACAGCTCGCTGCAACTTAGAATGGTGCAGATTGGCGATACATTTAACAAGTTCAAACGGGTTGTGCGTGATATCGCCACAGAAGTTAATAAGAGTGTCGATCTTGTTGTGACGGGCGGGGACACCGAACTGGACAAAACGTTTGTCGAGAAATTGAGTGACCCTTTAACTCACTTGGTCCGAAATGCGATTGATCATGGCCTAGAAAGTAGTGCAGAGCGGCTTGAAGCAGGCAAAAGCGAAGCTGGCACCATTCGCCTTAACGCTTACCATGATTCTGGCGCAATAGTGATTGAGGTGGGGGATGACGGGGCGGTATCGATGTGAATCGTGTCTCGGAAGTTGCGGCAGACAAAGGGCTGATCGAAAAAGGCACCATCGTTAATCGACAAGAGTTACATAACGTTATTTTTGAGCCAGGGTTTTCGACTAAATCAGAAGTCAGTGACTTGTCCGGCCGGGGCGTTGGTATGGATGTAGTGAAGAAAAACATCGACCAGTTACGCGGCTCAATTGAAGTGGAGAGCGAAGTAGGGAAAGGGACGACTTTTGTGGTTCGATTACCACTGACGCTTTCGATCATCGAAGGATTTATGTTTCGGGTGTCAGGGGAAAATTACGTTGTTCCTCTTGATAGTGTGGTCGAGTGTTTAGAGCTCAGAGAAGTAGTCGATCAGAAGCATCTTGGTGAGAAGCACTTTATTACATTGCGAGATGAGGTATTGCCCGTTATGAGACTAAGCGAATGGTTTAAAACTCAATCCCAGAGCGAATTTGATAATGAAGCGCTCGTTGTTGTTCAGTTAGGTTCGCTAAGGGCAGGATTGATTGTGGACGAGTTAGTTGGCGAATATCAAACGGTAGTCAAGCCGCTTGGACCTTTGTTTGAAGGGCTCAAAGGGGTGAGCGGTGCCACCATTTTAGGCAGTGGTAATGTTGCATCATCCTAGATATCTTTGCGCTGATTCACACTGTGATAAGCCAAAACGAACAAGAGAATACCGAGCTATTGAAGGAATAGTGCTAGACAGTAGCCAGCGCTGCTAAGGGGACAGTCATGATAGGGAAGCTCTCTATTAAGAACAAAATCATACTTGCCATGCTAACGATGGGCTTGTTATTACTGATCATTGCCATATCAGTTCAAGCAAAGAACAGGACCATTGAAGGCTACGCTATCAGTGTTGGGCAAGCGGATGTGCCGGAAGCGGTATTGTCATTGGCCATGCTCGATGAACTCGGGGACATGAACTCGAACGTTCTGGAGTTCATAACAGGAGAAGCTGAAGAGAAAGACGACTTCATCGCAAACTACACAGAGTTTGTGAGCTTTTTCGAGCAGCTCAAGCAGCTCAATTCGGTCGACCCGGTGTTAATGAGACAAATCGATGATCTCTCAACCCGTTACTATGAAGACATGCAATCTTTGGTGTTTGCTCAGTTTGAGCCAACGCTAGAAACCAAAGCCGTCGATAAATATAACTTTCTTGTTACTGAATTCGCAGAACCTTTGGAATTACTGCTGGACTCGTTAAAAGAAGAAGAGGTGGCTGATGCCGGCCGAAGTGGCGATTTCAACGAAGTCCTCAATGATGATCTCCCAGGCGTACGTTACTACCTAGAACTGATAGATGAAGAGGGCGATATGATGTCGTCCCTTAATGCTTACATGCGTGGTGAAATCGGTGCAGTGAATGCGTTTGAAAAGGATTCACGTGCATTTGCAGATTTCCTATCAGAGATAAAACCATTAGAGCGAAGACCGGCAGAGATTAAGAGCCTATCTGAAGTGGAACGTATGTATATTGAGCTCTATAACGGAGGTAAAGATATTTTTGCTACCTATAATCCGAGGCACAAGCTAGAAGCCGCGCAGCAAATTGACCGTTTAGAGCACGAAGTGTTTGGTAAGCTAGAAAAAATTCTCGACCAAATTAACTTGGCGGCAACTGACCAAGTTCGCGAGTCCTTGGATGAACTTATTTCAGCTGCTCGCGACAGTATATCTTTGGTTTGGGGTCTGTTAGGGGTTGCCGTAGTTCTTGCTTTCGTCACCGCTCTATTTTTGATTCGAGGCATTGTAATCCCAATTAATGCACTCGCTGAGGCTGCAGAAGATCTGCGTTCAGGGGAAGGGGATCTTACCCGCCGAATTCCAGACTTTGGCACCGATGAAATTGGCGAAACGGCACGAAGCTTTAATGGCTTTTTGGAGCGATTACAGAACATACTCTTGGATGTACAGCGCTCAGTGGAGTCGATTGCTCACAGTACTAATGAGGTGACCACGACTTCTCAAATGCTCAGTTCAACGTCGAATCAGCTTGCCACGAGTGTTGAAGAAACTGGCGCATCACTAGATCAAATGAGCTCCTCCATTTCAATGAATACCGATAACTCTAAAGTGACCAATGGTATTGCAACTCAGTCTAGCTCTGAAGCCAATGAGGGCGGTAAGGCGGTAAATGATACCGTAGATGCTATGACCGAGATTGCAGAGAAGATCGGCATCATCGAAGATATTGCCTACAAGACTAATCTATTGGCACTCAATGCAGCCATTGAGGCGGCCCGTGCTGGAGAACATGGTAAGGGCTTTGCTGTGGTAGCGGATGAAGTACGTAAGTTAGCCGAGCGAAGCCAAATCGCCGCTCAGGAGATCAGTACCCTTGCTGACAACAGTGTAAAAGTTGCTCAGCACGCAGGGGACATGCTCAATCGCATGGTGCCAAACATTCAGAAGACCGCAGATTTAGTACAAGAGATTACGGCTGCATCGACAGAGCAAAGCACGAGTGTGGCAGAGATTAATCGAACGGTTTCTCAGCTCGACGGCA
This sequence comes from Vibrio aestivus, assembly GCA_003263845.1. Classification (GTDB taxonomy): domain Bacteria; phylum Pseudomonadota; class Gammaproteobacteria; order Enterobacterales; family Vibrionaceae; genus Vibrio; species Vibrio aestivus. Next base: position 70,111 of record JYJN01000149.1, on the reverse strand, counting down.
TTGCCCAGAAAAACGCGTCGGCTTCAGAAGAGTTGGCTTCCACCGCCATTATGGTGCAAGAGCAAACCAATGAGATACGCAGTACGGTTGGCTTCTTTAAACTCACTAACGAACGCGGAAATATGGGTTATCGCTCCGATAGAAATAGCCCAGTCTCGCGGCCAAAAGCGGAATCGGGCTATGTGCCTTTTGATGATTAAGGAAGAAGCTTGTGATGAGTTTTTCCAGTTCTTCTAGCCCAGATAACTCCGCTCAATCGGTTGGGCATGAAAAGTATCTTGAATTTAAGCTCTCTGATAGCTATTTCGCCTACCCGATTGCGCGAATTAGGGAGATTATGGAATATCCTGATGTTGAGCCAATAGCCGGGGCGCCAGAGCATGTTAAAGGTGCTATGAACCTCCGCGGTCAGATTATCCCAGTGTTTGATTTGGCGTTGTGCATTGACAAGCCGTATCAGCCAGAGACGGCTCGAACGTGTGTGGTGATTACTGAAGCGCGCGTGAATGGCAAGCAATATCTGCTGGGCAATAAAGTCGATATGGTTTCCCAGGTTCTCGATGTAGAAGATTCTCAGCTAGAGCCGATTCCAGAACTTCCTTATTCAATAGAAAGTCCCCTTTTGAAAGGTATCGCCAAGCTCAATGGACGCCTGCTGACTATCCTCGACATCGATAAATTACTGACTCAGGAATACGTACAATGGGTGAACACTGCGAGTGTCAAAATGGGCCAAGCGGATGCGAGGAGTGGTGATGAATGATGAAATAGACTCCAGAATTGTTGACGTTGAAAATTCCGACACAGGCTTATTGTTTGTTGAAGTCGCCAATGAAATCTTTGCCATTCCTATCAATAGCACCAAAGAGGTGATCGAGAAAGGGACGTTGACTCGCGTTCCCATGTGCCCAGATGTCGTAAGTGGGGTAATCAATGTTCGGGGGAGCGTTGTTCCTGTTATTGATGCGAGCCAACGCCTTGGGCTAAATCGAAAGGATGAGTATGACAAATACAGCTGTATCGTGCTTTACGAATCGACAGACAATAGGACACAAGAGTCTATGTCGATTGGTTTGCTAGTGGCACGAGTTCGCTCAATAGAGGTGATTAGCGACCATACCATCGTGAACAAGCCTGCATTTGGTTCGGTTGTGCCAGGAAACTTCATTTTGACCATGATTAACGTAAGAGGAGTCGCTGTACCGATATTGAACATGAAAGCGCTGTTTGATAGCAGTGTTATTAATGAGCTTATCCTTCAATTTCAACGAAGTAATCTTAGAGCATAAGGCTTAGGTGAAGGTTATGACGGTTGCGATGAATGAAATAGATTTCTTACAAATACAGCAGCTGTTTGAAAAGTATACTGGTATTCGCATAGCCGAACATAAATTTACGATGGTCGAAAATCGACTGGCGAGTCGATTGCGAGATCTTGGATATTCAAGTTACACACAGTATCTAGAGGGCTTACAACGCGAGCAGAGCAAGAAGGAGCTTGGGGTTTTTATCGATAGGCTAACCGTCCACGAAACTTACTTTTTTCGAGAGCCTCATCAGTTCAACTACCTGAAAAAATACCTAGAGCAAAAATACACTCACCAACCGATTAAAGCTTGGAGTGCAGCTTGTTCCACGGGCGAAGAAGTTTACAGTTTGGCAATGGTGCTATCGGATGTGCTCCAAGCCGGGAAGTGGAAAGTGTTAGGCACTGATGTCTCGACGCAAGCGATAGAATCTGCGAAACGATGTCAATTCGAATTGAGTCTAGCGGAAAAAATCCCCAGCCAATATCGCCGAAATTATTGTTTAAGGGCGTCGGAAAATATAGCGATCACTTCATCTTGAGCAAGGCAATTCAGCAACGATGCCAGTTTAAAGCTTTGAATCTTCTGGAGGACGATGTAGGTGAAACTTTTGACATCATCATGCTGCGAAATGTCCTTATCTACTTTGACCAAAATACTCAACAAACGCTGGCCAAGAAGGTGATTGATCAACTCAATATTGGTGGCTTGCTGTTACTTGGGCACAGCGAAAACATTTTAAAAAATCATCCCAACATGGAACCGATGGAAACCTGTATCTATCGTAAGGTAGGAGAATGAAGCCGATTCGAGTATTCATTGTTGATGACTCTGCAGTGATTCGCCAAGTGCTAGGTGAAGTCATCGACAATGAGCATGACATGGAGGTCATAGGCTCAGCCCCTGACCCAATTTTAGCTTGGCGGAAAATGGAAAAAAGTTGGCCAGACGTGGTACTGCTCGACATTGTGATGCCCAAAATGGATGGGATTGCTTTTCTTAAACAGATCATGTCAGAGCGGCCCACCCCAACGGTCATCTGTTCCACGCATACTGAACACCGGCCAGAGCTGACTCTGGAAGCAATGTCGAGCGGGGCGATTGAGGTGATAGATAAACCCCAAGCTCAGCTAACAGAGTTCATTCATTCTACAGAAGTAAAACAGATATTTAGTGCGTTGCGCAAGGCTGCACAAGTGGTGGTCAAGCCGTTGAAATATACCTCAGAAGAGAGTTTTCGTCAGAAGCATACGGCAGACGTGATTCTAGAATCGAAGACTCCTGAAAGCTTATTGGCAGAAGGCAAGTTAGACCATGGTAAGTTGCTGGTGATAGGTGCATCGACAGGCGGCACTGAAGCGCTTAGGTTGTTACTTTCTGAGCTCCCCATGAATATGCCACCTATCGTTATTGTTCAACATATGCCTCCCAAATTCACTCAAGCCTTTGCTGAGCGACTTGATAGCCTCACTCAACATAGTGTCGTTGAAGCGAGAGACGGCCAGAAAGTTGAAAACAGCGTGGTCTATATTGCACCGGGAGACCGCCATGTCACATTGCAGCGCGAAGGTCAGCAACTTTATCTAAACTTAAGGGATGGGCCTATGGTGTCACGTCATAAACCGTCTGTTGATGTGCTTTTTTCGCTCAGCGGCCCAGGCTGCTGGTGAAAGAACGGTCGGGGTGATTCTCACTGGCATGGGAGATGATGGAGCGCAAGGAATGTTAGAGCTCAAAAAGGCGGGAGCAATGACGTTTGCCCAAGACGAAGAGAGCTGTCTTGTGTATGGAATGCCAAAGGAAGCGGTCGCGAAAGGCGGCGTGAGAGCAGTTTGTTCTTTAACTGCATTACCCAGTCAAATAACAAAGGCTTTGATGGATCATGAATAATTTTAGCGACCATATTAGTGCAATGGAGATTGCCTATTTGTTGGTAGACAAAGATCTCAGCATTCTGGAAATTTCCCATCAAGCAGAAGTGTTACTCCGCGTTGGAAAAGGTCAGCGGTTAGTCGACTGCTCGGTGAGTTTCGTTGATGAAGATTATTACCCACGTGATGTACTCAAAGAGGTTCAGTCCAGTGTCGACAGCCATACCGAGTTAAATATTGAGTTGGGGATTAATTACCCGACAGAAATGTTGAGTGGACGAAGCTGTTCTTGATTGGATATCAGGATTACTTCATCGTTTATCTAACGGATCTTAATGAACTCATTGCCACCAGAAGACTCAACCGCCAACTTTCCACTCAAGATCCACATACTGGCTTGCTATATCGTGAAGCGTTTCTCTCCAAGATCTCATCTGAGTTTTCTTATGGTTTGGTTTGCTGCGTGCGTATTTGTAACTATCAACGAATCAATGAGATTTGGGGACGGCGGTTGCTAACCTGGTGTTTATGGAAATTCTCGCGCGAGTCAGTAACGAAATTGGTGAAGCCATTTGCAGTAAACATTCTACAGACAGCTTTAACATCTTTATTCCAAGAAGCGTGGATGTGGACATCGAACGATTTTATGCTGCGCTCAATGAGCCTTTCCATTTCAACGGCCATCACTTCTTCAGTAATGTGGCGTTAGGCTATTACGAAGAAGCAGAAGATGACCAACATGAGCAGAGCCTTAATAAAGCTGAGATGGCGATTTTGGATGTGTTGTCGGAACGAGTGAGATTAGCGGAGTTCCAAGAAGCGTTGGCCCGTCAAATTGAGCATCAAAACAACCTCGAAACTCAATTTCGCGCTGCAATTGCTCAAGATAAGCTAGATGAACATTTCTTTATTGTCTTTCAACCGATTCATGAATCAGATAGCGAAGCCGTATGTGGGGCCGAGTGCTTAATTCGCTGGGTTCTGCATGGGCAAATGGTATCACCGGTAGAGTTTATCCCGATCGCTGAAAAGCTCGGTGATATCGGAATGCTGACTCAATTTAACATTCGTAAGTTAAGTGAGTTAGTAAAAGGGTTGGAAGCCAAAGGCATTGACTGTATGGAGCTTATTTTCGCGTTGAATATTAGCGTGGTGGAAATACTGGATGTCGACTTTGTTGATAAGCTGACCGAGTATATTGAACGCTACGATCTTTACCCAAGCCAAATTAAATTAGAGCTTACCGAATCTGCGTTGGTGGACAATTTTAATTATGTCAATCAAGTGCTTGAACAGCTGCAGTCGATAGGCTTTAGAGTTTCAATAGATGACTTCGGAACGGGTTTTTCCAGTTTGAGTTACTTGTGTCGCTTGAGCTTTGATGAAATCAAAATCGATAGAGCTTTTGTAACAGAAGTGGTGACGGATGTACGCCTGCAAACCGTGTTCAATTCCATTGCATCACTGGCGCAAAATTTAGATAGACCGGTTGTAGCCGAAGGGGTAGAAACGCTTGAACAGTTAATCTATGCCCGCGCCAAAAACGTTCAGTACATACAAGGTTATTATTTCAGTAAACCCCTGGAACACGACGATTTTATTGAGTACGTCCTAAATCGGAAAGATTAAATACGGGCATGAATAAAAAACGCCAACGAGCGGTGTTTGTTGGCGTTTTTTTTTGGGTAGTGCTGGCTATTTTAACGGCGTTTAGGCTTACGGTTTCCACCTTGGCTTTGAGTTTTGCCGTTGTTACCTTGAGGTCTGCTATTGTTACCTTGAGGTCTGCCAGTCTGACCTTGAGAGCGGTTGCCTTGCGTCTTTTGGCCTTGCGAACCACTGCTCTGGTTTGGTTTTCGGGCGCCGTTCTTATTTGCGCCTGGCTTACCATCACCTTGATGCTTACTGCCTTGTTTGTTTCCGCCTTGCTTATTTCCACCCTGACGCAAAGCACCGAAACCCGGCTGGCCTTTGGTGTGCTTGGTCGCAAAGCGGTTAGCACCGTGGCGACCTGACTTGCGTCGTTGAGCAGGTGTTTGGGAATCAATATCTTCTTCAGGCACTAGGCAGTGGGGCTTATCGCCAATCAGGTGTTTCTTACCCATGTTAATCAGTGCTTCACGGATCATTTTCCAGTTGTCTGGATCATGGTAGCGAAGTAGTGCTTTATGTAGACGACGCTGACGTTCACCTTTCGCAACAGGCACTTCCTCACGACGCTTGTACTTAACACGCTTAAGTGGGTTTGTTTCTGAGTAGTACATCGACGTCGCGTTACACATTGGTGATGGGTAGAAGTTCTGTACTTGGTCACACTCAAAGTTGTTTTTCTTGAGCCATAACGCAAGATTGAGCATATCTTCATCTTCTGTGCCCGGGTGAGCCGAGATGAAGTAAGGAATTAGGTATTGCTTCTTACCTGCTTCTTCACTGTATTTTTCAAACATTTCTTTGAAGCGATCGTAGGTGCCCATCCCTGGTTTCATCATAAGATCCAGCGGGCCTTTTTCTGTGTGTTCAGGGGCAATCTTTAAGTAGCCACCAACGTGGTGAGTGACCAGTTCACGAACGTATTCAGGCGATTCAATTGCAAGATCGTAACGTACACCCGAGGCGATCATTACTTTCTTGATGCCTTTAACTTTACGCGCTTCACGGTACAAATCGATCGTATGCTTATGGTCGGTATTGAGCTTGTTACAGATACCTGGGAACACACAAGATGGTCGGCGACAATTTGCTTCCGCTTTAGGATCGTTACAACCCAAACGGTACATGTTAGCCGTTGGCCCGCCTAAGTCTGATATAGTGCCCGTGAAACCTGGAACCTTATCGCGGATCTCTTCCAGTTCATTCAAAATCGACTCTTTAGAACGGTTTTGAATAATACGACCTTCATGCTCTGTGATTGAACAGAATGAGCAGCCACCAAAACAGCCGCGCATGATGTTCACGGATGTTTTGATCATGTCGTAAGCTGGGATCTTTGCTTTGCCGTACATAGGGTGAGGGACACGCGCGTATGGCAGGCCAAATACATAATCCATCTCTTCGGTAGAGAGTGGGATTGGTGCTTGGTTGACCCAAAGCTCGCGGTTACCGTGGCGCTGGATTAGAGCGCGGCCAGAATATGGGTTGGTCTCTAGGTGTAGAATACGGCTAGAGTGTGCGTACAAGACACGGTCGTTGTTCAGCTTCTCGAAGGGTGGCAGACGAACCGCGGTGGTTTTCGCATCGTTGCCTTGATGGGCGAATGGTAATTGGTTTCGCCTCTGGCTCTTCGGTCTTCTTGGTATCACACTGCTCTTCAACCTGATAAGGGTTTTGAACCACAAATGAGGCTTTGCTTGGTTTCTCGATTCGTGATGAATCAATCACAGTGTAGCCTGCTGGTAGATCGGCCAAGTTGACGGCGGTACCGCGAACATTGGTTAAATCCGCAATGTTTTCGCCGTCGGCTAAACGATGTGCTACTTCTACAAGGGCGCGTTCGGCATTACCGAACAAAAGGATATCGGCTTTTGCATCAAACAGCACTGAGCGACGAACCTTGTCTGACCAATAGTCGTAGTGAGCCACACGACGTAGGCTTGCTTCAATGCCGCCCAGCACAATAGGCGCATCTTTATACGCTTCGCGACAACGTTGGGAGTAGACCAGTGTTGCGCGATCAGGGCGTTTACCGCCTTCGTTATTTGGCGTGTAAGCATCATCGTGACGCAGCTTTTTTATCCGCGGTGTAACGGTTGATCATCGAGTCCATGTTACCTGCGGTAATACCAAAAAACAGATTGGGCTTGCCGAGTTTCATGAAGGCGTTTTTTATTGCTCCAGTCAGGCTGAGAGATGATGCCAACGCGAAAGCCTTGTGCTTCAAGCAATCGACCAATGATTGCCATACCAAAACTTGGGTGATCGACGTAAGCGTCACCAGTCACAATAATAATGTCACAGCTATCCCAACCCAGAGCATCCATCTCTTTTCGACTGGTGGGTAGAAATTTGGCCGTGCCAAAGCACTCTGCCCAATATTTCTTTCGCTCATGGATAGGAGTTGTGTTGCTGTACATAAATTGACCTCTACTCTAGGGAGCGCGAATTATAGCGACTTGTGGATAGACTATCTAGCTCAATATCAGTGTGGCTATTCGTCTTAATCGATTAAATTGAAGATAGCAATAACGCTTTGTTTATTGGTTGGTTTGAATTGATAAAACTGAGTACTTGACCACATTAAGAGTATGGAATATTTGTGAAAACAAACGGATATTCTTCTAGGCTTATAGTAATGAAGTTTAATAACGTTCGTTTGGGAACAAGATATGGATGGTTTAGCCAAGCAGAAAAAGATGGCTGAAGTAGTGCGTGACTCTGAATATGTTTGGACGCTTAACCTTGCCAATAAATCATTTAGCTTCGAATCGCTTTGTGAGCAAGATGAGTTGAACATTTCCAATGAAGGTCATACTCTCGCTTCGATGATGCAGATGTTTACTATACGATCTCAAAGTATCGTAAAGCGTGCAGTTTCGAGAGTTTACAAACTAAACCAGCCGCAAAATGTCCATTGTTGCATTAAAAATGGCGCTGATGACCTAGTGTTTTGCGATATTTTCATTGAGAAGTTTGGTGACGATATCGTTCAGGGGCACGTGAAACCGCTTATTTGCCTACCTAAAAGTCAGTCTTTGGCAGAACTGTTTGAAACTTTGTTTGAAAACGAACATCACGGCATCGTTATAGCCGATGCGAATGCCAAAATCCTTGCCTGCAACCACTATTTTGAACGTCAATCTGGATACAAACTCGCTGAAATCTATGGCTTGAGCACCAATATCTTTAATGGCGGTAAGCACACAGAAGATACCTATAAGCAAATGTGGCGGAGCATCACCGAAAAAGGATATTGGACAGGAGAGTTGATATCCCGCCACGCACAGGGACACACCTACCCTGAATCCATCTCGATTCAAGCAATTGAATTAGACGAACAGCCAAAGTATTACTTAGCGATCACGGTTGACCGCTCCAATGATCTCGATCGGTTGCAAGGTCTTGGAGGTGACATTGAGCTGACCACGCAACTGCTTAAGAAGCAGGCCTTTGTTGACACCTTGACACAGCGATGGGCGGATAATGTGTCTAAAGCAGGTCGCCTCATCATGGTTATGAAACCAGACATAAAAGGCGGCGATGTTGAATTAACATCAGAGATGGCCGTTAACTTAATGGAGAACCCTTGTGCAGAACTTAATGGCTACTTTGCCGATGGGGTTTTTATCGTCGCACTCGAGTTCAGTCATGATATTAGTTTGGATAAGCATCGTTCTTTGCAAGCGAGGCTTCGACGTTACTTTGTTGAGATAAAGAAACGTTCCAAGTTGGGTCATAGTCAGCTCCTTAATGGCAAGATAGGCGTATCCGTTTTAGGCCAAGACGCAAACAGCGTATCTAGTGCTATCTCCCACGCTGCTCAAGCAATGATGGAGATGCATGGTGACTCACAAGCCACTTTGTATTTTTACGATCAAAAAATTCACGAAGGTGTGGAAGATCGCAAGCGATACGAGCAAATTGTTTTAGAGGCGATTAAGACAGAATCCATTGAAGTGTTTTATCAGCCAATTGTCGAAACCCACAGTTGGCAAGTCGTGAAGTTTGAGGCGCTTTGTCGATTCAAATCCGGTTCAGAGATCGCGCACCCCACACAAGAGTTGATCAATACCGCAGAGGATCTCGGTGTAATCACTGAAGTTGATCGGATTGTTGGCAAACTTGCTATGCAGCAGTTAGAGAACATTCAGTTTAAGTTTGGCGCTGAAATAGGCCTTAGCGTAAACCGATCTATCAACACTAACCAAAGTGCTGCGGACATCCTTTCTAATACTGCCGAGTTGGTCGATCGCTATTCGCTGCTGCCAGAGTACGTCACCATAGAATTAACCGAAAGCGCCTATTTTGATAGTGAAAACTCTCAAAAAGAAGCGTTCAATGAACTACGTAAACACGGAGTGAGCGTCGCCATCGACGATTTTGGTACAGGGTATTCATCGTTCAGCTATTTGAGTGATTTTGATTTTGACATACTCAAAGTCGATAAGAAGTTTGTAGAAGGTGTGGAAGCTCGCACCACCAATTTCAGCATTATCAAAGCGATTACCTATTTGGCGCATACCTTAGGGATCACGATCGTGGTGGAAGGTGTGGAGTCGAAAGAACAGGTGGTGGCGTTAAAAGAAATTGGTGTTGACTATATGCAAGGTTATTTTTTCTCGAAGCCATTACCGATATGGGAGCTTGAACAGTCACTTGTCTATCGTTCTAAACTTGATGATCTTAATGAAATCAAAGTGCGTCATCATGATTCTACGCTCTTAGAACTGGTCTCAGAGCGTAAACATACTTTGGATCCAGGCGATTTTGTGTCGCTGGCATACGAATATTTTCACGATGAAGTGGCCCCAACCGTGCCCGTTTTGGATAAAAAACGCTGTGTTGGGATACTTGGTCGGCGAGAGATTAACCTGTTTCTAACTCCAAGAATGGGCACAGATTTGGAAACCAGTCAGGAAGCTCGTCAATGGCGTCGAACTGTGAATCAGATGATGTGCACCGAGTTTACTCAACTACCTTATAATACTCCGCTACTTGACCTCATCCAGTGTGCCAAACAGTATCGCCAGTTCCCTTGGGTGCTAGTGAATGAGGACATGGAATACAAAGGCATGATTGATCAAAAAGACGTTCTGAATTATCTAATTGAAACCGGAAATAGCTAAGTCTTTTCGATCTTGCGACTCGACAACTTATCTAGTGGTTGCTTGGGTTTGGTGTTTTGATATTATCCGCGCTCAATAGAATTAATACTTAACTGCGATAGCCCAACAGACCCTAATTATGATTCAAACTCTTCTGACTATTTTCCCTTCAATGTTGCTTGGGGCACAGCTTTTTATCACTTTGATTCTAGTTCGTGGTGAAATCTGCCCGGGACAAAGAGGGCGCTTGCACAAAGCTTTGCCGACATTGGTTATTCTGTGGTTAGCCGTTGCATCTTTGCGTATTGAAGCTTTCATGGTTGTGTTTGCTATCTTCTATTTCTTCTCGCAAGTTCGAACAGGAAAAACGCGCGATGCAGGCCCAATTTGGATTCTATACCTTGCGAATGGTTTAGCACTTGCATTTGTCGGTATCCAAATTGGTGAACAAAGCAATAGCGCATTTTCACTCGCTTTGTTGGCTAATGTGGCCTTTTCTGGCGCTGTGTTTACTCAATTACTGTTGGTTATTGCGCGCTCTCGTTTGCAAGCATTTCACCGAATTTTGCCTGTAACAGGTGTAGTGTCGGGTATGGTTATGGCGCTGACGGTTCTGGGTTTTGTTTATGGCTTGACCGACGAAGCGCTGAAAGCGATTCTTCCAACTTTGTTAACCAGTTTGGCGTTAATGATCACTGGCATCGTGATCTGGTGCTGGCATTTATTTATGGATAAAGAAGTCTCAAAAGGGCAACTTGGTGTGGCTCTGGGTGTGATTCTCATTTCTATGACATCCTATGCGGGTTTAGCCAATCTTTAGAGCCGATTCACGGCATTGAGCTCAATTAGGAGCTACTCTTTATCTGAGCATCGTATAGAAAAGCGATTGGTTAGGAGGGCTTAATATGGATCTCAGTAACGTAGGCAGCTTAGATAGCATCATCTTACTTGGCATTGTGAATGAAAAGCTTCGACTCGAGTGTGACAGCTTTGATGAACTGGTGAGTATGTACGAGATGGACGTAGAAAGTGTAGTCGGCAAGTTAGATGTACTCGGCTATCAATACGATCCACTGACCAATCAGTTTAAAGCTTATGATCGTTGAACACGTTTCCAAGTCGTTAAATGCTAAGTCGTTAAATACTAAAAGAGGCGAGTGTGAATCACATTCGCCTCTGTCGTTTCTCTTAAACCATTTTTATGCCATCTAAATGGCTTTTGCACTGTTGTCTAGCGGTAGAGAAGAAGGCTTGCAAGTAACGCTTGTCTCTGTCACTGGCACGAGTAGCGGCAAACAGGCGGCGCCATAGGCCTTCACCTAATGGTTTACTCGTAATCAAACCCTGCCTTGAAAACTCACTGATCGCCCAGTTCGGCAGCGCCGCTACACCAAGCCCGGCAGATACCATTTGCACCAACATAAGAGTGTTATCCGCTTGCTTCCATTTCTTCACTTCGACGCAATTTGGTTGAAGGAAGTGTTTAACCACGTCTAATCGCTGTTTTTGAACCGGGTAGGAGATCATGGTCTCGTTGATTAAGTGATCCGGAGAAATGGTCTCTACGTCTGCAAGAGAATGATTAGGTGCCGTAATCAAGCGCATTTCGAAATCGAACAGGGGCTCATAGTGGACTTCAGAACGGGCTTGAATGTCTGAGGTAATGACCAAATCGAGTTCACCAGCCATGAGAGCAGGCAGGGGCTCGAAGCCAAAACCTGAAGAGAAATCCAAGGTCACGCTTGGCCATGCTACCTGGTATTCCTTGAGTGCTGGCATTAGCCATTGGAAACACGAGTGACACTCAATCGCCATGTGCAGCCTGCCATTCATGTCTTCTTTCAAACTTGCTAGGTCATTTTCGGCTTTGGCAATTCTTGGCAGAAGGTCGTCTGCCAACTTGAGCAATATTTCCCCTTCTGTTGTGAAGCGTACTGGGCGCGTTTTACGCAAGAACAGTTGCCCACCTATACGAGCCTCGAGATCTTTGATCTGATGGGAAAGCGCAGATTGAGTCAGGTGTAAGGCTGTCGCAGTTGCGGTAAGCGAACCCGTATCTCTCAGAGAGTTCAGTGTTCTTAAGTGTTTTAATTCAATCATGAATATCTCTCATAAAATCCGTTTCTCTATGAACCTATTTAACTTACGAGTATTTTCCGGAGCTGTAAACATCTAGACGTCTAAAACTTGAGAAAAGTGGAGGGAAGGCTGATTATGAAATTCCCTCATAATCAATGTGAGTATTTGGAAATTGTTCATCTTCATGAAACGCGACATAGTTTTAGCCATCCAGACGCCTTCTTGAATTTGCTGCTCAATGGCTTTTGATGAGTAAAAGGAAGTGTCTGATAGGAATTAGTTTTTTTGCGAAATACGTAAACGCTACATAAAAAACGCAATACGTGAACGCATTACGTAAACACATAAATTAGTACGAATTAGTGAATATAGGGAATTTGGTTATGACGACAACGACTCACATACTTGGCTACCCACGCATTGGCGAAAAACGCGAACTGAAATTTGCATTGGAAAAATACTGGCGCGGTGAAATCGATCAGAATCAACTTAAAGCGGTAGGTTCGGATCTACGTGAAAAGAACTGGAATGTTCAAAAAGAGGCGGGACTGAGTTTTGCAACCGCGGGTGATTTTGCTTGGTACGACCATGTTTTAACCACGAGCTTACTGCTGGGTCATGTGCCAAAACGACATCGCAATGGATTTCCAGATCTAGATACACTGTTCCGCGTTGGTCGTGGTCAATCCCAGAAAAGTTGCGATTGTTCAGGCAGCGCCGCATCGGACATGACGAAATGGTTCAATACTAACTATCACTACATTGTTCCAGAGTTCTCTGAAGAGGATACATTTGAGGTGAGTTGGCCTCAGCTGTTTGAAGAAGTAAACCAAGCAATCAAAGCGGGCCATAAGGTCAAGCCAGTGCTACTCGGGCCTGTGAGCTACCTGTACTTAGGTAAAGAAGTGCAAGAAGGGTTTGACCGCCTGACTTTGCTGCCAAGGTTGCTGAGCGCCTATCAAAGTATTCTAGCCAAGCTATCGAAACTGGGTGTTGAATGGGTGCAAATCGATGAGCCAGTGCTTGCTTTGGAGCTTGACTCCCAATGGGCTGACTCGTTCAAATTGGCTTACCAAGTGCTGCAAAGTGATGTGAAATTACTGCTGACTACCTACTTTGATTCGGTCGATGACACGATTTCTCGCATCGTTGATCTGCCAGTAAATGGCTTGCATATTGATATTTCGGCAGCGCCTCAGCAGCTTGAATTAGTCGCGAGTCAGCTACCGAGTGAATGGGTCTTGTCTGTCGGTGCCGTCAATGGCCGAAATGTGTGGCGTGCCGATTTGGCGGCATTACACGCGAAACTTGAGCCATACAAAGCTAAGCTTGGCGACAAACTTTGGATTGCTAGCTCGTGTTCGCTTCTGCACAGCCCAGTTGATCTTGAGCTCGAGGAGAAGCTTAGTGGGGAAGTGCGCAGTTGGTTTGCGTTCGCCAAACAGAAAGTGGCCGAAGTGGCGCTATTGGCAAAAGCGCTTGATGGTGACCAAACTGCCATTCAAGCATGTGAAGATTACAGTGCCCCGTTGGTTGCACGAAATTCAGCAGATCACGTTAACAAACCTTCAGTTCAAGCTAGGCTAAACACCATCTCCAAAGAACTTGCCGAGCGCAGTGCTCCGTATCCAGAGCGTGCCGCACACCAAGCCGAAGTATTGGGGCTGCCGTTGTTGCCGACTACAACAATTGGCTCATTCCCACAAACGGACGAGATTCGAGTGCAGCGCAGCGCTTATCGCCAAGGTAAACTGAGTGATGCCGATTACGACCAAGCACTAAAAAACCATATAAGCGATGCGGTACGTCGCCAAGAAGCGTTGGATCTGGACGTGTTGGTGCATGGTGAAGCTGAGCGAAACGATATGGTGGAGTACTTTGCAGAGAACCTAGCAGGGTTCCAGACCACGCAGTTTGGTTGGGTTCAAAGTTACGGTTCACGCTGCGTTAAACCAGCGGTCGTCGTGGCAGACATAGAACGTGAAAAAGCGATTACCGTCGAGTGGTCGACTTATGCTCAGTCGCTGACGTCTAAGCAAATGAAAGGCATGCTGACAGGGCCGGTGACTATTCTATGTTGGACATTCCCACGTGAAGACATCACTCGTAAGGAAATTGCACAGCAGCTAGCGTTTGCATTGCGTGATGAGGTTTCTGATCTGCAGGATGCGGGCATCAACATTATTCAAATTGACGAGCCTGCCATTCGCGAAGGCCTGCCATTGAAAAAGCGTGACCACAGTGAGTATTTGGAATGGGCTGTTGATACCTTTAAGATTTCAGCCGCGAGCGCCAAGCCAGAAACACAGATCCATACTCACATGTGTTACAGCGAATTCAATGAGATCATTGAGTCTGTTGCGGCGCTAGATGCCGATGTGATTACCATTGAAACCTCGCGCTCCAATATGGAACTGCTTAAAGCGTTTGAAGATTTTAACTATCCAAACGAAATTGGCCCTGGTGTTTACGACATCCACTCGCCAAACATTCCAAGCGAGCAGTGGATAGAAGATTTGTTGCGAAAAGCAGCGGAGAAAATTCCAGCACAGCGCTTATGGGCGAACCCAGATTGCGGCTTAAAGACACGTAATTGGGACGAAACGGAGAAGTCTTTGGCGAACTTGGTTTCAGCCACCAAGAACATTCGTAAGGAGTTGGCGGAGCAAATTTAGCCGGTGAATCTGAAGTAATCTAATACTCTACCAAATGAGTATATATGCGCCACTGTGTTGAACAATGATTAGCACAGTGGCGTAACTATCTGAAACCTAGAGAGGATAACTAGATATGAGGACAGGTGCTAAAATATAGTGATGTGACCACTATGGAGCTAACGCAATCTAGCTCGATAGTGTTAATCTATGAACGGTTGTTAGCGATTTGTGCGACAAATAGATTAAGACGTAAATCACGGAAGTATTATGATGGAACAAAACCCTGCCCAAAAAACGTCAGTTTTATCGACTTAAATACCCCAAGCGCGCAATGCCAGTATTGCTGCTCGGGGATCAAAGATATCGCGTGACAGAATTGTCTGAGCAAGGGATTCGTGTATTGATGGAAAACTATTCGACTATGCTTAAGGGCGAACAGATGGCAGGCAAAGTGAGTTTGCCGACGGATGACGAAATCTCCATTGAAGGGGCTGTACTTCGCTTTGATGGTGAAGAGGTGATCTTCAAGCTCAGCAAGGGGCCATCATTTAAAATCATGGTGCAAGAGCAGCGCAACATCAAAAACAAGTTCCCGCAATTTTACTCTCTCCTTCGGGCGCAGGTTGTCGTTTAGTCCTATTTTTCTAAATTCCACAACTTTTTCCAGGTTCTCGTACTACTCTGGCGCTATCTGCTTATATTACTCGTAATTTATATTTTTTTATGTTGATTTAAAGTGACATATTTATTGTTACTATAAGGACTTATTCCTTTACTAACAGTAGGTTAGTTATACTGTTACGAGCTGTTGTTTTTTCTAATTGGCTTAGCGGTTGTCTGAACTGCACTATTGGGTTGGCTTACATAAAAATGTCAATTCATGAGGTGGGTAATGACCGTTTCAAAACCAAAAGAAAATGGTATGGCGATGGCAACAACGCCAGATCAAGTGATAAACAAAATCGTTAAATCGAGCTTTCTTCCTAGTTCAGTTATTCGTGAAAAAACGGATAAAACACTGATTGATAATAGTTGGGAGATGGGGCTTAAATCAGTCACTATGCTGGCCGAAGCGCAACAAGATTTATATAGCGGTATTAGTAAAGAGTATATCTTTGAATGGACTCAAAAAATGAAAGATGTTTCCCTTCAGTCGAAGAATGATGGGGAAATACTTTGGGGACGAATTCAAGGGACTAAATATGAACACATGGCTTTTGAACTATTAGAAGAAGAGCTCAAGTCTCTGCCTTTAGATGAGGTTCATTACCAACGTTACCCTTGTCAATTTCCTCAATGGCGTCCAACCAAATGCGATGTGGAAGTTCTTACTGCGCCAAACCTTGCCGAAGGTGAGAACTATAAAGTACCTAATGCTCTAACCACCGCTGTATCAGCAGTGACCCCTGAAGGTGGCGCTGTAGGCGAATTGATTTATGTTGGCGAAGGTTCAGACTCAGAACTACGTGGTCGTAATTTAAACGACAAAATCGTGTTGCTTCGCGGAAAAACATTGCCATCAGCTGTTCTTAACAGCGCTCGTGTTGCATTTTCTCGTATCGCAACGGGTAAATATGGCCTTCCCAAAGCAATTATCGTTTGGTGGGATACCCCGGAAGTAAGCCAAGTCGCGGGACGAGTTGGTGCACCTGGTGGGGGCGACATCATTGGTGCAAGCCTTCCTTGGACAACCATAAGTAATGATGAAGGGTTGTATCTAAGAAAGATGCTCGACAACTGTGAAGATGACCAAACAGTGAAACTGCGAGTTGATATTCAAGGTCAGGAAGAAGATGACCGTATTTCAGGTAATGTCTGGGCGAAACTTGAAGGTCGACAAGATAAGTTCATTATCATTCCATCTCACGTCGACTGTTTCATGTACGGTGTTCATGATAATGGAACCTCTATCGGTTTGAACCTTGCTCTAGCGAAGCATTACAGTTCATTACCAAAAGAACAAAGAGAATACGGCTTAATATTCATGTTCCAAGGGGATCATGAAGTACCAGGTTTAGCAAACACAAAACTTTGGGCTCAAGAGAATCAAGAATGGTTAGAAGACCGCCTATTAATGATTCTGCGCCCAGAACACATTGGTATGATTCAGCAAGCTGATGAAGGGGCTATTAAGTTCAAGTCCAATGTTACCATTCCAATGATGTTGAATATTTCCAACCAAAGCCCATTACTTACCGACATCTTTAGAAGAGCGATTGATAACTACAATCTTCCATGTTCAAACCGTGTGATCCGTGACCCGTCAGCTGATGAAATGGGGTTCTATCCACCACATGTTAACTTTAAGAAACAACCGATTTCGGCCGGTTGGATTTCTGGTGGTACTTATTATCATTCAACGGCAGATGTTGAGCTTGACATGATCTGTTTCGATACTGTCACTCAATATGCTAAGGCGCATGCGTTTGTTATTGATGAAGTGTGTAAGTATAGCGAAGATGACCTACGCAAAGACAGCAACTACATAACACCGGGTGAAAGTATTTATAGTAGCGCAGCATTTATGCTTACTTTGGGTGCTTGGTAATAGCAAAAACTGATATGTGAGGTAAGCATAGAGGTTTAAGTATCCCTACTGGTTTTATACCTTGCTTGCTTTTCAATAGTGGAAATCGAAAGTGAATAATCCAATTAAACGTTTGAAAGAAATTATTATGCCGACTAAAAGACCTTCTAGCTCAATTTATTTTAATGGCAATATTTTAACAATGAGTGATACACAGCCAACTGCTGAAGCATTGGTGACAGTATTGGACAAAATTGTCGCTGTTGGTCCTTATTCAAAATTAATCGTGGAATACCCTGAGTCAACAAAATTTGACCTAAATGGACAGACTCTTCTTCCTGGTTTTATCGAAAACCACACTCATCTAGATGCGGTTGCAAACTGTCTCCAACTCGAAGACTTAAGTGCGATGAAGTATACCGATGATGATAAAATGATGGAGGCATTTCGAAATATCACCCCAGATTCAAACGGTTGGATGTGGGCGATAGGTTGGGATAAAAAACGTCAGAAACTTCCAACCTTGGAAGAGATGGACGAAGTGTTTCCAGATAACCCATTTTGGTGTGTCATGGCGGGTCATGGTGGTTGGTTTAACTCAAAATGTCTGGAAATAATGGGTGTTGACAAAGATAACGAGCCTGAAGGGTTCAATTTTGAGTTGACTGAAAGTGGTCATTACACAGGTTTTGTTGCAGGCAACGCAGCAACGTTAAAAGCTTGGATTAAAGCGCCTGTTCCGACATTAGAAGATTTAGTAACTGCATCGAAAGAATATGCAAAACAGGGTTTTACAACAGCAAGCGAGCATTTAATATTTGCCCCTAGTACTCTAGAAACTCTTGTCGAGGCTTCTAAATCAGAAGACTTTTCGGTTCGTTGTATTGGGGGGATCGTAAATGCTTATCCTGATTTTGCTCCTGTAATTATGGGACGAGATAAATATAAGACAGACAAATTTGAGATTCGTTACCTTAAAGCATTCACTGATGGTGCTGTTCAAGCGGGTAATGCGGCGACTGACTTAGAGTACCAAAATCCAGAATATAAAGATGCTCCTCGACCTGTTTGGGGTACACCAGAACAGTTTAATCAAACGGCAGCGGCGGCACTGCAAATGGGAGTGGACTTTCTTTTCCATGCTAATGGCGAAAGAGGGTTGAACATCGCTCTTGATGCTGTTGAATTTGCTCGTAACGTTGCGAAAGAGAAGAATATAGATGACAGTAATTTCAAAGCTCTAGCGCACCACTTGTCGTTGACTAATGAAGGTCAATATGAGCGAATGGCAGAGTTGGGTGTATGTCCAAGCTTTATTATGGGCCATCACTATTGGACGGGTGACAATATTATTAATGATTACTTTAAAGAAGAAGATCATGTCCACGCATTTAAAGTAAAAACGGCCATTGATCACGGACTCAAGCCTTCATTGCACAATGATGCGCCTGTGTCACCAACGCACGCTTGGCGTAGTATTCAATCAGCTGTCACACGCAAAACTCGATTTGGTAAAGTATTAAATGCTGCAGATGCCATTACTGTTGATCAAGCATTGCGTGGCTACACTATTTGGGCGGCGGAGCAGTTTGGTTTAGAAAAGGAAATTGGAAGTCTAGAGGCAGGCAAGCGTGCAGATATGGTTGTTGTTGATAAGAACCCATTGGAAGTAGCCCATGATGAGTTGGAACTTATTCAGGTAAATCGAACTATCTTTAGTGGACAAGTTAGCTTTCAACACTAACCAGTAGATTATATTGTAGAGCCGCCTGATTTAAAGGGCGGCTTTTATTTTTGCAGACTCTAATAGGCATTCTGAGTTCTTACCTGTTAACTAATCGCGTGGGCAAAATATGCGAAGACTCTTTTTGTAGAACAGAACTCAGAATACTCAGCATCTTGAGGTTACTTGGATATAGATATTGTTGAGGCAGGTAAGCCCTAAAATTTAGGCCCTGAAACTAACCGAGGTACATGAAAATCGGCAATTTAGATATTGTTACTCTTTAGTTAGGAATAGCCCAAATTGTTCACCAAACCCTAAGGTAGCCATTAGGAATATTTTATCTTGATTAATTGGCCACACGGACGATTCCATAATATAACCTTGTGCAGGAAGTTCTCTACCAATGACATTTTGTAACGAATCTTTATCAATATATTCCAAATTACTTACAGAAAGTTCGAGATGATGTCCTTTTGCCTCTAAGATTTCTAAGTCTCCCCTAATTTGGCTACTTGCATGCCCCTGTGGTTGACGATAATCAACAATGGCTTTGATGTTATCCTTGCTAATTATGATTTGAAAGTGTGCTTTTATTTTTGCTTTTTCATAGTTTATGAGCGTTGCTCCAGACCAAATTCCATAGAAATGTTCGGTTTTTTTGTAGAACCATTGATGAATAGAAAATCCAACCACAAAACTAGTGATTATTGCTAAGCCAATGGTTAATTTGAAATATCGCATACTGTTTCACTTACGGTCTCTTGGCAGCGGAAGGGGGTTACTTGATAGTGACCCAATACTCTATAGCCTTGCTTTGTGTCATTAATTTTAATCGAATTAGGTTTGTCTGTGGAGTCAGTTATGTCAGCTTGACTAAGGTATGACTGCGACAGGCTAAGATAGTAAGAGGTGAGGTAGCCTGTACCTGCGAAACAGAGGCAAAGAAGCGCTATTGTTCCACCGTTCAATTTGTGCTTTAACAATTGGCTAATGATACGATCTTCTTTATGGAAAGGCATATTCTGTAGGTCATTCAGAGGCAAAACCTGAGGAACGACCCCTAATACATAACCTGTTTTTGGAATGGTAAGAATAATGCCGCGTTCCGTATCAATAAGGTTATCTCGAAGGCGTTTGACAACTTGGTTGATAGCTGAATCACGGGTCGAATTGCCGTTGTAAACAAGCGTTTCTATTTTTTCCCTAGTTAACGTATTTGGAAATTCATCGATCAAAGCGTTGAGCAGGCGTGACTCCTTGGAGCGAAGCTTTACTTTTGAACCTGAGACCATCACTACGCCAGATACCTTTGAATAGAGAAGCTGGTTGAGTTGATAAACTGGCGGCTCTAGTTCGGTGTAAAGCTTAGTATGCTTCTCTACTTTATTATTCATGTCTTTTTAGTATCACGCCCATTTTTTCGCCAAATGCTAAAGTGATCAACAAAAAAACTTCATCTTGATTAATCGACCATGAGTTAGCGGTGATTAGTGTGCCTTTTAAAGGTAACTGTCTCTTGAGGTAGGTTTCAAGCTCATCTTTATTTGTATAAAAAGGGTTTGAGATAGACAAAGTCAGCTCATTATCAGTTCGTTTAAATACTTGAATGTTTGCACTGAAGTTGGTCTGAAAATAATCAGGGTAGTCGCTCTGTGGTTCGAAGTTTGCAATGATGCGAGCTTTTTCTGAATAAGCGTCATCAACAATTAATTGAATGGTAGTTAATACACGTTTGTCTCCATAATGGATAGTCGTTTGACCATTCCAGTAGCCGATAAACGGTTGGGTTGGAGTATAAACCAAGTGGTATATTCCAACCCCTGTCAGTACAAGCAGTAACCAGATAACTAGGACAGGAGCTGTTCTTAATTTACTTTGCATGACGTTACCTGCTTACTATAAATACACTGGGTAATCTTACCATCAGATGAAAAGTAGACACTTTTCGAGGAGGAATCTCTAGAGCTGACTACCATAGGGTGATCTTGTAATTGCGTAGTTGTCAAAGCCGCGACGTCGTTTAGATCAATATTGGGTAAGTAATGAGTCTTGGAGGTGCTGACATGCCCTAAAGCTAGGCCGAGCCCTAATGAACAGCAAGCGCCAAGGAGTACTGTTGATAGACTCCACGTTTTATGCCTAGAGGTAGGGGTACGGGATAGTTGCCTAGTGGCTTTGGACAGTTCCTCGAGGTTAATGTCGACGGGCTCAGCAAAATGATCCCCCCGTAATATTTGGCTGGAATGTGAGGGGAGGCATCCTTGGTTTCTATTTTGTTCGGAGCTACTGTAAGCATATAGCCTTTTTTGGGAATCGTGCGGATAAGGCTTCGCTCTTCATCCCCCAGTGCTTTTCTTAGCCGTTTGACCAGTTGGTTGATTGTGGCGTCTGTTGCGTAAGTGTTTTCGTACAACTTATCAACGATATTTTCTCGTGATAGCACTTCAGGAAACTGTTCAATGAGTGCATTGAGAAGAGCAGACTCTTTTGCTCTTAAGCGAGATAAGTGATTATTTTTAGAGACCACTCCAGATGTCAGCGAGTAACTATACTCTCCGATACGATATATTGGTGGCTCTAATTTCAATTTAGTCATATAAGTATATTTTCAATCGTTAATTATCCATTCTCTCACGTTATTAACGTAGAGTTAACTGTGAATTATGTTGTGAGTGTTGAGTTAAAGTCATCACTCACAAAACGACTAACGGATTGATTTATTATAGTCAGGAGGCGTGGTTTTCTTTTCAAGTCGTGTACAGGCTAGCATTCCGATTATGCTAAATAACCCTATAAGTAGGACAGAGAAATGAAAGTTCTGATGCCTAGCCTCGGTGTTCAGTGCCAGCAGTTTGGATTTCTCCGGTACTGCGATTGCGTATTGGGCTAGGTAAGACGACAGTTGTTCATCTGTTATATAGGGAATAGTTTTACTATTTTGTATTGCGTGTTGAATTTTAGGCGAGTATTCGCTGTTGCCTTCGATATTGCCACGAATTATGTTTTCCATGGCCGATTGCCCCATACCCGCTATCACTGCGATGCCGATCGCTAAGCCAACGTTTCTCAAAGTTGCTTGGACGCCGCTCGTGCGTGGTGCCTCATGGCTAGGAACAGATTTAGTGATAATCACGACGGATTGAGATGAGAGCATGCCTAAGCCAGCACCAAAAACGAACATAGCGAAGAAAATACCTAGTCCAACTTCTGTAGCACTGGTAGATAGCCATGTAATTACAGCCCCCAAGGCGCATATGGCGAATGCGCCCATAGCGATGAATTTATTGTCGTAAGCCTTAAATAAGCTAGGTGTAATAATTGAGAAAACAATAAGGCTAACGGCAAAAATGAGTATTATGGTACCTGTTTCGACAGCAGACAGGTTAATCGCGACCTGAAGAAAAGCGACGAGCGTAAAATTAATACCACCAAATATCACGTACATAGTAATCAATATCAGAGTGCCATTGAGAAATTGTTTGTTAGAGAACCAGGAAGTTGGGATTAGAGAACTACCATGCCTGCGTTCAAAGTATATTTCATACTGGATAAACGCAGCGAATGTTAAGCATCCTACTAGCAATAACCAAAGAGCTGGGCTGAACGTGTTGAACAACCAAGGTAGCTGATATGGTGAGTGATTGTTAAAGAGCCCCCACTCTGGGGATTTAAGTAGTCCCAATATCAAGATGAACATACCAATAGCACTTAATAAGCTACCAACTAGATCAAATTTTAATGGCTTTGCAGTCTTTAACGGGGGAATAAAAAAAGTGGCGAAAAGAAGAGTAAAAGTATAACTTGCCGCGGTTGCATAGAAACCGACTTTCCACGAAATAGTGTCAATTAGCCAGCCACTTGCTAGCGGTATTATGGCGGCAGCAAGCCCAGTTGACGCAGCTAGTAAGCCAAAAACACTTGCCCGTTTTTCTGGAGTAAAAATGTTTTACCACTAAAGCAAGGCAAGATGGAACCACAGCAACACCAGCTAGCCCGGACAATGTGCGTGAGAAATACGTTACCCACTCGATAGAAGGGGCGTAGACCTTGGATATTGAGGAAATTAAACCAAAGCACAAGCCGATAATGAGTAATCGACGCCAGCCGATGTACAAGCCAAGTACACCGGAAATAAGCATGAGGGCCGCCCCCACCAATGGATAGATAGTGCCTGCTACTTTAAGTGTGTCGACATTTGAGGAAAACTGTTCGATGAGGGCGCTTGTAGAGATCGCCATAGTAGCAATATCTGCTGCAATACAAAATTGTGCTAAGCATAAGGCTAAGACAAGCTGGGTAAGTGATTTTTTTGAATGATTTGAAGTCATGTGTATCTTATCAACCAGAGCAGTTAGTATTGGATTAAGAAATAAATGTAAAACATTGAGTTGACCTAAATTATAGTTATAGATGGAGCTGCGCCATTTCAGACGCAGCTTCTGAGTGGAATTAGAACTGATAGTTGAATTCGATTCGATGCGCTCCGTCAGTAAAGTCGGTATATTCGCTCCAATTAGCAAAATAACGAGCGTTAAACCTTGGAGAAATCTGGTAGGAAGCCGTGAATTCGTGAGTAAGAATGCTATCGTTGTTTAAACCAAAGAAATGGTTTTTGTAGACATCAGTACCAGACAGCGTCTGCAAGTACATAGGGTTATAGTTTAGCCAGATTTTGTCTGTAATCGTAATCTTACTGTATGTACCTACGACTGCTAAAGTTCCTGGAATGGTATAACCGTTGCTCTCGACTAGGCCTTTTTGGTCTAGATTGTTACCGAAAACGAAACCTGCTCCAGCAAGAGGGAAGAAACTCACAGGCCCCAGTGCAGGCAGAGCTTGAATCATGGCGTAAGAAGCTGTTCCAACCTCTTCTGCAACTGAGTAATCTAGATCAAATTGACCACCTCGCCCATTGGTTAGGTCAACTTCGAAGTTGCGGAGACGAATGGAGTCTACAGCGTCTGTTCTGCTGCTTGAACCACTCCAGCCTACGGCCTCGCCAGCAAAACCTTTTACTTCGAAAATATTCATGCCCATTTGAGTATCGACGCCAGTGCTGTAGGTGGCACCTACTTTCAAGTTAACGCCTTGGTCTGTGAAACCAATACCTGCTTGAGTGTAAATAGAAAGCGGGTTAGACATGTCCTGAACGTCTTGCTCTTCTGCGATAGCAAAAGAGGCGGCAAGGGCAAAAGGTAGGGCAGAGAGGTAGATCTTATTCATATTATGGACCTTGGTTTATTAAAGTCATGACCGCGAGTCAACACGCAGTCAGTGCTGAAAACGTTAAATCAGCGTCATAATATGGCCGTATTAAATGTAAGGAAACGAAACTAAACCAAACAAAATATGTGTCATAAAAACAAAAGGATAACCATATATATATCAGTTAGTTATACTTTTTTATGTCACTTTTAGAAATAAAAAAGGCCAACAAGAGATTGGCCAAATGAGTGCAAGTTTTAGTTATGCCAATAACTGTTGATTCTTTGGTTAGAAGTTACCGTAGAATACTTTGAATAGTTCTGATGAGTAGATAGAGGCGTCCGGTAGTTCTGCGCCATCTTTTTCTAAGTCTTCTTTACTGTAATCTTTTAAGCTGTCGATGATAAAGATGTGAGCTTTAGCGTACTTCTCTAGAAGCTCAAAGCTGATAAGACCAAGATCATAGTCAGCCGTTGAGTGATACGCGTAGCTAGAAATTGCCCAACCAGTAGAAATGGCATTTAAGTCGTCAAATTTAGCGAACGGTGGGTGGAAGTGCGTTTCATCTGCTGCAGGGTCTTGATAGTAGAAATCCGCAGTAGGCAGTGCGTATGTGTCGACAGCTTTCTTGAAGATATCAAGTAATAGAGGCTACGGTTAGTGATTAGCTGCATTGCTGGGATCGCTTGGTTACTTTTCGCTTGAATTGGACCTTCTTTAGTCATTGCGATCAGGCCAAGTTTTTCTGGGCGAAGCACCATTAGCATCTCTTCACGCACGAACGCATGGTTCTGCTCAATGAACTTGTCTGTTGCACCTACGCCTGGGTGTTCATGATCACCCACTGACATCACAACTAAGCCGTGGCCACGCTCTTCAATCGGACGACCTGCGTAGTGCTTTGCAGCCGCCATCACCATTGCGGCAGTACCAGCGTTGTCGTGCAAACCGTAGAAGTAGCTATCGCTATGGAATGTCATTACAACGTATTTGCCTGTTGTCCCAGGGATAAAGCCGTATACGTTCGATGATGAACGTACAGAGCCGTCTTCCATTTCACCTTGAACAGTCATTTTAATTTTCACTGGCATTTCAGCGTCTGCGCGATCAATTAGTTTACGCAGGTACAAGCCATCATCGTAGCCTAGTGAAATCCATGGTAGTGCCGCCCCAACGGAGTCACCGCCACCCATTGCACCAACGCGGGTTGCAATCTGTTTCGCACCTGGCAATGTCCACCAAGCAATCACACCAGCAGGTTTGCCGTATGCACCAGTCGCGATGCGAGAATAGGCGGTACGTGCACTTGAATACATTGGGCCGCCAGCGAGAAGTCCGCTTGAAGTAGCACAATCTTGCCTTCAAGATCACGACCTTGTAGCTCAGATGCAGTACCTTGACCGACATAGATAAGTTCAGCTTCAACGCCCTCTTCACCCGTGACACCAGAAGGGAATGGCGTGATAGCATGCTCAAATGTAAACGGGGTATCCAACTCGTTTGATTGAGTCACAGTTAACTCATTTTGAGTTGGCTTCCACTGAGGGAAACGAATAGGGAAGCGATCTTGGCGAACATCCTCAATGCCGAATGAACGAAGAGTATCAGCCACTAGAGTTTGTGCTTCTTCTTCATATTTAGTGCCTTGAATGCGGCCCCATAAAATGTTGCCATCGGCGCGAGATTTTTTAGAAATGTCGACTAGCTTCATCGCAAATGACTCAATTTCGCTTGAGTTGATATCGCTACGGATGTCTTCTGTGATGTATGGGCGCGGCGTTTCGTCCATTTCTAGTGTGTGGAAATGTGTTTCATGCAGATTTTGCATCTGTTTCGAAAGATCTTCAGGCTTTTTAAACGAGATGTCAGCAAGAATTTTTATCATCTCTTCAGGCGTACTTGCCATGTTTTGTTTCGGTTTGTTTGTAGAGTCAGACATATGAGGCCTCATAGGATTGTTGTCGATTTTTCTTAATACTATCTACGTCAACCCTATGAAGAAACGAAACTAAACTAACAAATCAGATGTCACTTTTTTTGGCCTTAAGCTAATGTTTTTTCGAGATATTGATATTTGTGATATTTGGCGATTCTGTATGTGCTAGTTCTTTTTATTGATATTTTTGATGAGTTTATGCGCAAGTTATTATCAATAAAACTGTTTGCTTGACCTGTCAGATTGGTTGCGGTACTGCGATGGAGAAAGTTGAGTCCAGCGTTTGAAAGCACGAGAAAATGACGTGACATCTGCAAATCCTAAACGTTGAGCAATAATGGTTACGCTAATGCTAGATGTTGTGAGATATCGAATAGAGCGTTCTAGCCTGTAGCGTTCAAGTAGTGAACGAAAGTTAGTGGTTACTTTTTTCAGACGGCGATTTAGGGTTCGCCCTGTCATACCTAGCTCTTTGGCCACTTCTTCGACCTTAATGTGGGAAAGATCGTAGGAGTTATCAAGAATCTGGTAGATCGAGTAGATAATTTCGGTGCTATGCACACGTGCCTGCAGCTTCACTGAAGGATCTGCTTGCAATGCAGCGATTGCTGGTTGATTGACAAGGTTTTTAGAAAAGGTAGTTAGCTGACTAAGAGCAAGTGAGTGAAGTTCAGAGCTCGGTCCGTTGAGTGGTGCGAATAGGCCTTTTCGACTTAGTCGAAGATGGTGATCAGGACCAAATTGAATCACACAGTTTAGTTCGGACTCTATATCTGACAGCTTTTGGAAACTTGTTGCAGCATACAGCGACTTCATCGAAGTAGGCAAATGCCATTCAATCGAGGGAAGAGACGTAAAAGAAGCTTTATTGAGTAAGAAAAGATAAGTCATCGCATACAAAAGATTTCCTAAAGGCGACAGTTGCTTTTCATCCAAGGGGAGAGGATTTGAGGAAAAATGCACTTCTACGTAGTCTGGATGGGCGTCTTTGTAATTCAATAGAAGCAATGTACCCAAGTGATGAGAAAACTCACAGCTACAAGATAACAGGTTATAAAGTGTGG
Organism: Vibrio aestivus; assembly: GCA_003263845.1. GTDB lineage: Bacteria > Pseudomonadota > Gammaproteobacteria > Enterobacterales > Vibrionaceae > Vibrio > Vibrio aestivus. The sequence goes on along the minus strand of JYJN01000149.1, from coordinate 42,981 downwards.
GGGCAGTGGCTAGAGCTAAGCTATATGCGCCAAAAGTAAGTGAGTCAACATTGCGCGCAATACTAAGACAAATATTAAGACTATCTTTATTTTGAGCTAGTTGATAAACCGCGCTCTGTACGTAACTGAGTTCGATCATGCTATCACTGCCCGACTGAACGACTGGATTGATTAACTGCTGATCATTTTCTATCGACACATGATGGATTAGCTTTTGCCAGCCCGTATGGATGTGAGGTGTGCTAATGGTAGAGTATTGGCTTGCGGACACAGTAGATTCCTTGATTAGAGTGGTAGTCTGAAACGAATAAGGCCCTTGTATAACAAGGGCCTTAGGATGTTTAGAACCTTACGTTAAGCCTTATTAAGCTGCGTAAGTGACTTCACCTGCTATCATTGTTTTCACAATTTTTACTTGGTCTAGTTCATTTGCAGGAATTTCTAATGGGTTGCGATCCACAATTAATAGGTCCGCAACTTTACCTTTGGTCAAGCTGCCAAAGCGATCCGCCATTTTGAACTGCTCTGCAGCCCAAATGGTGTAACCTTTGATTGCTTCTTCAACTGAAATAGCTTCGTCTGCATTGAGAACATCGCCGGAGTATGTTTCACGAGTTACCGCTGCTTTGATTGACTGCATGGTGCAGTTGGTGTCACTGGCGCGTCGTTATGTAGAGTTGGTTTTAGGCCATGCTCTGCGGCCGTTTTGACTTTAAATGTATGGTGTAGATCATCTGACTTGAAGTAGTCATGAATGATTTGACCACCAGTCCAGTATAGGTGACCCATGATAAAGCTTGGACGTACGTTAAGCTCTTGCATTCGCTCAAATTGGCTTGTTTCGGTGAGTGACAGGTGGTGTGCAAGCGATGTAAAGTTGCTGATGTCGATACCATTCTCTTTACCTGTGTTACGAGCATGCTCAACCGCATCCAGTGCAGCGCCCAGTGCGATTTCACCGTTTGCGTGGAACACAAAGTCAACGCCAAGTTGAACCGCTGCCGCTGCGGTTTGGTTGAAGATGTCTTGCGTTCCCCAAATTGGACGAGGCATGTCTTTGAACTCTTCGTTTTGGTATTCAAGTTTAGTTGCAGCGTTACCACCTTGAACGGAGCCATCGGTGAAGGCTTTTAGGAAACCAATACGGAATTTGCTCGTTTGGTACTCAGCGCGTTGCGTCATTACCTGAGCAAAATCTGGGTAGTTGTTTACGATTCCGCCAACGATACGAACGTTGAAATCGTCCGAGCGAGATGCTTCTACCAGAGTATTAAGCGTTTGTGGTGCCATGATCATAAGATCAGAAGCATTGGTGACACCTTGACGAGCATACTGGTTTGATGCTGCAATCACATCTTCTACTGCAGGTGTTGGGAAGGTGCCTTTGTATGCTTGCATTACAGCTGCTTGACCAAGGATCATACCTGTCAGCTCACCGTTGGCATCTTTCACGTATTCAGAGTTTTGTGGCGCTTCACTCTCTTTAGTAATGCCAAGCTCTTCCATTGCCTTGCTATTCAACCAACCGCCGTGACCTTGCATCGTAATGAACATTGGTAGCTCTGGGTGTGCCGCATCAATTTCAGCTAGAGAAGGGATTTGTTGCTTTTTAACATCCCAACCAATACCCATTAACCAACCGTCTTTGTTTGGTGTCATTGCACGGAACGCAGTCATCATCTCTTCTTGGTCTTGGTATTTGAAGAAGCTCAGATCATGCATGGTTTCCATGTTCGCACACAGTAGAATGTGTGAGTGGTTTTCGATAAATGCAGGCATTAGAGTTTTGCCTTGAAGATCGTAAAGCGCTGCGCTAGCAAACTGGTTTTTAAGTTCTGCTTCGCTGCCTACAGCAACGATATTACCGCTTTCAATGACAACAGCTTCCGCATTTGGGTTTTGCTCGTCCATTGTGATGATTGGACCGCCGAAGTATAGAGTTTGAGTCATTGTTGTTTTCTCCATAGTAGGAACCGGTGTCAGGTTTTCTTTGCTATTGGAATCTGAACTTGAAAATAACTTTCTGAATAACTTAGAAATCATTGGATGTGCCTCATTGAGCTACCCTCACTAAGTGGAGCTTAGTGAGGGTAGGTGGCGAATTATTGTTTGTTCTGCATCAGTGAGCGGCGTGGTAGACCACGACAGATAATCAGGCCAGAGCCAACAATCAGCAGCAGCACTAGCATGGTTTTGATGGCTGAGCTGTGGCGAGCTTCTGCGTTGATGCTCAAAATAACTTGTTGCTCTTGTACATCGCTCGTTACTTCAGCGATTAGAGCTTGGAAGTCTTCATTACTGGTGAACGGAAGCGCAGGGATAGCCAGTACCGCTTCTTTTGTTTCAGCAGATAGCGCTTCGTGAGCATTGACTTCACCCTTAAGGCTGCCTGTTAGAGAGAACATTAGAACAGAGCCTAGAACCGCTACACCAAATGCTTGGCCAACGTTACGTGATGTTGCTTGGATACCACCAGACTGTTCTGCATCGCGTTGGTCTAGCGCACTTGTGACTGTGATAGACGCTTGAGTCATTAATACACCTACACCGAAACCGAAGATGGTTAGGCCAACATATTGAAGCAGGTTAACGCCCGTTTCTGTAATACCGAATGTTGCGATGATTAGGCCAACAAATGAGATGAAGAAGCCTAGTAGACATACGCTGCGCACTGTCATGTTCGACATTTTTGATGGCGCGATGATAGTACCTAGAATCATACCAACAGCGAACATAGTCATTAGAAGACCAGCAGCCGTTGCAGAAGCACCGCCCACTAGCTGTACGTACGCGATGTTAATGAATAGAGAGCCGAACATCAGGAATACGATAGCGCATAGGTATAGGCCAATTAGAACTTGTTTGTTCTTGATAAAGGTCGTAGGGATTAGCGCCGTACCGTGTTTCGCTTCAAAGCTTGCTTCCCACTTAAGAAGAGCAATCAGTGTGACGATACCGAATGCTACCAGTGGAAGTGCAGGAGAGATGCCAAAGACAGTGGTATCAGAAATAGGTGCAACTAAGCCCCACTCAGAAATTTTCAGTAGACCAACGATTGTTGCCAGTAGGCCAATAGAAGAAAGGATAACACCAACAATGTCGAACTTGCCTTCAAACTTTGCTTTAGGCATGGCGTCTAGCTTGAATGTCGTTAGGAAAACAATGATGAAGTAAGCGGTTACGCCGAAGAAAGAAATAGTGAAGCCAAATGCATCGAGTGCAGCACCCATTAAAAGCGGAACAACAGCGGTTGCAACGCCTACAGCACCTGCGATACCAGCAAAGGCGATCGCTTGGTCTTTACCTTGGTACAGACCCGCTACGTGAGCTAGGATAGCCGGTACTAGGAACACAGCACCAAGACCAGCGGCTACGCGGCCACCAAAAATGAGGACATCCATATTCGGTGCTAGAGCGGCAATGGCAGCAGACGCTGCTAAAAGTAGTGCACCTAAACGAAGTTGACGACCCCAGCCAAGAAATAGACCCGTTAGGCCACCCACTACCATGCCAGCACCGGCAATCAGCGGGTACATCGCATTGGCAAACTGGATTTCAGGCATGGTAGCGCCCAGTTGTGAAATCAGTGCTTCTGTTGCAACAGCGAAACCACTGTTGTCTAACATAGTGCCAGCTGGGCAAGAATAAGGATACCTAGGCTTAGCCATTTTGCTTTGCCAGCGGTTCCTTTTACTTGTGCATCAAGAGTAGTGCTCATGGAGATACCTCAGAGTTATAAAACCTAATGTTTTGAGTTACGTATGGATTTGGGAGGTATTATTCGTGCTATAGCAGGCCTGGGCTAACAACAAAAAAGAAAGTTGGTGCTATATTTAAACTTATGATTTATAAAAGGAATATTCTAATTGTGTCACTTTTTGTTGGGCGACGTACGATGTGTTGTTGCTAAATTTAGATTCTTTTAGCCGCATTTTGGTGGAAGGCGGATGAATTCGACATGATGATTTCGAGAATGGCAGTGATGCGACTCCTGCGTGCGGACGTGGGAAACAAAAAAGCAGTCCGAAGACTGCTTTACTCTGTTCCGAGATTAGAACGCTATAAACGTGTTCCCAATTGTACGTTTATAGAGAGCGAGTAATCTCGTAAGCGTCCCAAATGGCTGCCATGATGGTACGAGCTTGTTTGCTGTCACCAATGTTGTAGATATTCTCTACATCAAGGTTCATTTCCAGTTCCTTGAACATTTCATTTTCCGCCCGGTAACCAATGGCTACTATCACGTGTTCGGCTTCAACCGTCTCTAACTCATCCGTATTGTCTGCTGGATGCAGCTCAACGCCAGTGTCGGTGATTTGAGATAGGAACGTCGAAGTTTTCACTTCTACTTTCTCTTTTACTAGTAGCTCTTTCATCATTAGGTAGTTGGCAAAACAGGTTCCGTGTGGTCCACCGATGATGTCATCTGCGCCATCGACCAGTGTGACTGTTTTGCCTTCTTGTGCCATCCATAGAGCCGCTTCTGCGCCTACAAGGCCAGCCCCGATCACGGTAACGTTATTCCCTGTGATTTTTTCTGGGTTCATTAGCATGTCTTCAGCAATGATGACATGAGACTTGTCGATACCTTGATGCTTTGAGGAACAACCGGGCGAGAGCCCGTGGCAAAGATAACTGTATCTGGTTCTTCAGCATTGATGATGTCAACGTTTGCTGCTGTGTTCATGCGAACATCGACGCCTTTGCGTTTCATCTCACCTTCGTACCAGCTTAGCAGCGTGGCATCGTCATGTTTGAACGGTGCTTGGCTACCTGGAATCACGTTACCGCCTAGGCGATTTGATTTTTCAAACAGTACAACATCGTGACCACGATCTGCTGCTGTACGTGCTGCTTCCATACCGCCCACACCGCCGCCGATAACAACCAACTTCTGCTTTTTGTAAAGAGGCAGTGGCATGTACTCTTCTTCGCGACCACATTGCGGATTAACTGCACAAGAAACGTTACCCACTTCTGCCATACGGCCAAGACAGCCAAGGTGACAAGAAAGGCACGGGCGTACTTCTTCAGGGCGACCACGGCGGATTTTGTTAACAATCTCAGGGTCTGCAAGCAGTGGACGACCTAGTGAGATGTTTTGTGCTACGCCTTCGTTAACTGCGCGTGAAGCCATGTCTGGATCATCCATACGACCAGCATGATGACTGGTACATCAACCACTTCAGCTACTGCTTGGCAGTATGGCTTGTACATACCAGGTTTGAAGTAGTTAGGCGGGTGGTTCCAGTACCATGCATCGTAAGTACCAGCGTCTACGTTTAGCGCATCACAACCCGCGTCAACGAGGTACTTCGCAGCTTTTAGGCCTTCTTCCCAGTCACGACCTACTTCTTTAGCATCTTCGCCTGGCAAGATGCCTTGACCAAAGCCCTTAGTGTTACTTTTTACTGAGTAACGAAGAGAAATAGCGAAATCTGGGCCACAAACATGGCGAATACCTTGAATGATCTCAACAGCAAAACGGTATCGGTTTTCAAAGCTACCACCGTATTGGTCGGTACGTTTGTTGAAAAATTCCAATGTGAATTGGTCAAGAAGATAGCCTTCGTGAACCGCGTGGACTTCAACACCGTCGAAGCCTGCTTTTTTCATGATCGCAGCAGTTTGAATGAACTGTCGGATGTAGTACTGAACTTCTTCCGTCGTAAGTTCGCGGTGTGTGATTGAAGGATCGAAACGATTAGGTGCTTCTGAAGGTGCTACTGCTTTATCCTTTGGTGTAAAGCCTGGAATCATTGAGCGACCCCAGCCCGCAGTGATCTGACCGATGATTTTTGCCCCATGGCTATGAACACGCTCACACATCTCTTTAGCACTACGGATGTATGCAGTTGGGTTCAACGTTGGACATGGAAGCGATGGCATTGGCAGAGGCTCAAGCTCGTTCTCAGCCATATGAATACCTGTGATTACAAGGCCTACACCGCCTTTCGCGCGTGCAACGTAGTAATCGATACCACGTTTGTTGTACGCACCATCACCATCTACGAGACCAAGCGTACCCATAGGAGCCATGGAATAGCGGTTCTTGAGTTCCATTGGACCAATCTTATTTGGCTCAAACAGAATTCGATGTTCATTTTTCATTGGTAATTTACCTTATTGGAAATGATAGATTAAAAATAACTGGCGCTATTAGACCAATGAAATGTGAACTGTGGTTGGCATATTCAGACAACTTGTTGGCAGGGTAGGACATCCAGACTAGGAATTGATTCAGCACAGTTTTTGGAGAGGTTCAGTTTAAAAACGCAGCAAATGAGTATCTATTTGGTTAGTGAAATGTAATTAGATTTCGAGGTGCCGGGAGGAATTGTTCATTATTTCGCGATATCAATGGCTTAAGTATCAATATTACTGATTACTGACGGGGCTAAAACTTGCACTGCGTCTAAGAATTCTCACTCTTGAATCGATAATGTGAAAGATGTACACATAGAGAAGATAAGGATATTTATGAGCAAGCTATCTAACAAACGTAGTTTCGATATTATTGGTGCCCCTTTCAACCAATTGGGGTGGGTCACAACTGACGAAAATACGGTTGATGGCTTGCGACGATCGGACATGGATTGCTGGAATGGTCTCACCGAGTGGATAGACATTCGTAACCGCCGTTGGGGTGCCGACATTGTTGATACTGGTGATGTGGCTGTATCCGATAACGTATTTTTTTCACTTAACGCCGATAAAAAAGATCGCGCGCTAGTTGAATACGCGACGGATTTGAAAGAGCGTCTATTGGAAAGCTATAACAACGGCCGTATTCCGATCACCATTGGTGGCGACCATGCGATTGCGGTGGGCACATTACAGGCAACGATGGAGTACTACCAAAAGCAGCAAGGTAAGAAAGTCGCGATTGTCTGGGTCGATGCCCATGCCGACTGCAACACGTTAAAAGACAGTAACCTGCATGGTAAACCTTTAGCGATTATGATGAATCAGTATCATCACAATGGCTGGAGCATGCCAAAAGACATCGAAGTGAATCCTAAAGATGTGTACTACGTTGCGGTGCGCGACTGGATGCTCAATGAATACGAGCTCAAAAATGAGCTAGGTATGAAAAACTACGACATGCCAACCATCGACAAGATGGGTATGAATAAAGTAGTTGAGGAGCTGATGGAGAAGCTCGAAGCAGAGTACGATCATATCTACTTATCTTTTGACTATGATGCACTGGATGGCGCTATGTATCGAGCGTGTGCAACACCTTATGTTGGTGGGCTGTCTGCTCGCGAAGCTTTGCAATTGGTCGATACCGTATCTGCTAGTGAGAAATTCGTTGGCGCCGATTTTGTTGAGTATATGCCAGAGCGCGATCCAACCAGCGTATCTAAAGAGGTGATGGTTAAAATGATTGACGCGATTTGGGGATATCGACTTTAACTTCACCAGAGCAGGGTTACTCCATGTCGTGAATTAGAAAAAATCAACCTCTTGGGAACCGCGTGTGAGTTTGCTAAATTAGTGACTCATGCGCGGTTTTTCTTTACGGCTCACTTGGTTCATTGGAAAGGTTCATTTGTAGAGGTACATTGAAAAGGCACGTTGAACAGAATATTCGTTGTAAATAGTGAGAGATACCAAAGAGAATGCTCGATCAGATCAAACAGTTTATGACGCCAGCGGTGAACACTAATCTCACGCCTGCCCACGATTACCAAAGAACGCATCTGCCGACTTTGTGGTTGCTGGGCAAAACTGGTGCTGGCAAGTCAACGCTAATCAAAGCGATGACGAATGAAACCGACATCGAAATTGGTAATGGTTTCGCCCCCTGTACCACCACTGCCTCGAGCTATGAATTTCCTGCCGATAAACCGATCATGAAGTTTGTTGATACGCGCGGTTTGGGGGAAGCGCACTATGATCCCGCCGATGATATTACCTACCTTGGTGATAGCGCAAATGTGCTTATCGTCGTAATGCGGCTAGATGACCCAGAGCAGAGTGATGTGCTTACCGCGCTAAAGCAGATTAAAAAGCAGCGCAAGCAACAACAAATGTTGCTGGTTTTATCTTCAATACACGCCTATACACCTAATGAGCTTAAACGGCTTGAGAGCTTTCAGAAGCAGCAAGTTGAGCAAGTATGGGGAGGGTTTACATCCGTTAATCTCCAACTTTCTCATCAAAACGTTTTGTCTGAAAGCTATGCGGATTTGGTGGATGCCCTTGTTGAGCTTTTACCCTCCGTCGGTTTAGTCATAGATAAGCAAGAGCACTCTACGATTGAAGAGCAAAATTTCGCTCGATTGGAGAAAGAAGTGCTTTGGTATAGTGGTACGGCATCGGCTAGCGATCTTATTCCTGCTGTAGGACTGGTCACCGTGCCCGCTATTCAGGGAAAAATGCTTCATAGTCTTGCCGTTCAATATGATGTCGAATGGAACAAGCGCGTTCTTAGTGAATTAGTGGCGTCGCTAGGTAGCAGCTTCGCAGTGCAATATTCGGTTAAGTTAGGGGCAAGGCAGTTAGTGAAGCTGATACCGGGGTGGGGGCAAACCGTGGGCTCGGTTAGTGCTGCGGCGATAAGTTTTGCAACCACATACGCCCTTGGGCGCGCGGCGTGTTTTTATTTCTACCAGCGCCAAAAAGGGGAGCCGATTGATAATCAAACCCTACAAAGTTTGTACAAAACGCTCATTGAGCAAAAGCTAAAACTGAAGCGAAAGCCAAAACGGAGTTAGAGCGAGATAAGTCATGAAAAAAAGCACCAACCTTCTGATATTGCTTGCCCAGTTGTCCGGTGGTCGTTGGACTATTGCAATGATTTCAGCCCTGTTCCCTGTATTAATTACCATGGGTTTTGGTGTCGTTCTTGCTTTTCAGCATGGTTATATTCTGCACTTATCGCTGGCGATTGCAGTTAGTACTCTGGCTGTGACAGTTCCACTCTATCTTCTTAGTCGATCGTTACCTAAAGAAGAGAGCGCTCAACCGACTGACGGAGATGAAAAGATAGCACCTGTTGAACAAGAATTGGTTTCACCGCCAGAGGACTGGTCGCAACGTGAAGTTCAACTTTGGCATAAAACAAGGGCCTACGCTTATCAATTGCTAGAGCAAAATGATGCGTGGGGAGACATTGATACTTTGAGCTTAGAGACAGTTGCTTTCGTTTCAGAGCGGTATGGCAAAAAGGCGCTCGACTTTTCTGTTCCTGAAGGGCTTAAGTTATTTGAGGAAGTGAGCCGCCGATACAACAAAACCGTGAAGGAATTTATTCCTGCGGTTGAACTGATTAAGGTATCGCACATTAAAGCGGGCTATGAAGCCTATGATAACTATGGTGAGCTGGGTAAGAAACTGGTCCAGAGCGCTATTTGGATTAACCACGCGAAGAACATTTACTTCAATCCACTTAAATTCGTCACCGATGTGAGTAAGCAACAAGTCACATCGAGCATGACGAAAGGGTTGATTGATGAGATTCAGCTTAAATCAAAACATGCGCTGTTAGATGAAGTTGCTGCAGTGGCTATCGACCTATACAGCGGACGTTTTCGATTTGAAGATGAAGATATTGAAGCGAGCCAAGTTGCCGATGAAGATATTCAAAATAGTGCAAAAGAGCTGGAGCCTATTCGCATTGTCATTACTGGTCAAACTGGTGCAGGCAAGTCCTCTTTGGTGAATCTGCTTCTTAATCAAACAACGGCAGAAGTGGATACGTTACCTTCTACTGACGGCGTGACAGCTTATCGTTTCGAGCTGCGAGATAAAGAAATTACGCTGGTGGATACGGCAGGGCTTGATGGTACACAAAGGGCGAGTGACGCTGCACTTCAGCAGATGACTCAAGCTGATTTAGTCCTTTGGGCACTCAGAGCAAATCAGCCTGCTAAGGCTCTGGATATCAAACTGTATCAGTCATTCACTGAGTTTTATGAACAGCGAGAAAATGTATCGCGAAGAGAACCAGAACTGCTCGGTGTTGTGACTCAAATTGATAAGCTCGTCGGAGATTCTACTTGGCAGCCGCCTTATGATCTTAATGACCAAACCGATCCGGTTAGCCAACTGATTGATCAAGCGGTCGAGCATAACCGTAATCTCATGAACAATATTGCAGCGCTTCCCTTGGCATTGAGTAACAACGGTGAAGAGAGCTTTGGTTTAGACGCACTCAGAGCAGCGCTTCAAGAGCGATTCGGGCGAATGTCTCAAGTACAACGAAATCGCCAAAGAGTCGAAGCGACACAAAAGAATACGCCGCTAAAACAGCAGGCGAAGCGGGTGGGGAAAACAGCCAAAGCATTTGCCAAACAAGTGAAATGGTGGCGTTGAGTCTGTCGGCTGCTTTACTCAGGAGCAGTAAGAGGAATTGTAATAGTAAATCGCGTCCCCACACCTTTTTCACTATTCACTGTGATTTCACCACCTAATATACCTGTGACAATATTAAATACGATACTGAGCCCAAGCCCAGAGCCGCCTTGGCCTAAACGGGTTGTATAGAAAGGATCAAAGATCTTCGATAGGTTGTGACTTTCGATGCCATCGCCGTTATCTTCGAGTTCAATACGTGCCATATTCTCACTCACCGCCGATGCGGTAATCGTGACTTTTCGCTCTGTTTGGTTACTGAATGCGTGAGTGACGGTATTGGACAGAAGGTTCATGAGCACTTGGGTTAGAGGGCCAGGGAAACTGTCCATTCCTACTGGCGGTGTGTCACTTTCAATTAATTCGATTTGGTGCTTTTTGAGCGTCGGCGACATAGTCACGCGAAGTTCGTGGAGTATTTCCGGAAGATCAAAACTGCGGCGTTGATAACTTGATTGGTCTACAGCGACTTGTTTGAAACTCTTAATTAACTCTGCTGCTCGTTTAAGGTTTCTCTCTATGCTGTCGGCCGATTCTGAGCTGTGGTCAAGATATTCATCTAATAAACGTTGTGTTAAGCCTTGTTCGATATCCTCTTTAAAGTCATCATTCAATGACTTAATCGTTGATGAGACTAGCAGTGCATTACCAATCGGAGTATTGAGTTCATGAGCAATGCCAGCAACCAATGAGCCTAACCCTGCCATTTTTTCAGATTGAATGAGTTCATCTTGCGCGGCTTTTAATGCATCTAACGCCTCTTTAAGAGCTATGGTTCGTTCCTCAACTCGTTGTTCTAATTCTTGGTTGTGATGACTAATGGTTTCGAGATGTTGGCGACGATCCATTTCAGTTTTTGCCGCACTATTAAACCAGTATTTCCACTTCTTGGAAGTCCGAGGTTGGTTGATACGCTCTTGTTCAGGCAAGTCTTCAATAAACTTCGCAAGCTCAAGTGCCGGTTGGCTAAAGGAGTAGTGCTGATATAAAACAACAAATAGCAATAACGCTGCAAAAATACCACCCATCAGAAGGTAGGGAAGGATCGCAGAGAAAATTTGCGACTGAATACCGCTATGCGATAGCTCAATTACCAACCTCCATGGCGTATTCTCTAGTTGGTATGTTAACCAATGACCTGAATCTAAGTGCTTCCATTCACCCTCAGTAGTCCGATGTGGTTCTCCTGTTTTTGACAATGAGAGCACTTGAGCGTGTTCAAGCGTTGTTTCGCTGCCTTTTAGCTTCCCAGAACTGTCACCAACGACTAACCCTGACTGATCAACTAAAGCTAGATGCTAATGGTGCCTTCTAAATTTGATAAAATGCCATCTAGAACTTTTAACGTTATATCTGTACCAACCGCGCCGACAAACTCGTCATTGATGTAGCAAGGCTCAAGTAGCGATACCATCATACCTTTCCCGCCAGCATCTAAGTATGGCGTGGTCCACACACGTCCTCTTTTGGGGTTATTACTCACGTTAACCAGTTCGAGTGGAAAGGTCCCCCCAGCTTCATAGATAACCTCTATGGCTTGGTCAAGATTATCTGAACCCGTTGCACCTAAAAGGTCTTCAGCACCAAGGAAAGGGTATACATGAGTCAACATCTGTTCTGAATGGTAGTAATAACTCCATTGAAAGTATGGATATATTCGATGAGTGATCACAGATTCAGGTAGGTACCTGAGAACGGCCAGGATATCTTCAGTTATATTGGGTGCCTGACTTTTTATGAACAGCTGGCCATATTGCTGCTTTAATTTATCCGGCAGTTTGTCCCATGGCGCTCCTGCCATCGAAGAAGGCGCTTGTTGGTTCAAATAATTAAGCTTCGGTTCATTGGAAAGTAAGGTCGGGCTTGTTCTTGCGTGCTCGATGGCATAGCGCATTTTCTCCACATGAGTTAACGCCACTGAAATAGTTTTGTTGAGTGCAAGTAGCGTTTGCACTGCTTTGTGTTGCTCTTCATTAAGCAGTTGCGCTTCGAGCTGTTTTCCTAGGTAAAGTGCATTGGCGACCGTTAGTGTAATGATAAGTACTAAACCGCCATAGATGATGGTTTTGTATTGACGGATTAAACTTGTGGCACTTTTTTGCGATTGTTCTTTTTTATTTTTATGCAAATTTGATGAGGATAATTCAGACATATTTCACCCTCCAGTTGAGCTAAAGTAGTCAATACTCGATGGGCTACTTTTTAGTTTTCTCTTGTGACGAAACATATTGCTCTCGTCTATGTTGCTGGTGGATATGCGACATATATGCAAGATCATTTCTCCTCCAACTTAATTCAGCGAGGTGTCTAATCGTCGTATGAGAGCGATGTAACATTTCTAGTGATGAATTTATCAGTAAGTACATTCTAGTATAGATTCGGGATGACTATTTTGCGCAAAATGAACAGTTAGATGCCTTTTGGCGAAGTCGCTTTAAAGCCACGAGTAATGTTCAGCTGTGTAACAAAGGCAAAGACACCGATGACAATCGCTAGCTGCCATGTGTACTGTAGTCCTAGCCTTGTCAAACCCATACTAACAATTGCTGACACTAGCATTTGACCACCACTAGCCATTGCTGCCGCAATATGTAAACACGTTGTTCAATACAACATAGCTTTGGTACCAATTTTCGGCCTAAATCGGTTACACAAACTGGTTCCAAATAGCATGCCTAACGCAGGTATTAATACCCATAGTGCATACTCATCAGACTAAAATTCAGCCAGCTGATCATGGCGAAACTCACAAAGTACTTGGATGTCATTAGCACCTTGTATTGCTTTAGCATCGCAGCAGGCGATGGAATAGGGCGCCGCTGTTTGGGGTGTCATCGAACCAACCGAACAGCAAATCAGCCTGCTAAGGCTCTGGATATCAAACTGTATCAGTCTTTCACTGGGTTTTAAGAACAGCGAGAAAATGTATCGCGAAGAGAACCAGAACTGCTCGGTGTTGTGACTCAAATTGATAAGCTCGTCGGAGATTCTAATTGGCAGCCACTTTATGATCTTAATGACCAAACCGATCCGGTTAGCCAACTCATTCATCAAGCCGTCGAGCATAACCGTAATCTCAAGAACGATATTGCAGCGCTGCCTTTGGCCTTGAGTAACAACGGTGAAGAGAGCTTTGGTTTAGACGCACTCAGAGCAGCGCTTCGAGTGCGATTCGGGCGAATGTCTCAAGTACAACGAAATCGCCAAAGAGTCGAAGCGACACAAAAGAAGCCGCCGCTAAAACATCAGGCGAAGCGGGTGGAAAAATCGGTTAAGGCGTTAGCGAAACAAGTGAAGTGGTGGCGTTAACGTCGTATCTTGAAACAGAGAAGCTTGGATTACTTTTTAAGGGAAAGGTGTAAATGGAATATTTAGGTTTTTTTCTGATTGTTCTGCTACTTGTGACTGTTCACGAGTTCGGTCACTTTGTTGCCGCCAAACTGTTCGAGCTTCCTGTCGAACTATTTTCATTGGGATTTGGCAAGCCAATCTACCGAACACATGTTTGGGGCTGTGAATTCCGATTATCGCAAATTCCTTTGGGCGGTTATGTCAAACTGCAACTGGATCGCGACGAAGATTTCTACCAAATAGCGGCCACCAAAAGAATAGGCTATTTTTTAGGGGCCCAATCGCGAATCTGTTGTTGGCTTGGTTGTTGGTTGCCTTTGCAAATCTTTTTTCAGGCAAGGCTCTCGACCTTCAGACTCTCATCACCTCAACTGAGCAAACCGTGTATCTAGTCGTGTTTTTGTTTGAACTTATTGGTACTGCAATGACAGAGCACTCTCAGCTGTCGGGTTTGATTAATACAGTGCTGGTTGGTGCAGAGGTGATGGGGGCGGAGCTTTATCAGTTGTTCTATTTTCTGGCGCTGCTCAGCGTTAATTTAGGCGTGTTTAACCTACTGCCTGTTCCACCGCTTGATGGCGGTAAAGTCCTGTTGATCCTCATAGAGCGATACAACAGTCGAGGTATTGAGTTAGGTTTGAATTTAACAGGCTGGGTAGTGGTATTTGGCTTGATTGTCTTCACCACCGCGAGTGACGTAATTCGCTTATTTGTCTGAATCTACTGAAATACGAGTAGTTTAAATGGTTTTATTTCATGGACTCGCTTTAAAGCCATGGGAGATGTTACTCAGTGTAATTAAGGCAAAAAAACCAATCACTATCGCTAACTGCCATGTGTATTGAAGTCCGAGCTGAGTTAGCCCCATGCTGACAATCGCTGAAACCAACATTTGGCCCCCGCCAGCCATGGCCGCCGCCGCACCCGCTCTCTTTTTATAAGGTTGAAGTAGCATGGTTTGGGCACAAGGCAGCGCGATACCATTCCCCAGAATCATCAACAATTGACCAAACATCACATATAGAGGATCGAGGGGGCAAAGCAGCAACCAAAGCGCCGCAGCAATATGCAGACAAGGCGACCAATACAACATGGCTTTGGTACCAATCTTTGGCCTAAATCGGTTACACAAACTGGTTCCAAATAGCATGCCTAATGCAGGTATCAATGCCCATAGTGCATACTCATCAGACTCCATTCCAATTTGGTTTTGCATGATAAAGGGCATGACGGATACAGCGGTGATCATCAAACTAAAATTTAGCCAACTTATCATGGCAAAACTTACAAAGTACTTGGATGTCATTAGCACCTTGTATTGCTTAAGCATGGCAGCAGGCGATGGGATGGGGCTGCGTTGTTTTCGGGTGTCATCGAACAACCCAAACAGCAAACACCAAGCAATTGCGACATAGCCAAGTAGCGAAACAAACACCATCAGCCAGCCAAAGTGATGGTTGATGAATCCACCGATAACTGGAGCAAAGAGAGGCGTTACGGAAGCCGCCATGGCTTATGTAGCCGAGCGCTTTTGCTAATTGATCGCCGCTGTGGCTATCGCGGATGGTCGCTCGTGCTAAAACCGCGCAGCATCCTGTGCCGATGCCTTGCAATAGACGCCCGAGCACCAAAGCTTCAAATGAGTCGTGAAACAGTGTGATGCTGACAAGGCCCGCGAGGGCGATAAACAGCCCAAACAGCAACACTTTCTTTCGACCTAGAGAGTCAGAAACTGGCCCATAGATAAACTGGGATGGCCCAAACCCAAACAAGTAGACACTCACCAGTAGCTGAGCTTGGTCTAGCGTGATGTCAAAGTCTTTCGCGATCCAAGGTAAGGAAGGAAAAACAAGCCCCATACTGAGCTGACCGATACTAATGATCAAACAGGCGAGGGCGAGGACGCGATAATTGACTTGGGAGTTCATAAGGCACTGAGATAGAGAAGACTTCCAAAGCTTATCATTTTCCTGTGAACCCTGTCGCCGTTTTCCCAACTGTTGAGGCAGGTTTGGATCGCCGTCATGTGGCGGTTAGTGTGATCTTTACCTTGGAAGGCACTTTAGAATCGATACTGAGCTCCTAGTGTGACTAGATACTCGCTTTGATCATAAAAGTCGAGGTTTGAATCCACCCAATCACAGCCACCGCGAGCGATGAAAAGCGCGTTAGACCAGTTGAAGGGGGCGGCAACGTAAAGCTAAGCGCTACCTATTTGGGAACCATTGAAGTCGATGTGGTGGAATAGACCGCTTGTTTCCCAGAAGACACCGTTCAAATAAGAAATCTGTTTGTGAAAAGAGCCTAGGGGGAACCTAGCTCTTGCCGTTTAAGCAAAGTCTCAATGGTTTCAACTATCCGCAGTTTATGCGTTTAGCGCTTGCTCGAGATCCGCAAGAATATCGTCAATGTGTTCGATACCGACAGACAGGCGAATCATTTCTGGCGAGACACCTGCTTGCTTTTGCTCTTCTTCACTAAGCTGTCTATGAGTGGTTGACGCAGGGTGACAAGCCAGTGATTTCGCATCACCAATGTTGACTAAGCGCTTGAAGATTTGCAGGGCATCGTAGAATTTCACGCCTGCGTTGTAACCGTCTTTTAGGCCGAATGATAAGATCGCCGACGGCTTACCTTTCATGTATTTTTCTGCTAATGGGTAGTGATCAGAGCTTGGTAGGCCAGCATAGCTTACCCAGCTCACTTTATCGTGCTGGTTTAGGTACTCGGCGACTTTCAATGCATTTTCAGTATGACGTTCCATACGCAGAGACAGTGTTTCCAATCCTTGCATCAACATGAAGGCATTCATTGGTGATAGTGCTGCGCCTGTGTTACGCAGTGGCACGGTTCGCGCTCGGCCAATAAAGGCGGCTTCGCCAAAGGCTTCGGTGTAAACCACACCATGGTAGGAAGGCTCAGGCTGGTTGAGAACAGGAAAACGGTCTTTGTGCTTTGCCCATGGGAATTTACCTGAATCAATAATGATACCGCCTAATGTGGTGCCATGACCGCCAACATATTTCGTTAGCGAGTGCACAACGATATCTGCGCCAAACTCGATTGGCTTACATAGGGCAGGGGTCGCGACGGTGTTGTCGACGATAACAGGAACGCCTTGCGCATGGGCAACGTCAGCAACCGCTTCAAGGTCAATAATATTTCCTGCAGGGTTACCGATACTTTCGCAGTAAACGGCTTTAGTATTCTCATCTATCAGTTCTGCTAGGCTTTCTGGTCTATCGTCTTTTGCGAAACGCACTTCAATGCCCTGATTTGGCAACATATGAGCAAACAGAGTATAGGTGCCGCCATAAAGCTGCGGGGTAGAGACAATGTTGTCGCCGGCTTGAGCTAAGGTCAAGATGGCGTAGTTGATAGCCGCACTACCTGCACTGACCACAAGGCCTGCGATGCCACCTTCAAGAGCGGCCATACGTTTTTCAAGTACGTCGTTGGTTGGGTTCATTATGCGTGTGTAAATGTTCCCAGGAACCTCTAAGTTGAATAGATCGGCGCCATGCTGAGCGTTTTCAAATTCATAAGCGACGGTTTGATAGATAGGTGTTGCGACCGACTTTGTTGTAGGGTCTGTTTCGTAGCCAAAATGGATCGATAACGTTTCGTCTTTCATTACTCTTCCTTGAACAAGTAGCATAAGTGATTGTCTATCATGCCGACAAAATGAGCAGGCTACTTTGTTTCGGATCACAGCTTAGATGTAACTCTTCTGTTTAAGAGAAAGAGTGATTGAGAGTCTCATAAATAGATCGAAGGGCATCAAAAACGAGAAACCGCCAGCCTCAAGGGCTAGCGGTTAATGACGTTCTCGGTTTAATGCGGCTGACCGTTTGAGGCTGTTTTGCTGTAGATGGCTGCAAATATAGCCTTTTCGGGTTACTCTTCACCAAACTCGTCGGCATAGCCTTTTGGTGGTGGTGTCCAACCTCGCTCGGAGTGAGCGTGATTGTCGGCGCGGTCTTTTTTCATCTCAGCGATGAGGTGTTTCTCTGCTTGAATGAACAGCTTACGATAGTTGTTGTCGTATCGTTCACCT
This sequence comes from Vibrio aestivus, assembly GCA_003263845.1. Classification (GTDB taxonomy): domain Bacteria; phylum Pseudomonadota; class Gammaproteobacteria; order Enterobacterales; family Vibrionaceae; genus Vibrio; species Vibrio aestivus. The sequence goes on along the minus strand of JYJN01000149.1, from coordinate 25,211 downwards.
TCTGACCCACCCTGCCAAGCGGAGTAGAGCATATCGAACTTTTTAAGCTCTACTTTCCGATAAATAAGCTTTTGTTGTTCGATTAAGAATGGGTGAAGGCCAACCGCTTTCAGTGCATGACCACCAATCTCCAGTGCAGAGTACATGGTCTCAGATTCGACAACATCAGCCCCTGCTTGTTTGAGTTCATAACCATGGCCACGGTCGAAAGCACGAGCAATAATCGTGACATCAGGGTAGGTGTGATGCACGTACTCAACAAGTTCAATGGAACGTTCACGATCATCGATGGCGACAATCATCGCTTTGGCATGTTCTATCCCTGCGGTATGAAGTAGATCAGGGCGAGTTGCGTCACCATAGAATGCTTTGGTGCCAATCTGTCTCAAGTTGTCAATTTGGCCTGTTTCAAAGTCGAGTGCAACGGTAGGGAAGCCGTTGGCGAGCAACAGACGGTTAACGATTTGTCCAAAACGACCGACTCCAGCAATGATGACTGTGCCTTTCTCATCAATATCGTCTGCTTCTTTATTGTTAGAGCTTTCCTCAAAGCGAGGCAGGATCACTTTGTCGAACAAGATGAACAGACCTGGCGTAAAGAACATCGACAAAGCCACCACGAGTGACAGTGTTTGCGCAATTTCGAATGGGATAACGTGATTTTGCAAAGAGAAGCTCAGTAGCACAAATCCGAACTCACCCGCTTGAGCCAAACTTAATGTAAACAGCCAACGGTTACTATCTTTGATGCGGAAAATAAGGGCGAGGATGAACAAGACCGCGGCTTTGAGTATCATCACACCAAAGGTAAGGGACATGATGACAAAGAACTCATCGAACAATACCGAGAACTGAATTCCTGCACCAACGGTGATAAAGAATAGGCCAAGTAACAGCCCTTTGAATGGCTCGATATTGGACTCAAGCTCATGGCGGAATTCACTGTTTGCCAGAACAACACCTGCTAAGAAGGTACCCAGTGCAGGGGACAATCCAACTAGGCTCATCAATGCAGCAATACCAATCACTAGCATTAACGCGGTGGCGGTAAAAATTTCACGTAGCCCAGAGCTGGCGACAAATCGAAATAGGGGGCGGCTGAGGAAATGCCCGCCAACGACAACCACGGCAATAGAAGCAGTGATAACGAGGCCGTATGCCCAACCAGGTAATCCAGCCACCAGAGAGAGCTCTTCATGGTGATCAGCAGCATGACTTGTTGCGCTTTGTGCTGCTTCAATCAATTCTGGCAGCGCTAATAGAGGGATGAAGGCCAACATAGGGATGACGGCGATATCTTGGAATAGCAGTACCGAGAATGCATTCTTTCCGCCTTCGGTTTTGGTAAGGCCTTTTTCGTTGAAGGTTTGAAGTACGATTGCAGTGGAAGAGAGCGCAAAAATAAGACCAATGGTGAGTGAAATGGTCCAAGGTTGGCCAAACCAGTAAGCAATGCCCGCGACAGCAACTGTCGTACCACCTACTTGAAGCCCACCAAGACCAATCAGTTTGTGGCGCATTGCCCAAAGCATTTTAGGTTCAAGTTCCAGGCCTACGAGGAATAACATCATGACAACGCCAAATTCAGCAAAGTGCTGAATTGTTGTGGTTTCCTCACCGACTAAGCCAATGATAGGGCCAATGACAACACCTGCAATCAGGTAACCAAGAACCGAACCAAGGCCGAGCTTTTTAGCGATAGGGACGGCGATGACTGCCGCTACGAGATAAATGAATGCTTGAAGAAAGAGTGCGGTCATAGTGTTTCCTCCATGCGGTACTGTTCAACCCAGTCATTGATGGTGATGTCAGTGTCGAGGGAACTCGGAAAGTCAGTCGTCTGCGAAACAATGTTAAGCAGCTTAGTGTAACTGTCGGCATGGGGAGCGAGCCTGCCTTCATCAGGGGCGGTGCGTGAACCAAAAAGTGCTAGCGGAGGCAAGTACTGCATGCCAGTAAGGTTCGCCATTTGCTCTAGGGGCTGTAGAAGCTCTCGCACCGTGAAGTGGTTGTGTCCATCTTTCTGGTAGGCGGTGGCTTTGCCTCCCGCGGTTAATACACAAATAAAGCGCTTGTCAGTAAGCGCGGTGCCATCTGTGCCATAGGCGAAATTGTATTCAAGCACTAAGTCTTGCCACTCTTTTAAGATGGCGGGTGTGGAATACCAGTAGAAAGGGAATTGGAAAACGATCACATCATGATCTTTGAGTCGTTGTTGTTCGACATCGATATTGATGTTGAATCTTGGGTATTCTCGGTACAAGTCTACGGCGGTAACATCAGGGTGATCAATCGCACGTTGAAATAATGGTCGGTTCGCTTCGGAGCGATGTTGAGACGGGTGTGCAAACAGCACCAAAATGCGGCATTTATCCATATGAGCCTCAAGATTAGGTCGATGAGATGTACAAAAAGTGCGTTGTGAAGTCCATTAAACGCACATTGACTTAGTTTGAACATCAGATACTTAGCGGTTACATAGCAATAACTATAGCCATTAAACTATCGAAGGTGTAATTAGTTTTCTGGTGGATATCGCTAACAATGGCGACATTTTTTGTCTCGTTCGTGATAATCGAGCACTTGCCCTTGGTTACTGTAGGAAAATTCGCAGCATTGTTGGAATTGATGAAGCAGCGCTTGTCGACTCTTCTTGACTCGAGATTTGAGAGTAGAATACTTGATATTGTTCTTCTCTGCGTAGTCCTTTTGACTGATGCCGTTGATTTCAATAGCTTTTAGTAACGTGGCATCTTCCGACGAAAGAGAGTGAATAAAAGGTTCAATACAGTCCGTTAGCTTATCAATGATCTGTAAGTCATCTTCTGTAAGGAAGTGAGGCTCTTCGTCATTTGAACTTTCGTTACTTGAGCCTTCGTTACTAGAGCTGTGGTGTTTTTTTGACTGCCTGTAGAAATCAATGATTGTGTGATTCGCAATCTGGAATAGCCAGGGCTTAATCTTATTCGGGTCGCTGAGTGTATGAAGCTTGGTGTGGGTTTTGAGCATGATCTCTTGTAAGACATCATCGACATCACTTGGGTTATCTAGGTTCTTGAGTAAAAAGCTTTTCAAGCGGTTCTGATATTCTCGCCAGATAGAATCTAGATTGACGACTTTAGTCTGTGTAGCCCTGCTTAAGTTGTTTGGAAACATAACGTCAATGCTCAACTGTATTTGCGATTAGTTTAGCGTTTATTTTGAAAATTCGCATTGCCCTATTATTGGTTTTGCATTCATGGGTTCAGACCTTGAATACCGCCGGAACAAAGAAAAAGAGCTCATGACCGTTAAGTCATGAGCTCTTTTCATATTTAGTATATAGAGTTGGGCTGGGCCATTATTTAAGGACTTCCCCACCGATTCTTTCGCAGTTGAGTACCGGGGTGTAATCTACACGGCCATCATTCAGTTTACACTCTACATATGGGCCACTTGCGCCGGTTCCTGCTCCACTGGAGTTTCCGGTGTTAGCATATACAGAGACACTGAACAAAACGCTTGCGATTAGTACAACGAATTTTTTCATGGTTTATATCTCCAATGTCAAAGTTAATGTTGATGAGAAAATTAAGTTCACCAACGGAGTAAATCAGTTTGTCGCTTGGCTAGGCCAGCAGACGTCAGTGAAGTCCGTTTACTTTGAAGTCATCCGAGACAGGCTTCGATGTGAAGCAAGATAGAATTGTGTTGAAGCAACAGTGGGCACAAAGGTTAGTCAGATTCAAAAATGACAACATCTTTGGTCGCTCAATACTATTTAGAAACTGAACTTGCTGCGTTTCTTATTTGCTTCCTATGAGGTTAACTTATCACCAATTCATGGGATTTTAAGTCCGAGCTTTGTCAGCGTAAGAAAGGGGAGTGTAAAACTGCAAGGTGAGTGTTGATATTAATTTCATAACGCGCTAATGCGTACAGATGAGCAGGCTAGATATGGGAATCTAGCCTTAGCGAGGTCAATATCGTTTTAGTTCTACTAGGCAATGATGCGTTGGTATAAAGCATCTTTAAGAACGGAGCGTTGATGCTTGAGTTGGAGCATTTCATCGTCTGCAATGGGTGAGTCTTTGAGCTCTAGCTTTCGGATGTCTTTGTCGAGTGCGTCATAGTGATTAATTTGTTCTAAGAAATCAGCGTCTTCTTGTTTAAGTTTGTCTATAACATCATGATATTTTGGGAAATCTTTGTAGAATGAATGTACTTCACCTAGCATGCCTTACTACCTCTTTTGTTTATGAGAATAACCGTCTTCAGTATAGAAGTATTCTGTTGTGATGTTCAAAAAATAGACAGGGCAAAGGTGGAGTTTCTCGATATTGCGATGTAGAGCGTAGGTGAGTTGTTCTAAGTCAGCGTAGCGAGTCATCATATTGGTAATACTTGCAGTATTTAAGGGAAGAAGTTAGTCATAGAAGTCGGCATTAGGAGGTAACTTTGATGGTAAAGCTCTGCATTGGATGCGTGGTTTTGTATGTCTTGATATGGGGAGGCATTTTATGGCTGCCAACATCGAGTATCGATTCATCGCTAGCGAATGAATGGATCTCCTATCTGATCATCACTGAAGAAGTTCTCTCACTCGCCTGTTTGATTCTGGTGGGCAAGATAGTGATTTATGATCTTAAACGTTCTGTTAAACCTTCATCTTAAAATTATTTCTCTTGGAAATATTCCTCTTCTAAACATTTCTCACGAAAACGAGGTAGGCGGTTAGTAATGGCAAATCCTGAGCATATAGAAAAACTTGATGCTGTCGATGTAATCAGTGTGGTGGCTTATCGAATGGGGATAAGTCTTTTTCCGGTTGCGCTACTTTTATTAGTAATGAGTACCATGACTCAGCGAGGGATTTGGGGATTTAATGTGCCGATTTCATTTGCTCACTCAGGCTGGTGGTTGCGAGCCTGCTGATTGCGGGTAATTTGCATGTTTACAACAAGCGGATTCGTTATGTGATTACGTCGTCGGGCTGGATTGGCGTTGCACTTATGGCGACCTTGTTATCGACCAACCTGCTTTGGGTTGTATATGGCTTTATGTTCGTTTGTTTATCCGGCGTCGCATTAAAAGAGTCATTTTGTTTTAAAGTCGTTGGCTTAAAGTTAGTGCCAGTCCTATTGATGGCCTCGGTGGCGGGCTTTGCGTTGAACCGACCAGTGTGGTCGATTGTTGCCTTAGTGATTGTTTGCGCCATCTTAGGTTACTTAACGTTCGAAAAGTGGAAGATGCCACTTCATTTCGATATTGGTAACAAATCCAATTATCAAATTTAAGGATTAATGAGCACGTTACTTAATCTAATTAAGCGCGGTTGGATAGAGAGGAAAAGAGTCAGGGCATTCCTGACTCTTTTCTTTTGGGGTTGGTGAGCATTGCTATAGGCGACTGGCTTAAGCGCTTTCTACACATACCTGCTTTTGCAATGTAGTAGGCGCAGGTTCGTAATGACTATGTTTGACGCCAAAGGTGCCTTGCCCCCGGTGAGGGCTCGAAGGCGAGTCGCATAGTCTTGTAACTCGACAAACGGCGCTTTTGCACTGAGGTAGGAGTAGCCTAAGTTAGATGTGCGAGTCCCTTCAATAAACCCTCTGTGGCTAGATAGGTCGCCCGTCACATCGCCAAGCTTATCGGTGGGGATATTCACTTCTAATTGGGCAATTGGCTCAAGTACAATCGGGCTTGCGTCTGTAACCGCCTGAACGAGCGCCTTTTTCGCCGCAATCACAAATGCGATCTCTTTGGAGTCGACTGAGTGAAACTTACCATCGAACACTGTGATTTCGATGTCTCTGATGGGATTACCCGAAATCGCCCCTTCATTAACCGCTTGGCAAATGCCTTTTTCGACTGCAGGCATAAGAGAAGTCGGAATCGCGCCACCAACGACTTTGTTGATAAACTTGACACCTGCACCGCGCTCTAAAGGTTGAACACTTAAATGGACCTCTCCAAATTGACCAGCGCCACCACTTTGCTTTTTGTGTCGGTATCGTGCTTCGGCAGGCCGAGTGATGGTTTCATAGAACTCGATATTGGGTTCCGATGTTTCAACCTCAAGCTTGTAAATGTTTTCCATCTTCTCAAGTGCAATCTGCAAGTGAAATTCGCCTAGGCGCTTAGAATTGTTTCATTGGTCCTTGCTCGATGTTCAAGCCTGAGCGACGGGTCTTCATTAACTATTTTGTTGAGTACATCCGAGATTTTTTGTTCATCGCCACGTTTTTTAGGTTGAACTCGCAAGCTGTACATTGGTGTAGGTAGAGATAACGGATGTAAAGTGACATCATCTTCGGCATGAGAGTCGTGCACTATGGTGTCGAAGTCTAATTCATCTACTTTCGCCAATACGCAGTAATCACCTGGAAGAGCTTGAGAGATTTCAGAGCGTTGATTACCTTGTAGTTGATAAAGGTGATTGACCTTAAAAGGTTTGCTGGAATCGCCAATATAAAGTTGACTGCCAGTTCGAATCTCTCCTTGGAAAAGGCGTAAATAGGCTAATTTTCTAGATAAGGGTCGTTACTGACTTTGAATACATGGGCTACGGAGTGTTGCAGCGATTCGCAGTCAATTGAAATAGGTTCTCCGGACTTTTCTAATAAGGGACGATTGCCCTCTGCGGGCGTTGGCATGAGCTGACTAAACGTATCGAGTAGCAGCTCTAGGCCGGAATTGTTACTGCAAGAAGTAAAGCAAACAGGGACTAAATGACCAGAGCGCAGCGCTTCTTCAAATGGGTCATGCAATTGTGTTGGAGAAAGCTCAGATCCTTGCTCCAAGTAAAGCGACATCAGCTCTTCGTCTACTTCAACCACTTGGTCAATAAGCTGCTCATGCGCATCAGCGACAGACATAACCTGAGTTTGCGCTTCAAACTGAGGGTCGAAATAGCAGTCAATAACTTGATTGCCATCGACTGATGGAAGGTTAATCGGCAGGCAGTGACCGCTAAAAATCTGATTTATTTCGTCGAGGACTTGTTCGCATTTATCTGGTGCGAGGTCAATCTTATTGATGATCACCATCTGACATTTGTGTTGGGCTTTTGCATACTCAAACAGCTGTTTAGCGATTTGAGTAATGGGCGTTTGTATGTCGATGACGAGTGCTGTGGTTTCTACTGCTGGATAAACACTGATCGCGCGGCCAATGAGTTCATTTTGTCCGGGGTATCTATGAGGTTAAGTCTGTGATTGTTCCACTTGAGGGTAACTGGGGTTGCTTCAATACTGGAGTGATAATAGATAGATTGTGGATCAAAGTCAGTGACGGTGTCACCTTTTTCGATGCAGCCTAAATGAGTTGTGGCATGACCAGTATGCAGAAGTTTTTCGACTAGCGTAGTTTTACCCGTCCCCGATTGACCTACGATAGCAATGTTTCGAATTAAGTTGATGGGCATAGTAGCCTCCTTGCAGGATTAGGAATGAAGTGCGTAGCGAAGTAGGCGGCAGAGCCGCTTGGTCGTCTTCCAATTCATTTTCCTAAACCAGTGCTTTAAGGAGTGCGCCATAATGCCTGACCATTTGTGTGCTTGGGTTATGGGGTGATAATGGTAAATCTACTGCTTGTTGGATAAAGGTTACCCACATTGTGAACTTATAACCCTACAATTTATGTGATTAATTTCATGTCATTGAATGGGATTTAGATTTGGCTTCAAAAGTGTGAATTAGCCACAGGTTTAGATGTTTAGGTTATTGGAGTGGGTATCCGCCAATAAGCGTTCATTGGATATCTTCCAATCTAGAAACCTGATATAACCGTTAATGAGATAGATAAGAAGGGAAGTCAATGAATCGAAACGTATGGATGCTGTCCGTTTGTCAGGCTCTGTTGATGACGGGAAACATATTACTGATCTCGGTAATCGGGTTGGTAGGCAAGCAGTTAGCCCCCTCTACTAATATGATTACATTGCCTGTTGCAATGCAGTTTTTAGGCTTAATGTGTGCCACCATTCCGGCTTCTCTTATTATGGGTAAGCTCGGTCGAAAGAAAGGCTTCAGTATTGGTAATCTAATCGGCATTACCGGTGCAAGCACTGTGGCCTATGCGCTTTCCAATCAGTGGTTCACCCTCTTCTGTGTTGGTTCATTTCTATTAGGTATTGGCATTGGCTTTGGCACGCTCTATCGATTTGCTGCAATTGAAGTGTGCAAGCCCGAGATGCGAGACCGTGCGATATCGATTTCGATGGTTGGTGGCGTGTTTGCTGCGATTTTGGGGCCAAACCTAGCGGTTTTTTCTGTTGAGCTTTCCGATGACGGCCTTTATACATCGGCCTTCTTAGCGTTGGTAGCACTTAACGTTCTAGCACTTTTTTCTGCTGCAGTTTATTCAGTTTCCTCCAGCGCCGGAGAAACACAGCCAACCTGTCAGCGATCCGATTAAGACCATTGTTAACCAGCCGAACTTTTTAGTGGCGGTATTTGCTGCCATGGTTTCGTATGCCGTGATGAATATCCTTATGACCGCCACACCCCTTGCTATGATTGGGTGTGGGTTTGATTTCCACAAAGCGGCTGGCGTCATTGAGTGGCACGTGTTGGGAATGTTTGTGCCTGCGTTTTTTACCGGCAAGCTGATTGAAAAGTTTGGTGCGCGCTGGATGATTTTAACAGGCGGTTTGCTGTTTGTACTTTGTGTGTTGATTAATATTCATGGACAAAGTATTTGGCACTTTAGATCTGCGTTGGTGCTCCTTGGGATTGGTTGGAACTTTATGTTCATTGCCGCGACGAGCCTATTCAGTCGTTCTTACTCTGAAAATAACCGACCTAAAGCACAGGCATTTAATGAGTTTGTAGTATTTAGCTGCGTTACGATTACAGCGTTGCTGTCTGGTTGGTTAGAAGCGACGGTAGGATGGGAAAGTCTGAACATTTACGTGCTTCCCTTTGTATTAGCGGTGATGGCCATTTTTGCTGTCAATGTATATAGACAGCATAAGAGTGAGCAAGAGGTGCAAGCATGACGCAAGAAAAAGTAACGCTCTATTATGTGCATGATCCTATGTGTGCTTGGTGTTGGGGCTACAAGCCTGTATGGGCTCAGATAGAAGCGGCGCTTAGCGAGCGTGTTGAGATCGTCTATTTAGTAGGGGGCTTGCGCCAGATTCAGATGTCCCAATGCCAGAAGCTATGCAGCAGCAGATCGCTTCTTATTGGCAAAAAATTCATGACTACTTAGGAACGGAGTTTAACTTCGATTTTTGGAGCCAAAATACGCCTCGTCGCTCTACATACCCTGCTTGTCGCGCGGTGCTAGCGGCAAGAAAGCAAGGGGCGGATAAGGCGATGATCACAGCTATCCAAAAAGCCTATTACCTTCAAGCTTGTAACCCGAGTGATGTTGATGTGTTGATTCAAGTGGCTAAAGAAATTGGTTTAGATGAAGAGCTGTTTAGTGAGGCGTTAAGCTCTGATGAAGTTGCACAAGAGATGCAGGCGGAGTTTACTCTTGCACGCTCTATTGGGGGGAATAGCTTTCCTTCGTTGTTTATTCAGTCATCGCGCGGAATAGTTGAATTACCTATCGATTATAAGCAACCCGAAGTCACGATTTCGCAAGTACTGAGTTACTGTAAGTGATAACGTTTGAATGACGAAGAAAATGGCTGCCTCTCGGCAGCCATTTGCTACAGCGAATCAACAGTTCAGCGCTGATGCAGTTTCAAGAGTTGCTCGATGTCGATTAGGGTGAAATTGTTCTCTTCTAAGAACGTTTTAAACTTTAGGGAAGTGATAATGTTTAAATCAATTTGGCGACATTGTGCAGCCCATGAATAGCCTGGTTCTTGAGGTAAGGCGAGTGCGTTTTGCTCTTCGTTATCGAGTGCACAGTGACAAACTAGGTGATAGATACCGTCGCCATAGGAAGCCAACCGCTGCGTCATTTGCGCGTAGCTCAAATGGGTTAAGGTGAAACTGTCATTAAAATATTTGGGTTTGCCGCCTTCAAAAGCGTATGTGTAAATAAGTCCAAATTCGGCAGCCACCTCTTTCGCGGCTTGAACAATAGGTAGAAACGTCTCATTACCTTCCCACTGATGCTCTGGCGTCATATGTGTCTCGACGTGAGTGGGCTGCACACCAAAGTCGAGTATTCGTTGAATCTGAGTGCGATACTCTTGTTTGATGTCTTCGAACGCGCTCTTTATGTCGGTGTTTTCAGCCAGTTCTTCGTAGCTAGGGTAGAAATAGCCAAGATTATTACTCAACGACGGGGCTCTGGTTATCGGCGAGCACGACATGTTGGTCCATTCACACGTTAAAGTGAGATGAACGCCCATCGGCAGGTCGTGTTCTTTGGCAAGTCGAATAGCTTCAGGCAACCAGGGCGCAGCCGCCATAAAGTTTGAGCTTTTCAGTAACCCATGAGTAAACCCTTTTAAAATTCCTTGGTTGACACTATGACTGATCCCGAAGTCATCGCTGGTGATAAGTAAGTATTTTTTGCTCATTGTGAAACCCTAAACTTAGGCAAAGTCGCCCGGAGACTCGCTCTGTATTGAAAGGACTTTATCATAATCAGAATGAGAGCATATTTTTTTGTTCTAGAGTTGGAAAAGATGGGATGTTCATTACTAAACTGTCAATTGATGACTAAAAATTACACGGTATGTTCAGCAGTCTGCTGGGCACTTTAACTACAACGTATTGGAACGGGAGGCAACGGATGATTTCGACTCATAGGGATTATGTTTTAGAGGGTAAACACCATCACGCTCACTTTGAAATCAACCCTGCTGGAGAGTTAGCGGTTGAAATTGTTGAAGAAAAAACACGGCATCGTTGTGAATTAGATCAAGTGTCAATGTCTTCTGATCATGGCGTTGCTAAGTTGGTTGGGCAGCAAGGTAGCGATGATTGGCAGTTGGAGCTTAGGGCAAATGATGCGAAAGAGTTGTTTTCATTGATTGCAAAAGCCAATGAAGAGTACGAAATCTTGATGCGAGACTTGTGTTAACTTTAATGTTCAATGAATTAGTAAAAGAGGTGGCTTGATGCCACCTCTTTTTTGGTGGAAACTAGTTAGTTGCAAAATGCCTAAATCGCTTGCCCCCAAACTTCGATATGTCGAAAGTTATTCCATTGGTTCAGAGAGGTATTGGCGTCGCTATTTCCTTGGCAGACGAAACGGACGAACTTAGCTTTGAATGATCCGATAGGGTATTCCACCATTTCATCGCTATTGCCACGAGTATCAATACTGGTGACATCTTGGAAGTTTTGGCCATCTTCACTAACTTCTATGTCCATAAAGTATTGCCTCTCGTCGCCTTTTGCTTGAGCGAAGCGCAAGGCTGTGACGGTAGCAAGCGTGCTAAGCTCTATGGTGTAGTCGATATTGCGCCCTTTCGCAGACCATTTCGTGTTTAGCAAGCCGTCAACCCCATACTCAACTTTGTCTTGGCCATTAGGGTTTACTGCACTGGCGCTGGCGTGAGCAACAGGCAGCTTCTGAGATGGCTGGCTATCACAAGACTTAAACATTGGTAGCATACTTGGGTGATAGTCTTTAACAGTAGGGAAGAGCATTGTCATATCGCCTGACCGAACACCAAGCCAGTTCAGCAGTGTGGCGTGGAATAGGTCAACACTTAATGATGGGATGACGCGCCCTCGTGTAAGGAGTTGCTCGCTGTTTTCAGCGAGATTTGGCCATTTGCCATGAACCTTATGTTCAAGTAAATCACCGCCAAGAACCATTTGACAGTTTCCCCACCCGTGGTCAGTACCAGAGCCATTGGGGATTAATGTACGACCAAATTCAGAGAAGGTAAATGTGGTTACCGAGTCACTGAGACCTTCATTTTCGAGATTATGATAGAAAACCGATAATTGAGAGGCAAGTAAGCGAAGTAACTCCCCTTGGTCTTTTTCTTGATTACTGTGTGTATCAAAACCGCCCAATGTGACAGAAAAGAACTGCGAAGGGTGCTGGAATTGCGGTCTTGCAAGTAGTAGCAAGAACACGGTTCGTAGTTGCTTACCTAAAGAAGTATTTAAGTTGAAGCCATAAGGGCAGTTGGCCTCATCCACTAGAATCTTGTCAAATTCAGTAAATTTTTCTTGTGCATCGAAGCATTGTTCAGCGTAATACTCTTTGAACAAAGAGTTAGCGATTAGACTGTCATCTCTAAACTTGTCGAATAGTGGGGCACCTAAATCGTGGAGTGGCATCGCTGGTGGCATGGAAGTCCCAATTCGATTAGCACCCATTGGCAAGCTATTTGTCCAAATTGTTTGCGAGCCCACTTCAAAAATTGGGTTGAGCTCGGAAAGGCTAAACGCAGACTCGAGAAGATGAGCAGCTTGACCACCAAACCCTTGATCGGAGATGGCGTGGCCAGTATGGGTTTGGGTAACCGCACTTTGGTGGTTATGAGAGAAAATATGAACTGGCTTTAGCTGTTCGACATCGCCAATTTCATCTCGAATTTCTTTCAGTGGGCCTACGTTCAAAACGGGAGCGGCCATACCTTTCTTAAATAGCCATTGAATCTCTTCAAGTTCAGGAGAAAGGCCAAGGTTTAGTTCATCACCATTGAGGTCTAAGTCGATCAATTGGTCTTTTTCGTAAGCTAATGTGGTACGTAGTGCTTTGTATTGTTGATGAAACGGCTCCGAACGAGGAACAAAACAGTGAAACCCATCATTGCCACCGCCAAGATTAATTCCGACCAAAGCTTTTTGTGGCTTGTCTGAGTCGCACTCAGAGCTCATTGCATAGGAGAGTGGGGACGTTAGGTTTAGAGCCGTGACACCTGCTCCAGAAAGGCTGCCTTTTAGAAATGTACGTCTAGATAAACTCATTGTTATTCTCCTTGAGTCATGAAGTCTGGTGAAAGGATGAGTTGTACGATCAAAGCACGTAGCCCATTAATATTGTTTCGGTTTGCGCTAGCAAGGTAATCTCTTACGATAGATTTGATTGGTTCTCTCATGGTGAAAGAAAACAGATGTTCGTCGAGTAATTCGATCAAGCGTTCAATGCTGTTACTACTTTCAGTATTACGGTATTGGTTTTCAATGGCACTGTATCCCACGTAAACAGCTGGGTTACTTTCCGACTCAAAACGCACCGCAAGATCAGAAACTTGGCGGAAGTAATGATGAATGTCATCCCAGTTGTATAGTTTGAATTCTGGAGCTGCTAAGCCTTCAAAACGTTTGTCGTTCGGAGATTCTTCAGGCTGGTAGTGATAGAACACACTTGGGCCATCAAGAATGAAACGACGGTTATGCCAGGAGTAGGCATTTGGCAGCAGTTTATAGTTGGATTTCAACTTGATGTTAAGCGCTCGCATCGCATGCTGTAGAACAATGAGAGGATCACGCATCAGTCCGTCACCATCTGCATTGCTTGTGTAGGTCGCTTCTTCATCGGTTAATATCGCCGTAATCAGTGTGACCATATCAAGGTTACTATCCAAAAATCGATTCGCGACGCGCTCGACGTAGCTTGGACTCGGGTTAGATGAGACCATCTTTTGAATGAAGAACTTGCTAATAAACGGAGCGATGTTTTGATGTTGGCAAATAATACTAATGAACTCGTTTAAGTCATCTTCGCCCCATAAACCTGCAGGAATATCTTGGTTCAAGATGCTCTTAGACTCAGAGTTATGGAAATCGTCATTCATTGACATTGGCTTTAACCAATCCTCTTTATCCAGCGTCCAGCCTGTCATGACCTTTGCTCCTTCCTCTATATCCTTTTGGGTATAGGAAGGTTGAGGTTGTCCGGTTCTACTAAAAATGACGGAACCATCCATTCTTAGCAGATTTGGTCCAATGGTAAAAAGCTGCAGTATTTCACGGGCAAAGTTTTCATCGGGTGCGACGCCTTCTACATGGTTATTGTCTCTGTATGTAAGGTATTGCCCCATGATCGGCGAACGCGCCATGTGCTGGAGTAGGTTCTCGAAATCCGTGAAGCAGTGTCGCGATAATGTGTCGTAATATTGAGCAAAAGCAATACGACGACCACTATTGCGCAGCACAGGGTTATTACTGCTAGTGACAAACAGCTGAGTAAGAATATAGGTGATTCTATGGCGTAGAATATCATTGCGATTGAGCAACATGTCGGTATAGGCAATATTGAAATGAACGTCATGCCAATTTTTTTGTTCGTGGAGATCTTGCATATCTATTTGGCGATTAACCAGGCTAGTTCTAAATCCACCGTTAACTTGGCTGTCTATCCAGTTTTCAATTGAGCCTGCCTTGATTGCATTGGTGATGTCGTTGATTTAAATCCCATAGTTGCTTGCAGTAGCAGCTGTCGAGCTCTTTTTGTTGCTTATGATAGGGGTATGACTAGTTTGCATACGACTTCCTTGCTAATGGTTAAGTATCGCGACAAAGATAATCGGTTTATTGCAGGTAAATGTGCGGATTGTGTTGGTAAACTGTTTTGATTTTATAAATCTGAACCAATATTTGTAAAAACGAATCGTCGAACTGAAATCTTGATGCGAGTTGGGAATGAACCTCTGAATATTGCATTTGGTTACGCTAAATACATTAAGCCAAAGGCTGTTTGTGTCGTGTAGCCGCTGATCGTTCACTAACTATGCAGGTTTAGTTGTCACTCTGGAGTTTTAATCGAAATAGGTTGATGAGTGCTCGGGTTTTTTTTGAAAGTGTTTTGGCGGAAGGGTAGAGGAGGGTCAAGCTTAGCCGCGGAAACTGGACATCTGGTAAAACGAGGACGAGCTCACCAGAGTCGAGTGACTTTTGCGAATGGGTTTGAGGCAAAAATGCAATTCCCTGTCCCTTTAAGGCTAACTCATACATTAAAGTCAGGTCATCAGTTTTTAACTGAATCGGAGTACCTTTACTCAGTAAATCCGCATTGTATCTATTCGTAAAAACGCGGTGAGATTTTAGGTCGCCAATAGTCTCGCAAGGAGGATGACTATCAAGGTAGCTTGGCGCCGCTACAAGGTGCGAATTGTAGTGAATCAAACTAAATTGAACGTAGCTATCGTCAGTAACCGTTACAGCATCTGGCAATACTTGTAAATCGAACCCTTGCCTTTTCAAATCGATACTCTCTTGGTGGTTTTCTATTTCGATACGAACATTAGGAAACTCAATGGAGTATTCGGTAATGATGGACTTAAATATTTCTGAGGTCATGAGTGCCGATGGGATGGCAATTCGAACCTTACCTGTAAATTCTTGTTTTGATTCGGCCATCGCCAACAAACTTTGTTCAACATGATAGAACTGTTGAAATATAAGCTCATACAGGTGCTTGCCAGATTCGGTGAGTTCGATTGTTCTTGTTGTTCGGATTAATAGCTCATAGCCTAGCTGCTCTTCGAGAGCCTGCAAACGACGGCTAACTTTAGAACGTTGCATATTGTTGGCTGTGGCTGCAGCACTGATGCCTCCATGGAGTACTGTCTGGGTAAATAACCTTAAATCATCAAAACTTACGTTCATTGTCCTATTTTTAGCTCTCAAGTGTCCTTTTCTTTATTCTACCAGATTCATTTGTCTAACCCTATAATTACGAAAAATTTGTTAGATAGGTAATTCTTATGAAAGAAAATCAATTGCTTATGAGGTGGATGAAAATACTGTCAATTGTATTTGTTGTCTCATTTGTGTATCTAATTGTTGCAGATAGGCGTGCCCCCTTCACAACGGAAGGGCGTGTTTATGGTCAAGTAGTACAACTTGCGCCGGAAGTCACTGGACGTGTGGAGCATGTCATGGTGAGTAACAACGAGGCAGTGCAAACTGGCAGGTACTTTTTAAGCTCGATGCCTATAGGTTTGAGATAGCTACGAACAAGCACTATTAAATCTTCAGGCGGCGCAAGAGAAAGCTCGCGTACTTGATGCACAAGAAAGCGCGGCTAAAGCGAGTATTGGTAGATCCAAAGTCGCTAAGGAAAATGCATACTTAGAATATCAGCGTGTGAAGGCATTATCGAAGAAGCAGGCGGTTTCACAGTCCGCATTGGATGAGGTCTATAAGCAGTATCAAATGGCGTCTTCTGCACTGGAAATTGAGCGCCAGAACTTGGAAGTGGTCAGGGCTCAGATCGGCGATAGAAATGGTGTTACTACAGAGGTGCTCATGGCAGAGAGTCGCGTGGCTCAAGCCGAGCTTGATCTATCTAATGCGACTGTGCGAGCGCCGAGTGATGGTGTGGTGACTAACTTGCGCTTGGAGGTAGGGACAATGGCGAATGCTAATATGCCTTTGCTCACGTTCATCGCTGACGATTCGATGTGGGTAGCGGCGGACTTTCGTGAAAAATCGGTCAGTAAAGTTGAACAAGGTTATTTGGCTTTGGTGACGTTCGATGCCTATCCAGGTGAAGTATTTCGTTTCCCAGTGGAAAGCAGAGATCACGGTGTGGCAGCTGGCCATCAAAACCCTAATGGCACCTTAACTCAAATCGAAGTAAACAATCGCTGGGTACGTGACGCCCAGCGAACAAGAATTAATTTGGACTCTGATCATTTGCCTTCCTCTTTGTTTGTCGGGTCGCGAGCTACTATGGCGCTGTATTCGGGTGAAAGTCGGTTCTGGCAAGCCGTGGCCACGCTAAGAATTCGCCTTGTCAGCTGGTTCCACTTTATTTATTAGGTGGCCATTATGAAAGCACTTCGTATTTGGTTTGCATGTTCCTTTGGGCTTGCGTTGAGCATGGTGTTTGGGTTGGATTTTGGTTTTCTTGCGATCTTATTGCCTATGTTTGTACTAGGCAACACGGATAAGTTTCATCTACCCATGTTGATCATGGTGCTGATTTCAGCCATATGGACAACGATTCAAATGAGCCTAGTGTGGGATCTGTTTAAAATCTATCCTTTTATCCTAGTCGTATTAGTCGGCTTGGTGTTCGTTTTCAAATGTTTGGCAATGACGAAGAAAACGACGTTTTTGGTGGGCTATATGGGGTTGATTGTCGGCTCAATTATTCTCAATTTTAGTAGCTACACATTTATGGATATTGAAGAAATGTCCATCACCATATGGGTATATTGCGCACTAAACATTGTGATCTGCGCTATCGCGTACTGGCTTTTTCCTGCGACTCCTGAAGCTGAACAAGATCAAGGCGATACAGGTCAGTCTACAGTTGTGTATGAGAAAGGGCAGATCTTTATGGTTTGGTTTATGGCGATGCTGGCTTTTCTTACCTTTCAGTTATTGGACTTGTACGACTCTGCATCCGCACATGCGTCTATTTTGGTTATTTTGGCACCTATGACGTTTACCGGCGCCTTACTGATGGCGAAGGTGAGAATCGTCGGTACAGCGATTGGCTGTTTGCTTGGACTCGCTATGCAGCTTGTCTTAGGATTATGGTTTGAAAACGCATTTCTGTATTGGTTGTTATTTACTATCGCAATGGGGCCACTTTGCCTATGGCAAACCCAAGGAAAAGCCAAAGCAGCCATTTCATTTTCCGCGATGGCTGCACTGAGCGTGCCGATGACTTCGGCATTATCACCCGGTGAAAAAGATGCGTTTTTTGCCATTCTTTATCGCTTTAGTTCAATTTTCGTCGCGGTGGTATTAAGCGCTGTTGTGATCTTCTTGATTCAAAAGCTGTTTGAAACACGCCATACCTCACTGGCAAGTCCAGAGGGTTCTCAATAGAGCGAAATATTCGAAGAGGTGGCTAACGATGAACAACATAAACCGACTAATGTTAAGGGCAGTTGCCTTCGCCTTTTTTGTTGGCTTAGTGGGATGTAGCCATTCTCCCCAGCGTAATGCTTCCGTTGTGACCGAGCATTTAACGCCACTAGAAACGTCGGGCCTAAGATTTTGGGATGAACACACGTCTAAAGTGGATCATTATGACTTCACAACTGAGTTGACTCTGCTCATTGCTGATAAGTCTCACGACGATCAGATTCATCATCTCGCTTTATCTGGGGGAGGCGTAAATGGCGCTTTCTCAGCGGGCATACTTAATGCTTGGACTCAAAAAGGTGACCGACCTGTCTTTGATGTGGTGACAGGAGTATCGACAGGGGCGATAGTTTCAATCTTTGCGTACTTGGGGAGCGAGTATGATGAAGATTTGAAGCATTACTATACGCAAACAACGGTGGAAGAGATGTTTCAACGCCGCTCTTTGTTTAAGCTTGTTACTAAGCGTTCAGTAGTGGATACATCTGGCTTTGAACGAAAAGTGCGAGAGGCGATATCACAAGACATGATCAAGCAGTTGGCCGCTGAGCGTCAGAAGGGGCGAATCCTGCTGATTGCGACCACGAATCTAGACAATGAGAAGATGGCGCTTTGGGATATAGGGCGAATTGCTCAGGTAGGTACCACTGATGCACAAACACTGATCCAAGATCTTATTATTGCTAGTAGCTCTATTCCGGGGGCCTTTCCTGCTAAGTTGATTCAGTTTCCGCATCAAGGAGAGGTGCTCGATGAGATGCATGTTGATGGTGGCGTATCACGGCAGGTGTTCTTAGTCCCTCAGTGGATGCAAAATCGAATGCAGGTTTCCGAGCTAAAGCAGACCGTATACGTGATCAGAAATGGCAGCCTGAAACCGAGCTTTCATCCAGTAAACAGCAACATATCGTCTGTTTCAGCTCAATCCTTGTCGACGTTAACTCGACGACAAGGTGCTAGCGATGTCGAATATATCTACCATTACAGCCAAGCAAATAATCTGAGCTTTAATCTCGCGCATATTGACGATGATTTTAATAAAACAGGCCTAGACCCTATGAGTTTAGAGTACATGCAAGCTGTCTACGAGTATGGATTTCACAACTTGTACAACGACGCTTTGTGGTTGAATACTCCCCCCAGCATTGCGATTGAAGGCAATTACTTGTCGTTCTAGATAATAAACAATAAGAAAGGGCGCTCTTGCGCCCTTTGTGTTTAAGCCCTTTACTGCTAGATAACACCTAGTTCACGGAGTCTTTCCATCAAGTAGCTGTCTGCGGTGTGCCTTTCAGACAGCACCACTTCTGGTTTAGGGTGTAAGAACAGCGGCAGAGAGATTCGTGATTGAGTTTGACGTTCACCTGTCGGGTTGATTACGCGGTGCGTAGTGCTTGGGAAGTAACCGCTAGAGGCTTCTTGAAGCATATCCCCAATATTAATGATCAAGTTACCAAAGTCGCATGGTACATCCAGCCATTCACCTTCTTTGGTTTTTACTTGTAGCCCAGGCTCATTGGCAGCAGGTAGAACGGTGAGCAGGTTGATGTCTTCATGAGCAGCTGCACGAATCGCTCCTGGCTCTTCTTCACCTGTCATTGGTGGATAGTGCAGAACTCGGAGCAGTGTTTTCTCGCTGCCATTGATCATTTCAGACAAAGCAATCGAGAATTTTTCTTGCACATCAGCGGGGGCGTGAGCTTCAACCCAGCTTAGCAATTCCTGTGCAAATGTGTTGGCCTGCTGATAATAATCCATGATTTGCTCTTTAAGCTCTTCAGGAATTTGTCCCCAAGGGTAGACATGAAAGTACTCTTTAATGTCTTTAACCGTGTGGCCCTTTGCTGTTTCAGAAACGCTAGGTGGGAAATAGCCATCTTGTGTCTCTACATTAAACATAAACTCGTGCTTACGCTCATCACTGAAAAACGCGTGCCAGTTCTGGTAGATAGACTCGACCAATTCTTTAGGAATAGGGTGGTTTTTAAGTACGCCAAAGCCCGTGTCTCGGAGGGATTGGACAAAAAGCTCGGCGGCGTTATCGGCAGTATAATCAACAGTTTCTAATTTCATCGCTTCACACTTATAGATTGAGTGGCTTGTTGTTTTAGTTGTGAGACGAATGGTAGAAGTTAAAGAGATGTTGATCAAATGTTTGTGATAACTTGATGAAATTGGATATCAATAAGATCGAATTAATCACGATTTCAACGTAGTTGTTGGGTGTTAGATTTCATATTATTTATGCCAATCAGGCTTAAAGTAACCTAGTTTGAGTTCCCGTTTACTGCATAAATAATAGATGGATTAATTGACGGGGTGAATACTTCTGATGATTGAATCTGTCATTATAATGAGATGTGAGTCGCATATCCACCTAGGCAAGGTAACTTTTTCTAAGCACAATGGAGCTATACAAACAGTTGTAGATTCAAGGCTCTATTGCTAATCAATACGTTTTGTAATGAATTTCTACCTAGTTCAAATGGGGTATAGTGTGCCGGTCAGAATTAGGAAATAACCAAGGCATGAGTGACTTTTCTTTAGATACGAGAACACTTAATTTCGTCATCATTCTTTTCTCAGTGATCTTTTGTACTGGATTGATGCTATTTCAGCGCTCTCAAAAGCGTATTGAAGGCCTCTCTTTGTTTTCGTTGTCCATCTTTATTATTGGAACCGGCCCTCTGCTATTGAGCCTTAGAGGCGTGATTTCAGACGCTTTAAGTATTATTGGTGCAAATATGCTAATCGTGTTTGGGTTCCATTTAACGCTCTATAGTTTGTCTTTATTCAGAGGTTACTCCCTAAAACTAACGAAACTGAATGCGGGTTTAATGCTAGCGGTGCTCATTGGGTTTGTTTATTACACATACATGGAGCCATCGATCAACAGCCGTATTGTTATCGTCAGCACCTACCTCGCCATTGTGACCATGTTAACTTCACAAGTAGTGATGAATGGAGAGAGAGAAGATTTACCCATGGCAGTTAGAATGATGGGAATGACCTTTTTGTTTTTTGGTGCCTTTATGGTGTTTAGGGCGTTAACAACGCTCGTAGCTGATGAAATGGTCAGCTTTATGGCAACAAGTATTGTTCATCAAATGGCCTACATCTTGAGTATTGTGTTGATTGTGTCTATGAGTTTTTCCATGCTGTGGCTGATCAATGCTCGTTTACTACAATCCATTCATTCTCTTTCTTATGAAGATCCGCTCACCGCATTGAATAATCGACGTGCATTGGAGGCGACCGTGTCTTCGCTAATGAACTGTCAGAACACGCACTCTGTTAATGTCATCCTTTCTGACATCGATAATTTCAAACGCATTAACGATAATCACGGACACCTGATCGGTGATGAGGTCATTCGAAAAGTCGCAGAAGAGGTGAGAACATCATTGCATCCGAATGCTAAAGCGTTTCGATTGGGTGGTGATGAAATGATGATTCTTTTACCGAATTCTCACTTAGAGATAGCGAAGGGTTACGCAGACTCGTTAAGGCAATCGATTGAGAAGATTCAACTTGAAGCAACTAGTTCCATTGAACTTACGTCCAGTTTTGGTATCGCTCAGCATATGCCAACGGAAACCTGGCATGAGCTGGTGGAGAGGGCAGACAGAGCCCTTTACGTGGCCAAGCGAGAAGGCAGAAATCGCGTGTCGGTTTGCGCTAGCCACGAATAGGCAAGCTAGCGCATTTATTGAGTTAGATTTTAGTGGTGTTTTCTAGGAACTCAACGAAAGACTGACAAGAGTAGTGGCAAGGAGCAGTGTAGAGAGTTTGCTGACGATAATGACGTCCTTGTGTTTCTATCGTTCTTTAAAGGAAAGGCAGCGAAGTATTGGTGCGCTGCCTAACAATTTGATTTATCGTGCTTCGTTGAGCTCTTGCGGCGAGAGCACACCATCGCTGTCTTTGTCTAGGATCGCAAAAGTAACGATCCCACCTTGAAAGTTGTTAGTTTGCTGATGTCGCTGAGCTTGATAGACCATGAGCTCTTCACGGCTTATGGCTCCGTCTTTGTCGGTATCAACAATCGCGAACCTTGGATCTTGTTTAAGGTCTTGAATGGCTTGCGTGTCGTCTCGGCTAGAGTCTTTAGAACCGAAGGCGGCTAGCGATACACACAATGCACTGACCGTGATAATGATGTGGGTGGGTTTCATAGTGCCTCCTTGCTGAACTGCACTTTACAAAAAACATACGTAACAGAATTAGCTTAGGATCTCATTGAAAAAAGAGAAAACTATAAATTAAGGGTCTGTGACAAATTGAGGGATTAATTCATCCGTTGTTCTAGGTGTGCACAGTAACGGTTACGACCCTGAGACTTCGCTTGATACAGACTTTTGTCGGCCAAGTCGTAAAGTGTTTCAAATTCGAAGGGGTGTTGATGTGAGGTCGCTCCGCCAATGCTGACCGTGCAACCGACGGCTTTACCTGAGTGGTAAACCTTCATTAGTTTAATGCTATCTAAAATACGATGGGCGGTAATTTTCGCTTCACTCTCATTGGTGTTCTTGAGCAGAACGACAAACTCTTCGCCACCAAGTCTTGCGACGTAATCACCTTTTCTTAAAGCCAGTTTTATTGCGTTGGCAACTTGTATGAGGACTTCGTCTCCGAAGGGGTGTCCATACTTGTCGTTAATGGATTTGAAATTATCGATATCGACAACCAGAATGCTGATATTTTCGGACAGCTGTTCATTGATCTCGAAATACTCTTCCGTCAGTTTCAAAAAGGCTCTGCGGTTGGGAACCCCAGTTAGGGAGTCTATTTCAGCGAGGTGCTTCATCTGTTCGAAGCGTTTTTTGTACTGATTTAACCATTGAACGCAAGCCAGGATAAAAGAGATAAAACCAACTGTGGTCAGAACATCTTCTGTCACATCTAGGAACTCACTTAATGCGTAAAACTCGTCTAGTAAATCAAGTAGGTTGCCAATCACCAGAAGGCTCATTGAGATAAACAGTGCGGCGTAGGTTGGTGATGCGTCTCTAAGCTCATGAAGGCGAAAGAGAAGGTAATAACAGACAAGAAGCTGTACGCCTTCAAGGACACATCCACCGGATTGGGGGGATTCTGTCAAATTGGAAGGCTACGTAGCCAAATGTTGTTGTCGCAATCAGCGCGACTAAATAGGCTTTGTTATGTAACACATTGAATTTCATTAAAACCTATTCCTTTAGGCGTTTTAGCGCATTAGCACCTTCTAATTAAGTATAGAAGCTTCCCTGCTGCGCAATTAAAAAATTGAGTTGCGTTGAACGCCAATTCCACATTCATCATCGATGATGAATGTTTTGTGACAATGATTGACTGATTGAAATTATCATATATGATATTCCATATATATGGAATAATGAATATACAGATTCGGTTAGTTAGAAGTTGCTCAAGTTATGTAGGGTATAAATTATGAGTATTGAAAGTGCAGTCGCTAAGCCTAACGCGGCGGGGAAAATGGGTTTTGTTGATCGTTACCTAACAGTTTGGATTTTTTTAGCCATGGGTATCGGCGTGCTTATTGGCGTTGTATTTCCACAAGTAGGAGAGTGGAATGAGGCGATGACGGTGGGTACCACGAATATCCCGCTCGCCATTGGCCTGATTCTGATGATGTATCCGCCATTGGCAAAGGTAAATTACAACTTACTTGGCGAAGTAACGAAAGACCGTAGAGCCATCACGTTATCATTAGTTATGAACTGGGTTGTTGGGCCAATCTTAATGTTCACGTTGGCGATTATTTTCTTACGCGACCACCCGGGTTACATGGTCGGCGTCATTCTGATTGGCCTGGCTCGTTGTATTGCTATGGTGCTGGTATGGAATGATATCGGCGGGGGTAACAAAGAGTATGGTGCGACGTTAGTTGCCTTAAACAGTGCGTTCCAAATCGTGACATACAGCTTCTTAGCGTGGTTGTTTATCTCTGTTTTACCGCCAATGTTTGGCTTACAAGGTTTCGACGTGGATATCACAGTCCTCGACATTGCAGAAAGCGTGGCAATTTATCTGGGTATTCCTTTCTTAGCGGGTTACTTGAGCCGAAAATGGCTAGTTGCTGCCAAGGGCGAGCAGTGGTATCAAGAGGTCTTCATCCCTCGAATCTCACCGATTACGCTGATTGCATTACTTGCAACCATCGTTCTGATGTTTAGCTTGAAAGGGGAAATGATCTTTGAACTGCCGGGAGATGTATTACTCGTGTCTGTACCACTGATCATATACTTTTTATCGATGTTCTTTATCAGCTTCTATGCAGGTAAGAAATTGGGTTTGCCCTATGATAAGAATGCCTCAATAGCGTTTACGTCTTCAGGCAACAATTTTGAGCTAGCGATTGCGGTTTCCATCGCGGTATTTGGCTTGAACTCTGATCAAGCATTTGCAGGCGTGATAGGGCCTTTAGTTGAAGTGCCTATTCTGATTGCGCTGGTTAATGTGGCGTTAAAAATGAAAGCACGGTACTAATTAGCGAGTTAATATAGGCCGCGTTGGTCGCGGCCTTGTCTATACGTCATACTTGCTAGTGGGTTACTTAAAACAAAGTTCAGCCCAACGAGCAAGCCCCGCAGTTACCGAGCCGAAGTAGTTTCCACTGACAATAGGCGTATTTGGCAACTTGTCTTCGACTGCCTTCCTTAGAATTGGCGAGCGGGCCGAACCCCCTGTCATGAAAATCGCGTCTGGCTTGACGCCAGATTGTTTAACCGCTTCTTCAACTAAAGCCGCCATTTTCTGTTTCGGGTTTTCAATCGCAAGCGTCATTTCATCAGCGCTGATATCGATATTAAGCGTCTCTTTGAGAAGGTTGATTTCCACTTGATACGCCTGTAGTTCAGATAGGGCAATTTTCGCTTCTTCTGCATGCCTCACCAGACGATACCCTAGTGTTTCGTGGTAAACCTCTAGTAATCGTGTGAGCTTTTCTGGTTCCTGAGCTTCTTTTTTCAGCTGTGTCAGCTGTTTTAAGTTGGCACGAGAGTAGAAGTCTGCTTGAGCATCGACGCTATTGATTGCTATTGGGTTCCAGAACTGAGTAATCGGCATCATCAGGTTGGATGTAGATTTACTATTGAGCCCAAATGGAGTCATTAGCTGTTTAAATGCCATAGCGATGTCGAGGTCATTGCCTCCCACTCGCTGGCCGGTGTGGGCAAGCAAGCTCTGAGAGCGATCCGATTTTCCACACCAATTTGGCCCCATCTCTATCAAAGAACAGTCGGTCGTACCGCCGCCAATATCCACAACTAAGACGGTTTTATTGTCCGTCAGCGTCGCTTCATATTCTAACCCTGCCGCGACAGGTTCGAACTGAAACTCGATATCATTAAATCCCGCTCGTGTTGCAGCGCGGTATAGGATGTTTTCTGCTTGTCGGTTCGCAGTTTCGCTGTCTCGGCCGTGAAAGTTTACTGGGCGGCCAATCACGGTTTGAGTGATAGATTGTTGCGCGTTGGATTCAGCGTTGGCTTTGATGTTGGCCATCATGGCGCAAACCAAATCTTC
>JYJN01000148.1 GCA_003263845.1 Vibrio aestivus | reverse complement strand
CATACCATTAGCAATACCTTCAGCCGTGAGATAGTAAACCGTGACAATATAGCCCAAGATCGCATACGCACCAATTAACACCGCACTGCCATACTCAGCAAACAAGGCGTTGTGCAGCGCTATCATAACGGAACCATAAGCGTACATAAAAAAGCTTGATGCCCCGATCATCACAATCTGAGGCACGTAACTAATTCGTGCCGTTAAAGAGCTCAGACTCAATCTCAATTTGGCTCGAGAGCTGAAGAAATAAGCGAGACCCAAAACAGTCACCACCATCTGTGCGATAGCCGTTGCCAATGCAGCACCTGTTAGCTCCCACTGGAATGACACAATGAACAGGTAATCAAGCGTGATGTTAATTACGGCGCCAATGATCATAAGCATCGTCGCTAAATTAGGCTGTCGTCATTTCGTAACAAGAATGGCATCGCAATGGACCCCAAGGTAAAGATCGACGCAAAGATTAGAACTTGAAGGTATTGCATGCCAAGCTCAAACACTTTGCCCTGTGCTCCTTGCCACAACAAAAATTCGTCAGCGTGGAAATACAGTACAATAGCAACAATAGGAGCCATGGCCAGCAATAACAGCAAACCCGTCGCGAGTATCCCTTTAGCTGAATGATGCTCTCCTTCCCCTTGCTTGATTGACGCCAGTGCTCCAGTGCCTACTCCCACCAGCATTCCAATACCTAGTATGGTTCCAATGACTGGCCAAGCAACGTTAATACCCGCCAAACCATCGGCTCCAACAAATCGTCCAATGAAAATTCCATCCACTACCTGATAAAGGCCATTAACCAACATGGCTGCAACGGTTGGGATGGTATAGCGCCAAAACTGGCGATAAATAGATATACTCATTAACTGCACACTCTCAATTTAGTTAGCTAGGCTAACTAAATACTTAAAATTACTTTAAGGCTTTATTTAGCAACTGGTTAAGCTGCTCTGCTTCTTTTGCATCTAGCTGAGCTGTAAGCTCGTTGGCCATTTGCTGATACACTTCGACTTCTTTGATCAATAACTTGCGCGCATGCTCGGTTAGCTGTACCCGTTTGGAGCGAGCATCTTCAAGGCATGCCTTACGCTCTACAAGATTCTTACGTTCTAAGCGTTGTACCATGCGCGTTGCCGAGGGCTTGGTTACCAGCATTTTATCCGCCAAATCCGTCAACCTAATCGGTTCATCCGCCATCTGGATTTCTTTTAGATAGTCATACTCGTTGAAGCTGAGCGTCGAAATTGGATCCTCTAAACTGTGCGTTCTCCAAATGCGCGATGCATAGCGTTCAACTTTTTTCTAAGTTAGTTGTTAGATCCATCCCAACCCACTTTACTATTTAAGACTCTCTTGGCGATAAATTTAGTTAGTCAGGCTAACTAAATTGCATTTAGTCTAACTACATACTTTCCAACAAGCAATATTTTTCATCATGCGGTCTCTTTCAGTAAGCGCTATCTTTCATCAAGCAATAAAAAACCGCAGTATTAAACTGCGGTTTTTTGTTTCTTAAATGTAGAGCCCGTTACTCTGAAGGCAACGCTTGTTCTTTTTCTAGCTTAGCTTGAGCAAGGTGCTCAGCCTTCACTTGCTGATAAATTCGGCTCAGCTCTAGGAAAGAATATCTGTGTTCAACGTATTCAAACACGTTAAATGACACTGCTAGCTTATACAGAGACACGGCACTGGCGAAATCACCTTCTTGCTGATAACGCTTAGCAAGATAAAAATAGGCTTCAGTCAGGCGCTCTGCTAACAAGGTGTTCTCACGCGTTGCTGCTAAGATCGCTTTAAACGCTTGTTCTTCCGAGACTTCATTTAACGTAATCGCTACCAGTACCCAACCCCAATCTTCATCGCGCTGACTGTAGCTTGCCATAAGCTCTTCGCGCGCTGCTTCTGGTTCAACTTCAGACTTGATGATGTATAACCATAACGCTCGGAATGGGTCGCTCGGGTCTTCTTGATAGTGCTTAGTGATGTCTTCCAGAGCCAGCTCAATGCGGTCACCGTAATACAGTGCAATCGCTCGATTACGCGCTGCGTAAGAGTTAGCAGGATCAAGCTCTAGTGTAGAGTCGAAAGCTTCATAAGCGGCGTCAAACTCACCAACTTGCGTGTAATACACACCTAGCAGATTAAAGATATCTGGTTGCGCCGGATTCAAGCTTAACGACTGATTGAAATCTAACCTCGCTAAGTCGCGTAAACCCACGCTGTCGTAGTAGTTACCACGCTCAAATAGCATTTTAGCGCGAACGTCATCGCTAAGATCAGGTCGAGCAAGCAGTTGACTCAAACGTGCAATTTGCACTTCTTGCTGAACACTGGCTTGAAGAGGGATCGCCATTGGTGGATAGATCCAATGTTCTTGCTCATCGGCTGTTGTTGCACAGCCCGCCGCCATTAAAATCGTTAAGCCTAACGTTGCAGCTCGAAACCATTTCACAAATACATACTCCTGTATTCCAACTAAGCTCTGCTGGGTGAGGTCAATAAAAAAGGGAGCTAAGTGCTCCCTTTATAACATGCTTTATGCATAAGGGGGAATCTTACCCCTTTAACATAGCAGTATTTGCTCGCTTATTCTGCGTCAGCAGCTGGTGCTGCATCTTCAGCTGGCTTTTCTACCGCTTCTTTCATGCTTAGACGTACACGGCCTTGACGGTCAATTTCAAGAACCTTAACAGGTACTTCTTGACCTTCAGTTAGGTAGTCAGACACTTTTTCTACACGCTTGTCTGCGATTTGAGAAATGTGTACTAGACCATCTTTACCTGGAAGGATAGTCACGAATGCACCGAAGTCTGCTAGACGCGCAACTTTACCTTGGTAGATGCGGCCAACTTCCACTTCTGCAGTGATTTCTTCAATACGACGAATCGCTTCTTTTGCAGCAGCGCCTTCAGCAGAAGCAATCTTAATCGTACCATCGTCTTCGATTTCGATCGTTGTACCTGTCTCTTCAGTTAGAGCACGGATAACTGCACCACCTTTACCGATAACGTCTTTGATCTTCTCAGCGCTGATCTTCATTGTGTGAATACGCGGAGCGAACTCAGAGATATCTTCACGAGCACCAGAAATCGCTTCATCCATTACAGAAAGGATGTGCTTACGTGCACCTTGCGCTTGGTTAAGAGCAATTTGCATGATCTCTTTAGTGATACCTTCGATCTTGATGTCCATTTGAAGTGCAGTGATACCAGTATTAGTACCTGCTACTTTAAAGTCCATGTCACCTAGGTGGTCTTCATCACCAAGGATGTCAGAAAGAACAACGAAATCGTCACCTTCTTTAACAAGGCCCATTGCGATACCCGCAACAGAAGACTTAATTGGAACACCAGCATCCATAAGTGCTAGAGACGTACCACATACAGAAGCCATTGAAGAAGAACCGTTAGATTCTGTGATTTCTGATACTACACGCACTGTGTATGGGAACTCGTCTACAGATGGCATTACTGCAGCAATACCACGCTTAGCGAGTTTACCGTGGCCGATTTCACGACGCTTAGGAGAACCTACAAAACCCGTTTCGCCTACACAGTATGGAGGGAAGTTGTAGTGTAGTAGGAAGTGATCTTTACGCTCACCAGTTAGCTCGTCGATAATTTGAGCATCGCGTTGTGTACCAAGAGTCGCCGTAACGATCGCCTGAGTCTCACCACGAGTGAATAGAGAAGAACCGTGTGTACGAGGAAGAACACCAGTACGTACGTCTAGCGCACGAACCATGTCTTTTTCACGACCATCGATACGTGGGTTACCCGCGATGATGCTGCGACGTACTACTGTTTTCTCTAGATCGTGGAAGATAGAGTGAACTTCTTTTAGGTTCACAGCTTCGTCTTCTGATACTAGTACTTCGTTAACTTCAGCTGCGATTTCGTGAATACGGTCGTAGCGAGTCATTTTTTCAGTAATTTGGTAAGCTTCAACTAGCTTAGCTTCTGCAAGTTCCGCGATACGAGTGTTAAGCGCAGTGTTCTCTTCTGGCGCAACCCAATCCCATGCAGGAGTAGCTACTTCTGCTGCGAATTCGTTGATCGCGTTGATAACAACTTGCTGTTGCTCGTGACCGTAAACTACCGCTGAAAGCATCTCTTCTTCTGTTAGGTTGTCAGCTTCTGACTCAACCATAAGAACAGCGCCTTCAGTACCTGAAACAACAAGATCAAGCTTAGACGTTTCTAGCTCAGTGTTGCTTGGGTTAAGTACTAGTTGACCGTCGATATGACCAACACGAGCTGCACCGATAGGACCGTTGAACGGGATACCAGAGATAGCTAGTGCTGCAGAAGTACCGATCATAGTAACCATGTCTGGTTGAACGTCTGGATTTACAGACATTACTGTCGCGATAACTTGTACTTCGTTTTTGAACGCATCAGGGAACAGTGGGCGGATTGGACGGTCGATTAGACGAGCCGTTAGTGTTTCGCCTTCCGATGGACGACCTTCACGCTTGAAGAAGCCACCAGGGATTTTACCTGCAGCGTAAGTACGCTCTTGGTAGTTTACTGTTAGCGGGAAGAAGTCTTGACCTTCTACTGCTTCTTTTTTACCAACTACAGAAACGAATACTGACGTATCGTCCATAGTGACCATTACGGCAGCAGTAGCTTGACGTGCAATAACGCCAGTTTCAAGAGTAACCGTGTGGTTACCGTACTGGAACGTTTTAACAACTGGTTTTTCGAACATTGTTATTCCTTTATCTAAGATAATTCTTAGTGAGTATATCGAGACTCAAGGCATTACAAGTTAAACAGACTAGAGTTTAGTGCTAGGGCCCTGCGCATTTAGGTTCTTCACCAAAAGGACAAGACACTAGAAACTAAATTCTATGACTGCATAAATTTGTGATTTGTAATGCAATGAGCAAATCTGCTATCTCTGAATGAGATTAGCGCCCGTAGTATAACGGTATAAATAGAATTTGGCTAAGCCATACCATTTAAAATAAGTAACGGGCAATAAAAAAAGGGGCTAGAAGCCCCTTTTTTACAAACTGTTCTATGCAGACGCTGATTAGCGACGTAGACCTAGACGTTTGATTAGCTCTTGGTAGCGACCTAGATCTTTACCTTTTAGGTAGTCTAGTAGCTTACGACGGCTAGAAACCATACGTAGAAGACCACGACGCTGTGGTGATCGCCTTTGTGAGCTTTGAAGTGACCTTGTAGGTGGTTGATAGAAGCAGTCAGTAGAGCTACTTGTACTTCTGGTGAACCTGTGTCGCCTTCGCCACGTGCGTATTCTGCAACGATTGCTGCTTTAGTTTCTGCATTCAGAGACATAATTCTCTCCTAATAAGAGTAGGTTAATATTTGTGCCAGCCAATCTCTGATTCAGCCGACACGAGAAGCGCGAATTATAGGGGATGTATAAGTGTTAAGCAACTGCTATTTCACATCAAACCACAGCTATGGTTTCCCCCACTTTGAAAAGACCCGTACACCACCGCCCCTCTTGATTTCCCTCTTTCCTAATTGGCGAATAAATGACAACCAACATGAAACAGGCCAATTACTCCACTCCTTAATCTCTTTTCTTTTTACTCCAATGATTTCTGTTACAATTAGCGCAATTATCTGTACGAAATTTAAAGAGATTAACTATGAAAATTGGCATCATCGGCGCAATGGAGCAAGAAGTCTCTATTCTCAAATCTGCGCTAGACAACTGCACACAAGAGATCAAAGCGGGCTGTACCTTTTTCTCAGGCCAACTGAATGGCGTGGATGTCGTTCTACTTCAATCTGGCATCGGTAAAGTAGCAGCCGCAATTGGCACTAGCTTACTACTGAGTGAGTACCAACCTGATGTCGTCATCAATACGGGCTCTGCAGGTGGCTTCGATTCTACCTTAAATCTTGGAGACGTCGTTATCTCTACAGAAGTTCGCCACCACGATGCGGATGTGACGGCTTTTGGTTATGAAATGGGCCAAATGGCAGGCCAGCCTGCGGCGTTCATGGCTGACGAAAAACTGATGGATGTTGCCGAAAAAGCCCTTACTCAAATGGACGACAAACACGCGGTTCGTGGCCTTATTTGTACGGGTGATGCGTTCGTTTGCACTGCTGAGCGTCAAGCGTTCATTCGTAAACACTTCCCATCGGTTATCGCAGTTGAAATGGAAGCATCAGCTATCGCTCAAACTTGCCAGCAATTCAAGGTGCCATTTGTGGTGGTTCGCGCCATCTCTGATGTAGCAGACAAAGAATCACCGATGAGCTTTGAAGAGTTTTTGCCACTTGCGGCACAGAGTTCTTCTGAAATGGTAATTAAAATGGTTGAACTACTTAAATAACCATCGAGCATCATGGACGATCTTTTTAACCAGCTCTATTCAAACGGCGCTCTCCTCGTAATGTGGGGAGCGCTGCTGTTTCACCTCATTATTCCGTTCCCAAGAGACGTGCATCCGGCCATTTTGTGGCACAAGTTTGCAGAGCTACTCTCATCGAAAGTTAACATCAACAGCACTTACAATCAGAGCCTAATCTCCGGTACGCTCGCTTGGTTACTCATGTGTGTTCCTGCTTATTTGGTACTTTGGGCGCTTCAACCTTTGGTTTGGCAGCCTCAGTTATTTGAGCTGGCTTTATTACTGATTGCGTTAGATTGGAAAAACAATGAAAAGTTAGCTGGTGAGCTTATCCATGCTCTAGCTAAAGAAGACAAACTGAAAGCACGTAAGTTGCTTGAGCCACTTTTGAATCGAGACACAGAGCGTCTATCGCCACTTGGCTTGGGTAAAGCGGGGGCTGAAACCTTAATTATGGGTATGGCCGTAACGTCATTTGCGTCTTGTTTTGGTATGCCATCGGCGGCGGAATCGCCGCTCTCATGTATCGATTAACGGCCGAACTGGCTCGCGCTTGGTCTCCATCCCGACAAAGTTACTCACCTTTTGGTTTACCGGTGACTCGAGCTGTCGCGGTTCTAGATTATGTCCCATTGAAGCTTTTTGCCCTTATCATAGCTTTAGGCCACCGCACTCAAGCAGTATTTGCCCTGTTTAAGACTCAAGGTGCAACTTGGCCACTTCCCGGGCCAAGCTGGTTATTAATCGCGGTAGGCGGCAAGCTTGAGCTATCGCTTGGCGGCCCGGCAATCTATGATAAACGCAAAGCCGTACGGGCAAAAATTGGGGGGCGCATTGCCCCGTCTGCCATCCACTTAGCGCAAATTCACAAACTAATGGCTTGGCGCATTTGCGTTTGGCTTCTTCTTCAAAGCTGCATTCTTGTAGTTGTTCATCAAGGTATTT
Source organism: Vibrio aestivus (assembly GCA_003263845.1). Lineage (GTDB taxonomy): Bacteria > Pseudomonadota > Gammaproteobacteria > Enterobacterales > Vibrionaceae > Vibrio > Vibrio aestivus. The sequence continues at coordinate 22,585 of JYJN01000148.1, read as the reverse complement.
AGATGTTCCGTTTTCTCGCTCTTTGCATCGTTTTTTGTTCCTTCTCTACTTTTGCTAAACCCGTTGAACGAGTGGTTTCACTCGCCCCACATGCTACTGAGATTGCCTTTGCTGCAGGGCTGGGCGACCAGCTTGTTGGGGTAAGTTCTCATAGTGATTATCCTGAAGAGGCAAAAAACATTGAGTTGGTCTCCGACTACCAGAGCATCAATCTAGAGCGCATCATTACTCTTCAGCCAGATTTGATCATTGCCTGGCCTGGCGGTAACCCTGCGAAAGAGTTAGAGAAACTTGAACAGTTTGGCTTTGAAATCTTCTACTCAAAAGTTAGCGAGCTTGACGATATCGCCAAAAACATTCTAATCCTCAGTAAACTCAGCTCAGATCCTTCGATCGGCCAAAATAACGCTAAGATGTTTCGCGACACACTATCTGAGTTAAACGAAAAGTACCAAACCCATGTTCCAGTCAGTTACTTTTACCAGCTGAGTGAAAGTCCAATTATTACCGTGGCGAAAGGCAATTGGCCGAGTGAGGTATTTGAGTTTTGTGGTGGTGAAAATGTCTTCGAAGATAGTCTAACACCCTACCCGCAAGTTGGCATTGAACAAGTGCTGATTGCTCAACCTGATGTCATCTTCAGCTCCGAGCACGCCATGCGCGATGGCAGCATGTGGATGAATTGGCAAGATCAACTGCCTGCCGTACAAAATGGGCACATGTGGTCACTCACTTCTGACTGGTTAAACCGACCGACAATGCGAACATTAAAAGCCGTGGAGCAAGTTTGCCAACACTTTGAAACAGTCCGTCAAAAGCGCTAACGTTTTTTGGTGGTTTGCCGTACAATTCCAGACCTGTTTCTGTTCCACAATTTTAATAAAGAGTACTTAGTATCATGGATTCCATGCTGCTTTATATTATCGATTTATTCGGTACTGCAATCTTTGCCATCTCTGGCGTTCTGCTCGCAGGCCGCTTAAAAATGGATCCTTTCGGTGTTGCTGTATTAGGCAGTGTGACTGCGATAGGTGGCGGCACCATTCGAGACATGGCACTTGGCGCCACTCCCGTATTCTGGATCACTGACACCACATACCTTTGGGTGATCTTTACCACCTGTCTACTCACTATGATTGTGGTGCGCCGACCTAAGCGCGTTGCTTGGTGGATCCTGCCAGTGTGTGATGCCATTGGTCTGGCAGTATTCGTCGGAATCGGTGTTGAAAAGGCTTTAATGTTCCAAGATTCAGCTATGGTCGCTGTCATCATGGGCGTCATAACTGGATGTGGGGGCGGCATTATTCGTGACGTGCTTGCTAGAGAAGTACCAATGGTACTAAGAAGTGAGGTGTATGCTACGGCCTGTATTCTGGGCGGTGTTGTACACACAAGCGCGCTATCACTGGGTTATGATAACTCAACAGCCTTCTTGGCATGTGTGCTCTCTACGCTGGTTATTCGATTGGCCGCGATTCGCTGGCACTTATCTTTGCCTACTTTTGCGCTTAATCGACCTTGAACAAGTAACAACTCACAATATTACGTCCAATAAAAAGGCCACTTAGCAGTGGCCTTTTGAATATTTTAAACTGGATAGCACTATGGCTGAACGCGGCGTAGTACCACTTTCAAGGCTTCGAAGTCATTCGCTAGATCTTCAGACAGAAGCTCCATAGCCGCATGCTTAGCAAGCGGACCTGGCAGATCGATGTCCGACTCTAAGATCTCATCTACCACTTCTTTGAACTTCGCAGGATGCGCTGTACACAAGAATAGGCCAGTTTCGCCTTCTTGTAGCTGTTCTTCTAGTACTCGGTAAGCAATCGCACCATGTGGCTCACATAGGTAGCCTAAGCTGTTTAGGTCGCGAACTGACTCAGCACTTTGCTCGTCGCTTACTGCACCTTTACCCAGTGTATCTAAGCCCCAACCCTTCAGTTGGCATAGCTCTTCTATACGTGGCCAGTTATTAGGTTGACTTACGTCCATCGCGTTTGAAGTCGTCGCAACGGTTGGTTTCGGATCCCACTTACCCGTTTCAAGGTAGCGTGGCACCGTATCGTTAGCGTTGGTTGCTGCGATAAAGCGCTTAATTGGAAGGCCCATCGCTTTAGCCAGCAAACCCGCAGTCAAGTTACCGAAGTTACCACTTGGGACTGACACAACTAGATTCTCGCGCTGTGCTTTTGTTAGCTGAGAAGCCGCTTCAAAGTAGTAACAGATTTGAGCCATTAGACGACTGATGTTGATTGAGTTCGCCGAGTTTAGACCAATCTCTTCGCGCAGTGCTGCGTCATCGAACGCTTGCTTAACTAACGCCTGACAAGCATCAAAGTCACCGTCGATTGCCACTGTGTGGATGTTCTTACCTAGCGTACAGAATAGCTTCTCTTGAAGCGGGCTGATTTTACCTTTCGGATATAGGATAACAACGTTGATATCTTCCATACCGTAGAAAGCGTGTGCAACCGCTGCACCAGTATCACCAGACGTTGCCGTCAAAATAGTGATTTTTCCGCCATCAGAAACCGCTGCTAAAGACTGAGCCATAAAACGACCGCCAAAGTCTTTAAACGCCAGTGTTGGGCCATGGAATAGCTCTAGTGCGTAAACGCCATCTTTAACTTGCTTGATTGGAGCTGGGAATTGGAACGCAGCATCAACCATTGAGTTCACTTTCTCTTCTGCCAACTCTTCGCCGATCAGTGCAGAGAGGATTGTAGTGCTGCGACTAACGAAATCTTGCTCAAGCAGCGCGTCGATATCATCGAACTTTGGTAACTGCTCTGGGAAAAATAGACCTTGATTACGGCCTAAACCTTGGCGAACGGCTTGGCCAAAGGAGACTTGCTCATCATTTTCTTTGATGTTGTAAAGCTTCATAGAGAACTTCCTGTAACGATCGAACCTTGTTTGTCTAGGCGACAAACATGGACGAATCCTTCTTCATTTTGTACATAATTTTGTTCTAGCCAACGAGCAACGCGCTCGGCGACTTCTTTATCATTGCAGATACTAAATAACGTTGGGCCACTACCCGAAATACCTGTCGCTAGTGCGCCAGCAGACAATGCGTATTTGCGAGCATCTGCAAAACCAGGGAGCAGTTTCTCACGATATGGTTCAGCGATCACGTCTTTGATCATTTTTGCGGCTAATTCGGGCTGACCCGAGTGGCATGCGTGAATGAAACCAGCAAGATGACGCCCATGTGCAATGATGTCTTGGCGGCGATACTGAGATGGTAAAATCTCACGCGCTTCTGCTGTTGAAACCTTGATGCCTGGGTAAGCCATTACCCAGTACCATTCATCAAAACATGGCACTTCTTGGCTAATAATCCCTAGCTCTTCAAGCATCAACTGAACGCCGCCCAAATAACACGGCGCTACATTGTCGTAATGAATCCCGCCAGAGATCTTACCTTCCATCTCACCCATTAGTGCAAGAAGTTCAGTTTCATTTAGCGGCTGACCATGAAAACGGTTTAGAGCATCAAGAGCAGCAACAATAGAGCAAGCACTTGAACCCAAACCTGAACCAATTGGCATATTCTTTTCAAGAGTCATTTCAAGAGGTAGAAGCTCTACCCCTTTTTATCTAGCTCGCGAGCAAAGACAACCCAACAATCATAAACAATGTTTTCTTTCGGCTCGGTAGGCAGCTTTGAAACAAAGTTCCCTGCCGTTTTTAAGCTAAATGCGTCTGCACCTGCTTTGACCATGACTCGGTCGCCTAGGAGCGTACCATCCACTGGAGATACCGCCGCACCAAGCACATCGAAACCAACACTTACGTTACCGATAGAAGCAGGCGCGTAAACAACAACGTCCATTCCTTTGCTCATCTTATACTCCCAGTTTCCAGCCTAAAGTACGCATCACGTCTGCAAATACACCAGCAGCGGTCACTTCAGTACCTGCACCATAACCACGAAGCACTAGTGGAATTGGTTGGTAGTAACGGCTGTAGAAGGCCAGTGCATTCTCGCCATCTTTGATCTTGTACATAGGATCGTTTTCATCAACCGCTGCAATGCGAACTTTACATTTGCCATCCAGGATCTCACCAACGTAGCGTAGTACTTTTCCTTCTTTACCAGCATCTTCTGCAAGCTGCTTGAAGTACGCGTCTGCCTCTGGCAAACGAGCCATAAATTCTTCTACACTGCCCGAGTCATCGAAACCTGGTGGAAGCGCTTGGTCTACTTCAACGTCTTCAAGCTCAAGGTTCATGCCAGCTTCACGAGCAAGGATTAGCAGCTTACGCGCCACGTCCATGCCTGATAGATCATCACGTGGATCCGGTTCAGTAAAACCATTGTCTTTCGCGATATTCGTCGCCTGGCTTAACGTCATACCTTCATCTAGTTTACCGAAAATATAAGACAGTGAACCTGACAAGATACCGTTGAATTTCTCTAGCTCATCACCTGCAGAGATTAGGTTCTGTAGGTTTTCGATAACTGGCAGACCTGCACCAACTGTTGTTTCATACATCAATTTACGACGCGAGCTACGCGCAACTTCACGAAGCTGATGGTAGTAAGCCATGCTCGCTGTGTTGGCTTTCTTGTTTGGTGTTACAACGTGGAAACCCGCTGCAAGGAACTCAGCATACTGATTAGCAATTGACTCGCTTGACGTGCAGTCGACTAATACAGGGTTAATAATGTGGTTGCGCTGAACTAAAGAGATTAGACGCGGTAAGCTGAACTCTTCTGTAGAGCTCGCCATGCGGTCACGCCAATGCTCAAGAGGCAGTCCGTTACTATCAAGCAACAAACCTTTGCTGTTTGCAAGACCACACACGCGAATCACGATGCCTTTTTCCGCCAATTTCGCTTGCTGACGCTGAATTTGGTCTACCAGTTCACCACCAACACCGCCAACACCAACAACAAACACATCTAGGAAGTGCTTAGAGTTAAATAGGTTCTCATGACACGCTTTAATTGCTTCAGAGATTTTATCTTCTGGAATAACCGCAGAGATAGCACGCTCTGAAGATCCCTGAGCGATAGCGACGATGTTTACATTCACTTCAGCCAATGAAGCAAAGAACTGGGATGCGACACCACGAGACGTTCTCATGCCATCACCAACAAGTGTGACAATAGAAACATTATCAATAAATTCTACTGGCTCAAGTAGCCATCTTTGAGCTCAAGCTCGAAGGCTTCACCTAGCACTTGTTGCGCTTTCGCTTTGTCGGCCGCTTCAATACAGAAGCTGATGCTGTACTCAGACGAAGATTGAGTAATAAGAACAATAGATACACCCGCTGATGACATCGCACCAAATACGCGGCTTGCCATGCCAACCATGCCTTTCATGCCTGGGCCTGAAACATTGACCATAGTCAGATCATTTAACGTGGTGATACCTTTAATAGCAAGATTATCTTCGCCAGTATCTTGGCCAATCAACGTGCCAGCACCTTGAGGGTTAAAGCTGTTCTTGATTAAACATGGAATGTGGAACTGAGCAATCGGTGCGATGGTTTTCGGATGCAGAACGGAAGCACCGAAGTAAGAAAGCTCCATCGCTTCTTGGTAGCTCAGAGATTTTAACAGGCGAGCATCGTCAACTAAACGAGGGTCACAATTGTAGACGCCATCAACGTCAGTCCAGATTTCACAACAATCTGCGCGCAAACACGCTGCAAGTACTGCTGCTGAATAGTCCGAGCCATTACGTCCAAGAGTGACTAACTCACCTTTATCATTACCAGCAGTGAAGCCTGGCATGATGTTAACGTGGCCTTGGGGTAGTGGATTCTGTTTGAAGTTCTGAGTCGACACTTCAACATCCACCATCGCTTCAAGATGGTCGCCTTGTGCATACAAGTATTGTACTGGGTCGATCAAGCTTGCAGGTTGGCCTTTAGCTTCCAATACGGCTTTCATCAATTGAATTGAAATACGCTCGCCTTTACTGATGATTCGAGCGTTAACATTGTTTGGGCACATGCCTAGCAAATCGATACCATGAACAAATTGGCGTAGCTGAGACAGTGATGTTTTTACTTGGTTATCGAAGCCACTACCATCAACGTTAGGTAGAACCGCTTTGATATCACTAAATAGTGATTTAAATGAAGATTCAAGTTCCGCAATTTGCAGCTCAGCTTCCCCATTACGCAGCGCACCTTCAATAACAGCAACCAGCTTGTTGGTTGTTTTACCCGGTGCCGATAGTACTACTGCTACCTCTTCTTGTTGAGCATTGTTAGCAATGATATCTGCCGCTCTTAAAAAACGATCTGCATCTGCTAACGATGAGCCTCCAAACTTTAATACTCGCATCCCTTCCTCTCCAAAATGGTAATTTTTTACATAAAAAAAAGGCCTGTATCTTCATGGGATACAGGCCTTTTTTTGAATTTCTTTCGCTTAGCAGCCTGCCCCAACAATGCGAATGTCGGTAATAATAATGGTTGTGGTCATTACTGTGTTATGGCTGCAAAACATAAATAAGTCGTCGTTGTGTTTACTTGCTTACCCTACGTGTACCTTATTTGGTAGCCGAGAGTCAATTAAAAGTTAAAAATAATTGCGAATTAAGAAAATATCGTCATCAAAACAATCCAAAATCAACCGGATAAACTAACAAGATTATTAATTGCAACATGTGACATATAATAATAACAAAAAGCTATATAAAAGTTTCAACTTTTAAACGGGAAATGTGCTTTAATTAGTGAACCTATAAAAATAAACAACAAATCCAAGGAGTGGTTCATGAAAACTTTCGTGTTTTTTTTCACGCTTTGGTTTAGTTGCTTAAGTTTTGCTTCTAACCTACCAGCCCTTCCTTCCGAGCAGAAGCAATCACCTCACGGTTTATATCTTTCTAGTGAACACGCTAATAGCCAGTTTGATAGCTGGAAGATTGACGGTGGTTACTCATACAATCTTTTTAAGAAAATCGACTTGTATGTAGGGGCTAGGATCGACAACTCTGACAACGTTAACGAAAGCGGTATTGTGAGTGGAGTGAACTATCAGGTAAATCACCGCGTTTCAGTGAAAAGTACTCTTCATAGCTATTCAGAAGTGACCAACGACACTCGAAATAGTGCAATGTCCGCAGAGTTATCAAGTCGTTTAAGATTGACAGAAAATCTCGACTTGCATGCCACTCTTGATTATCAAGAATGGCAGCAAGGTGTAGAATTTGGACTAGGCTTTCGCTTTTAGTCCCAAGTTAACGCTTCTTTCGACATCAACACTCCATTCCAATCAGCGTAGATGTAATCTCCAGGTTGAACCATCTGTCTGTGCATAGTAAGTGTAACATTCACTTCACCAGCACCGCGCTTCTCTGTTTTAAACGGACAAGCCGCCAACGCTTTAATACCCAGATCCATCTCTGCCATCATAGCGACATCACGAACGGCGCCATTGATAATGATCCCTTCCCATCCATTTTCGATGGCTTTAATGGCCAGTTGGTCTCCCAATAAAGCTCTCTGACAAGAGCCATTTCCATCAACGACTAAGACTTTGCCTTTACCATCCGTTGCAACTAACTCTTTGACTTTGGAATTATCGTGATAGCAACGCACTGTCACAATCTGACCCCAGAAGGCATTTCTTGCTCCAAAGTTCTGCAACGGCAGATTTAACAAAGTTACTTTGTCTTCATGCTGATCGCATATATCCGGCGTAATATCTTCCATCATTCCTCCATGACAAGTTTTATAAATCTAGTTTTGGCAGCGTTGTTCCATGCTACCAATCAATATTTCTGTTTCATCTTTTAAACATGAGAGCAAAAAAATTTGTCCTTTCTCAACAAAATAGATCGCATTTTGTTGGTATTTGCGGCCGAGTTCGACTGCAGTTTGCCTATCGAGTTCACACGCAAAGCTCTCTTCTGACCATGTAAACAATGCGTCACCGACACACACATTTACCCAACAGCAAGACAATAACTCATCTTCCAACCGGTCATTTTCAATCAAATTATCTTGGTCGCTAGCCCTTATACTACGAGGGTTCCAAGCTGTTACTACGGCATAACTTTCGAAAGATGGTAACGTTGAGAATCGAAAATAAGGATCACAATAAGCATCCCAAAGTTTTTTATCAATCACAGAGATTTACCACCGTTCTATATCTGACTACTACTATTAGTATTTGTTACATTTCAACTATTGATGTAAATCAACAAAATGTATGGAATTAACATTATGCCGTTGTTAGCATGCTGTTAACATTATAGAATCCGCGTCAACGACTAACGGAATCATAGAAGGCTGTTGTTACTTTTAGTCTCTTCAGTACACCAAGGAAGGCGGGCAAACCAAAAGCAGTGTTTTTTTAACAACTTTGGTTTATTATCAAGATTACATTACCTGTATGTTATTTTTTGCCTAGAATTTATTCTGTTAGCACAAATTTTTCACAAGTTTAGGTACCGCCAATGCAAACCCCGCAGATTCTCATCGTAGAAGATGAGCAAGTAACTCGTAACACTCTAAAGAGTATTTTTGAAGCAGAGGGATACGCTGTTTTTGAGGCCAGCGATGGTGAAGAGATGCACCAAGTTCTATCTGATAACCAAGTAAACTTAGTTATCATGGATATCAACTTACCTGGTAAAAATGGCCTGTTGCTCGCTCGTGAGCTACGTGAGCAAGCAAACGTTGCGCTTATGTTCTTAACAGGTCGTGACAACGAAGTAGACAAAATCCTAGGTCTTGAGATCGGTGCAGATGACTACATCACTAAGCCGTTCAACCCTCGCGAGTTAACAATTCGTGCACGTAACCTACTTAGCCGTTCAATGAACGCTTCAGCAGTTACAGAAGAAAAACGTTCAGTAGAGAAATACGAGTTCAACGGTTGGGTTCTAGACATCAACAGCCGCTCTCTAGTGAGCCCAAGTGGCGATGGTTACAAGCTACCTCGTTCAGAATTCCGTGCTTTACTGCACTTCTGTGAGAACCCAGGTAAAATCCAAACTCGTGCCGACCTTCTTAAGAAGATGACCGGCCGCGAGCTTAAGCCTCATGACCGTACTGTCGATGTGACGATCCGTCGTATCCGTAAACATTTCGAGTCGGTATCTGGTACGCCAGAAATCATCGCGACTATTCACGGTGAAGGCTACCGTTTCTGTGGCGAACTTGAAGAATAATCGAGTTGATCAGAATTGCGTGCAGGTGCTGTAACTCCTACGCAAAAAAATAGAAAAGGGCTGATGTTTATCAGCCCTTTTTTTGTACCTGTGAATCGAACTTGCTTAATAAACCGTGTCGATTTCCACACTCGACTCTACCAATAAGTAGTTTTGCTCGAGATCAGTAAGCTCAACCGCTACATCCACGGTTTCCTCACTATTCACATCCATAACCCACTTAAACGCCACTTCCCACTGGGTGTCACTATGAGCGCGTAGCTCAGCAGATTCCGCGTCAATCAGCCAAACTTGTTCTCCTTGGCGTATCGTAATGTCAGTCACATTAAGATCAGCAGGTAACGTACTGGTAGATTCTAAGTAAATGGCACCATGAAGATTTGTCTCTTCAGGCTCACCAATTTTAGGCATCATATCCACCCAAAGGTTACTCTTAATGACAATGTAGTTGCCTTGAATAGAAGCCTGATTATTTGCCTGCCAATTAATATCATTAACTGACGCACACCCTGTTAACGCTGCAGCAAGTATTGTTAGTGACGCTAGTTTTTTCATACAGTTACCTTTGTGCTAACCATTGTTTTAATAATTGAATATCATTTTGATAGCTATTCTTGATCTCTTCAACCCAATCACCAATATTTTCCCACCAAGCCGGAAGATCTGGCGACTGAGATTTCTGAGCCAACCCCTGAATATGCTTCAAACCAATCGAACCAGCTGCGCCTTTCATTTTGTGCGCTTCAGACACGATTCCAGCTTGATCTTTTGCCGTCATGTTTGAGTCCAGCACCTCGATATAATCTGGCATCATCTGCTCAAACATCTCAATGCTATCTAAGACTGGCTGAGTACCGACAATATCAACGTAGGACTCCAACATGTCTAAATCAAGAAGATGTTCATACATCTCATTGTGTGCTTTTGACGGCGCTTCTTTCACTACAGAAACCGATGGCACGTGGTGATCAGTTACTTGATCGATGACTTTTGCTATCGCTTCCACAGACAATGGCTTGCTGATCGCTTCATCCATACCTTTGTCAAAGTACTCTGATTTGTCTTTCAGTACATTCGCCGTCAGTGCCACCAGCGGAGGCAGATCATCATAGTTCTCACGGTAAGACTGGGCTACATCAAACCCAGTCATATCAGGGAGCTGGATATCAAGCAGCACTAAGTCATAGAGCTTAGGCTCGAAGTTTGCTATCGCTTGCTCACCAGTCATAGCGACGCTCACTTGGTGACCCAAGCTTTCTAGCAAGGATTTTGCGACCGTAATATTCAGTTCAATATCTTCAACCATGAAAATGTTCAGTCGGCGGTCAGATTGCGGTTTCGGCTTATCCAGAGAATCCATCGCTGCAAGCGGAACGTAGATTGAAACCGTAAATGTACTGCCGAATCCCTCTTCACTGGATACAGTAATATCGCCATCCATCATATTGATGAGCTGTTTAGACACTGCGAGGCCAATGCCCGTTCCCACTGCATGAAGATTATCTTTACCGGATTTAACTTGGTAATACATCGCAAAGATTTTATTCAGTTCAGACTCAGGGATGCCGATACCCGTGTCTTCAACCTCCATCACAATCGACGCGTAATCATCCTCAACGTCGCTGACACGTTCATCACGACGCCGCCCTCTTTGGTAAACTTCATCGCGTTACTGATTAAGTTCCAAAGCACCTGTCTCAGTCGAGTGGCGTCGACTTGGATTGCTGCTGGTAAATCGGTCAGTCGTTCTAAATCAAACCTCAGCCCTTTTTGCTCGGCCATCAGAGCAGAAATACTCTCGATTTCAGAAATAAACGCATCAAAATCCAATGGCGTTGGCAGCAGTTCGAGCTTACGACGATCGAACTTATCCATATCAATAATATCGTTAAAGATATTACCTAAAGTGATCGCACTGACATTAATGGTTTGCATGTGTTTGCGCTGCTCATCTGACAACTGGCTGTCTAGCAACATTCGACTCAATCCCACGATGCCATTCAGTGGTGTACGCAGTTCATGACTGATGGTAGAAATGAAGGTAGTTTTATCTCGGCTCGCTTTCTCGAGCGACTCTTCATGGCGTTTGCGTTCAGTGATATCACGGCCAAATCCAACCAGCCCAAGGTGACGCCCCTCTTTACTGTAAAAAGGCACCTTACGCAGCTCAAAGTAACTCTTACGGCCATCAGGGTATTCCAACCACTGCTCATAAGTCAGCGCTTGATTATCATTAAAGACTTGCTGGTCGGTATCAACCACTTGGGTTGCCACCTCTTTGCTATACACATCCCAAGGTGTGAGCCCTACTAGATCTGCTTCGCGCTTGCCTGTGAGTTCTTCCATCGCTCGGTTACAGCCTGAGAAAATACCCTCCGCATTGCGGTAATAGATAAGATCGGGTGACGCGTCAATGAAGGAGCGCAGCAAGGCCGTTCGTTCGGCTAGCTCTACCTGCGTTTTTTCACGCTGATACACCTCATTTTCTAGATCGCGCATCGCTTCTTCACGCGCTTCTTCCGCTTTGATCCTGTCTTCGATCTCTTTATTGAGCTTTTCAATATTGCTTTGAAGTTTGGCATTCAGATCTTGATCTCGTGAGCGCATATCTTTGAGCTTGGATACTAGCTTCGACAGTCGCTGACGTGACTCTTCAAGTTGATCAACCACCACCGACAGGAAATAAACCGCCCAAGGGGTGATTAACAAGCCAAAGAATACCGATCGGACGATATCAATGTCATCCACATGACCATTGAGAAATAGTGTAATTCCCACCTGTACGATTACGGCAAGGGCAACTAGCGCGAGTGCCAAGAGAATTGAGAATCGTAATATGCCGAGTCGAACCAGAAGATCGACATAGTACTGAGCTAAATTTTTGATAGGTTTCATTTAGCGCTCCATGCAAGAACAGTGGCGCTAGTTTACCTCGTTTCCTAACTAGGAGTAAGAAATGCGGTCATTCAAATGAATAAAGCGAGATTGGGCGCTAATTACTTGAAGTATGGTGCAAACAAGTTTGATTTCTACCATTGGCTTTTGCTTGATACAACGCACTGTCAGCCCATGCGACGATGGACTCTGGCGTATCATCCTGCGACGGGATATGGCTGGCGACACCGATACTTACGGTAATGGAGTCCGATATTTGCGACTTGTTGTGCTCAATGGCGAGCTCAGCAATGCGTTGGTGTACTTTGTCTGCGACGGCTTTTTGCTCCATCCCCGCTAGTATTTGGCAAGATAAAGGCAAACTCTTCACCACCATAGCGCGCTACACAATCGCTAGAACGGCTCAATACATCCTCAAACGCCTTCGCTACATTAATAAGAGCTTCATCGCCTTGTTGGTGTCCATAAAAGTCGTTGTAACCTTTGAAATAGTCAATGTCACACAGCATCACAGTCAGTACTTTCTTCTCACGTGCATGCAAATGCCACAAGGTATCTAAGCGTTCATCAAATTTTCGACGGTTCGCCACTTGCGTCAGACTATCGACAAAACTCAAGCGTTCCAGTTCTTCATTCACCTCTTGCAGTTTTTGCGCAGCGATATAACGTTCGGACACATCCCTTGCCATCACAAGAACACCATTGGTACCCGAGGCGATATCCCTAAACGGTGACTTCACAACATCGTACCAAGTGTCTTCTCCTGAAATGTTATATATCCTATCGATATAGCGCATCGATTTGCCTTCATGAAGCACCTTGCTATCAGACTCCGACAGTCGATTGTAAATCTCACTGGCGACAACATCTTGAATACGTTTCCCAATTAGGTCATCGACATGGGCAATACCAAGGCTTCGACAAAAGGTTGATTACACGCCTGATACACCATGTTTTCATCAAAGATCCCAATGGAGTCGGGGCTGGCTTCTAGAATGTTTTGCAAAATGGTGTCACGTTGCGCAAGTGCCACCTCGGTATCTTTTCGCTTCTCCATCTCATCACGGAGGTTCTTCTGTACATTGTGCCAATCGGTCACATCATGGCTGATGCTTAGCAACCCAAGAGGTTCACCTTTTGGCGACATCAAAATGCTCTGATAGGTTTCCAGTAGGCAGCTTCGTCCATCTGGTGTTACTGTCCAACGCCTTTGACTAGCACGGCCTTTCATAACCCCTTCAAAAGTGGCTGCCCCTTCTTCTCGTCGGCCCGCCCAAAATCGGTCGAAAGCTCGGTTAGTCGAAATAAGCGCACCTTCATTATCTTTTATAAAGATAAGTTCAGAGAGAGAGTCAAACGCACTTTTCGCAATTGAAAGAGAACTTAGCTCTCGTTGGTACTCTTCATCAGTACTTTGGTGCAACGCCGCATAGATAAGCCAGACTTTGCGGCCTTTATATAAGGTACGACGCCCAGTTAACTCTACGGGGATATGTTGAAACGGCGTAGTTGGCCAATCGAGGTTCACGCCTTTAAACGGGCTGTAATTTTGCTGTTCGAGCAAACTGGCGATCAATTGGCTGTCAATGTGATTGGGGAAACGGTACTGCTCACCAATCAAACGAATGCCCAACAACTCCATTGCCGGGCGATTTGATAATAAGAGAGAGTGATTTTGCTGATCAAACACCAGCAATGCAGATGGACTCGCGCTGACTAAGGCTTCAATATGAGTCACAAGCGCTCGGTATAAAGCCACCACCAAACCGATACATAGCAGGATGACAACAAAATCAAACCCATGACCTGTTGAGGTGTCCCATAACCAATTTAGCAGCTTGTCCATTCCCGACTCTTATATTCTGAAAACCAATCAAAGATATCAGTTTATTGATTCGATTTCTCCATTTAGAGTTGGTTTGCGGTAGATAAAAGGCTGCTCAAGCAAAGAACCTTGTGCGCCATCTCGATTGAGCGCTCGGCCAATTTCGGTCATGGCGAGCCAGCGGTTTTCGCACCAAAGTGGCGATAAAAGCGTTGGTCGCCTCGCTGCGGAGCTCACTCGATGGTAAACGACATCAGGCGGCGTTCTGCGGATCATTGCACTGGCAATATCCACATAACCCTCGAGCGTCGGCGCTTCTAGTTTTCCAGCTTTCCATGCCTTTGCCATCGTGCTGCCTTCTACTACATGTAGACCATGCAGCTTGATTCCGTCGGTTCCAACCTTCAATACTTGCTCAAGCGTATCCAAATTATCTTCTTTCGTCTCTTTCGGTAAACCAACGATAAGGTGGGTACACACTTTGATTCCAAGTGAGCGAGCACGTTGGGTAATTTGAGCATAACATTCGAAATCATGGCCGCGATTAATCTGCTTTAGCGTCTTGTTGTTTGCCGTTTGCAAACCTAACTCAAGCCAAACTTCATAGCCTTGCTGTACATAGCTACTCAGTAATTCAAGGACACTGTCTGGTACGCAGTCAGGGCGAGTGCCAACACACAAACCAACTATCTCTGCACTTTGCAGTGCCTGCTCATACATGCTTTTCAGTACTTGAACTTCCGCATAAGTGCTGGTGTAAGCCTGAAAGTACGCCAAGTACTTTTTCGCTCGATGAATTTCACCAGCGCGATCCGTTAACTGCTCTTGAATGCTTTTGATTTGGGTTTGTTCATCAGCAAAAGATGCCACATTGCAAAATGTGCACCCACCTCGCCCAATTGTGCCATCCCTGTTTGGGCAACTAAATCCACCATGAAGGGTCAGCTTGTGAACCTTTTCACCATAACGACGCTGTAAATCCTGGCCGATGGTATTAACGAGCTCATGCAATTGCACAGAAAACCACCAATGAGAATGAAAATAAATATCATTACCATTTACGTAATAAAATTACAAAATAGCAAAGAGAAAACAGATTATGATATCTGAGTATTTGGGTCTCTATATATGCGTAAAATCAATAAATATTCATAAAAACAAGGGAAAATGAGGAAAAAACCACATATCCGGTAGCCAATGATTCAGTTTGTTTCAAATTTTTTTTTGATCTCAATGCACTTTTCATTGCATTTATTGACCACAAAATTGTAGGATACTTACACAAATCATCTATTTTTCGGTTTTCACTTACAGACAAAAACGATGATTTATCGGTGAATTCCCACTCCCACCACATAAGTCACTACAAAAGTGGCAAAGAAACTAGGGATATCACCAAGGATTGTTTTTTTCGCAAACGATTTCTGCGAAAGACGGAAAGGAAGCGGCCTGTTCAACCTAGAACAGTGACGAATTCATTATATAAGGATGAGACGCGTGATTAAGTTCGCTTAGCACTCTTGCGTCTAATGAACTGGAAGGATGTATCTATGGTAGATAGAGAGCAAAATACGCAGGGTCTATATACTCCAGAACTGGAGCATGACGCCTGTGGTATCGGTTTTGTTGCTCACCTAAAAAACCGTAAATCACACGAAGTAGTAACTCAAGCGCTCGACATGCTTGCTCGTATGGAGCACCGCGGCGGTCAGGGTTGTGATCCATGCAGCGGTGATGGCGCAGGTATCTTACTTCAGAAGCCCCATGAATTTCTTTTAGAAGAAGCAGTAAAGCTTGGTATTAAACTGCCTTCTTTTGAAAAATATGGCGTTGGTGTCGTACTGTTCCCTAAAGATGAACACAAACGCGCACAATGTCGTGACATTCTTGAGCGTAATGCAAAACGCCTAGAATTAGATGTTATTGGCTACCGTGTGTTGCCTACCGATAACTCAATGATCGGTGCGGACCCACTAAGCACTGAACCTCAGTTTGAGCACGTCTTCATTTCTGGTGGCCCAGCTATCACGCCTGAAGAACTAGAACGCAAACTGTACGTACTTCGTAACTACACTGTACGTGTATGTCTAGAAAGCGTGTCTAACATTGGTGATGACTTCTACATCAACTCAATGTCTTACAAGACGGTTGTGTACAAAGGTCAGCTGACTACAGAGCAAGTACCTCAGTACTTCCTTGACCTACAAAACCCAACGATGGTGAGTGCACTTGCACTGGTTCACTCTCGTTTCTCAACCAATACATTCCCAAGATGGCGCCTAGCACAGCCTTTCCGTTATATTGCCCATAACGGTGAGATCAATACCGTTCGCGGTAACTTGAACTGGATGAAGGCACGTGAAGCAATCATCGAATCGGATCTGTTTACTCAAGCAGAAATTGACATGCTACTGCCTATCTGTCAGGAAGGTAGCTCGGATTCATCTAACTTCGATATGGCACTTGAGCTCCTAGTTCTATCTGGTCGCAGCCTGCCACACGCCTTGATGATGATGATCCCTGAAGCATGGCAAGAAAACAAAAACATGGACCCAACGCGTCGCGCGTTCTACCAGTACCACGCGAACGTAATGGAACCATGGGATGGCCCAGCATCAGTATGTTTCACTGACGGTGTTCAAGTAGGTGCTACTCTTGACCGTAACGGTCTGCGCCCTTCTCGCTACACAGTGACTAAAGATGACTTCCTAGTCATGGCTTCTGAGTCTGGTGTTGTTGAAATTGAACCAGAGAACGTTGAGTTCCGTGGTCGCCTGCAACCAGGTCGTATCTTCGTAGCTGACCTAGAGCAAGGTCGCATCATTTCTGATGAAGAAGTGAAAGATGAAATTGCCTCAGCGCAGCCATACGAAAAGTGGGTTGAAGAAAACCTACTGAGCTTGAAGAAACTGCCAGACGCGAGCAACGAGTTCAGCCAGCCATCACCAGAGAAGCTACTGCATAAGCAGCAAGCGTTTGGTGTCAGTTCTGAAGAAGTGAACGAAATCATTGTACCTATGGCGAAAGACGGTAAAGAGCCGCTTTCAGCAATGGGTGCCGACTGGCCGCTGGCGATTCTTTCGCACCAGTCACAACATCTATCAAACTACTTTAAACAGCTATTTGCGCAGGTAACTAACCCGCCGATCGACCCGATCCGTGAGCGTATGGTTATGTCTCTGAACACTTACCTAGGTAAGGATCAGAACCTTCTCGCTGAGTCTCCAGAACACTGTCAAAAAGTTGAGCTTGAATCTCCAGTTCTATCTAACTCTGAACTTGAGAAACTACGTGCGATTGATAACGAGCACCTTCAAGCGAAAACACTAGACATCGTTTTCCAAGCAAGCGAAGACGAAGGCAAGCTAGAGCGTGCCCTGAAACGCATCTGTCAATACGCAGAAGACGCGGTTGTCGATGGTTACTCAATCATCCTTCTAACTGACCGTGCAGTGAACTCAAACCACGCTGCTATTCCAGCAATGCTGGCGGTTGGCGCTGTTCACCACCACCTAATCCGTAAAGGTCTACGTGCCAAGTGTGACATCGTAGTAGAAACAGGTGATGCACGTGAAACGCACCACTTCGCAACACTAGTGGGCTACGGCGCAAACGCAGTAAACCCATACCTAGTTATTGAAACTATGGTTGAGCTGCAGCGTACTAAGAAGTTGGATCCAAACACAGATATTCGTGAGCTATTCGAGAACTACCGTAAGTCAATCAACGGTGGCCTTCTTAAGATTTTCTCGAAGATGGGTATCTCAACACTTCAGTCTTACCACGGTGCACAAATCTTTGAAGCATTGGGGATCAGCAAGTCTGTCGTTGATAAGTACTTCACTGGTACGGTTTCTCGAATCGAAGGTCTAACGATTGATGACATCGCGAAAGAAGTGATTGTTCGTCACCGAGTTGGTTTCCCTTCGCGTGAAATCCCAGTTCAAGTTCTTGATGTTGGTGGTGTTTACCAGTGGAAACAACGTGGTGAAAAACACCTATTTAACCCAGAGACAATTTCTCTGCTTCAACAGTCTACGCGCGAAAAGAACTACTCACAGTTCAAGCAATACGCAAAGGCCGTTGATGATCAAGGCGACAACGCAGCGACGCTACGTAGCCAGCTAGATTTCGTTAAGAACCCAGCAGGCTCTATCCCACTAGAAGAAGTTGAGCCAATCGAAAGCATCCTTAAGCGTTTCGCAACTGGTGCAATGTCATTCGGCTCGATCTCTTACGAAGCACACTCAACACTTGCAGTCGCGATGAACCGCATTGGCGCAAAATCGAACTCAGGTGAAGGTGGTGAAGATCCAGCACGTTTCGAGCGTAAAGAAAACGGTGATTGGGAACGCTCTGCTATCAAGCAGGTTGCTTCAGGCCGCTTTGGTGTAACGTCTTACTACCTAACTAACTCTGACGAAGTTCAGATCAAGATG
Source organism: Vibrio aestivus (assembly GCA_003263845.1). GTDB lineage: Bacteria > Pseudomonadota > Gammaproteobacteria > Enterobacterales > Vibrionaceae > Vibrio > Vibrio aestivus. Next base: position 4,277 of record JYJN01000148.1, on the reverse strand, counting down.
GCGCAGGGTGCGAAGCCAGGCGAAGGTGGTCAACTACCAGGTGATAAAGTTGATGATTGGATCGGTGCAACGCGTCACTCGACTCCAGGTGTTGGCCTAATCTCGCCACCACCACACCACGATATCTACTCAATCGAAGATTTAGCACAGCTAATCTACGATTTGAAAAACGCTAACCGCGCTGGCCGCGTTAACGTCAAGCTGGTATCGGAAGCGGGTGTAGGTACGATCGCATCAGGCGTAGCAAAAGCGAAAGCTGACGTCGTTCTTATCGCAGGTTTTGATGGTGGTACGGGTGCATCTCCAATGTCATCTATCCGCCACACAGGTCTACCTTGGGAGCTTGGTCTAGCAGAAACGCACCAAACGCTACTAAAGAACGGCCTACGTAACCGTATCGTGGTTCAATCTGATGGTCAGATGAAAACACCGCGCGACCTTGCAGTAGCGACGTTACTAGGTGCAGAGGAATGGGGTGTAGCAACAGCAGCGCTTGTTGTTGAAGGCTGTATCATGATGCGTAAGTGTCACAAAAACACCTGTCCTGTTGGTATCGCTACGCAGAACAAGACGCTACGTGAGCGCTTTGATGGCCGCGTAGAAGACGTTGTGACTTTCTTCCAGTACATGGCAGAAGGCTACGTGAAATCATGGCTGAGCTAGGTTTCCGCTCTATCGATGAGATGGTTGGTCAATCACAAAAACTGAAAGTACGTGATGACATCAAACACTGGAAATACAAAAACCTAGACCTAACACCTGTTCTGCACATCGAGCAAGCTCGTGACGAAGATGGTGTTTACAACCAAACACAGCAAAACCATAACCTAGAAGAAGTTCTAGACCGCAAGTTGATTCAAGCCGCGATTCCAGCACTTGAGAAAGGTGAAGCAGTGAATGCTGAGTTCCCTATCATCAACACAGACCGCTCTGCGGGTACTATGCTGTCGAACGAAATCTCTAAGGTTTATAAAGACCAAGGTCTACCACAGCCGATGAACGTGAAGTTCACAGGCTCTGCAGGTCAATCTTTCGGTGCTTTCCTAGCTAAGGGCGTGAAGTTCGAAGTAGAAGGCGATGCGAACGATTACTGGGGTAAAGGTCTATCTGGCGGTACTTTGGTACTTTACCCAGATGCGAAATCAACCATTGTTGCAGAAGACAACATTGTCGTTGGTAACGTATGTTTCTACGGTGCAACTTCTGGTGAGTCTTTCATTCGCGGTATGGCTGGTGAGCGTTTCTGTGTACGTAACTCAGGCGCGAAAGTGGTTGTAGAAGGTGTGGGAGACCACGGTTGTGAATACATGACTGGTGGTGTTGCCGTTATCCTTGGCTCAACAGGCCGTAACTTTGCTGCGGGTATGAGTGGCGGTGTGGCTTATGTTTGGGATAAAGCAGGCGATTTCGAAACCAAGCTTAACCCAGAGCTCGTTGACCTAGATCCAATCGAGCAAGAAGATAGAGACCTTCTGCTTGATATGCTAACGAAACAAGTAGAGTTCACAGGAAGTGAAGTCGCTCAGTCTTTCCTAGACAACTTTGAAGAGAGCTTGAAGTCACTGGTTAAAGTTATGCCACGTGATTACAAAGCAGTACTTCTGAAGCGTAAAGCAGAAGCTGAGCAAGCACAAACGGAAGAAGTGGAGGCAGTATAATGGGTAAGCCTACTGGATTTTTAGAGCACGGTCGTGAGCTTCCTCAGAAGCTCGACCCTGCTGTTCGAATTGAGAACAACAAAGAGTTTGTCCTAAACGAAGAGTTTGGTGACAAAATCAATACTCAAGCATCGCGTTGTATGGATTGTGGCGTACCGTTTTGTCATAACGGCTGTCCAATCGGAAACATCATTCCTGAGTTTAACGATGCGGTATATCGTGATAGCTGGGAAGAAGCTTGGAACATCTTAAGCTCGACCAACAACTTCCCTGAATTTACTGGCCGAGTATGTCCTGCTCCATGTGAAAGTTCGTGTGTTCTTGGTATCAACCAAGACCCAATCACCATCTGTAACATCGAGAAAACCATCGTGGAAACTGCGTACCGTGAAGGTACGCAAAACCTAAAACACCTCGCTCTCGTACAGGTAAGACAATTGCCATCATCGGTTCGGGCCCTGCTGGACTGGCAGCTGCTGAGCAGCTAAATAGTGCTGGTCACTCAGTGACTGTCTTCGAACGTGACGAGAAAGTCGGTGGCCTACTGCGCTTCGGTATTCCAGACTTCAAATTAGGTATGGATATCATCGATCGTAAGATCAACTTAATGGCAGAAGCTGGGGTTGAGTTCAAAGTAAACCAACACATTGGTGTTGATGTGAATGCTCAGCAGCTTCGTCAAGAGTTTGATGTTGTTCTACTTACTGGTGGTTCAACTGTGCCGCGCGACCTGCCTGTTCCAGGCCGTGAGCTAAAAGGTGTTCATTTCGCAATGGAATTCCTAGGTCAAAACAACCGCCGCGCAAACAACATGGACCTTAAAACTGAAGAGATTCATGCAAAAGGTAAGCACGTTGTTGTTATCGGTGGTGGTGACACGGGTTCTGACTGTGTTGGTACATCAAACCGTCACAAAGCGGCGAGCGTAACTCAAGTAGAGATCATGCCGATCCCACCAGAGAAACGTCCTGCGAACATGCCTTGGCCTCAATACCCAATGATTCTGCGTACTTCAACTTCTCATGAAGAAGGTGTGGATCGTCATTGGAACATCTTAACTAAAGAGTTCATCGGTAATGACAAGGGCGAAGTAACTGGCCTGCGCCTAGCTGACATCGTTTGGGAAGATGCCAAACCAGGTGAGCGCCCAAGCTTTAAAGAAGTGGAAGGCAGTGAGCGTGTTATCCCATGTGATATGGCGTTCTTGGCAATGGGTTTCCTACACCCAGAGCCAACAGGCGTACTAGCTCAATTGGATGTCAAACTAGACGACCGTGGTAACGTTGCAACTCAAGGTTTTGCAACTAACCAAGCAGGCGTATTTGCTGCCGGTGACATGCGTACGGGCCAATCATTGGTTGTACGTTGTATCAACGAAGGCCGTGAATGTGCTATCGCTATTGATGATTACCTAATGGGTAACTCAAACTTAGAAGCTAAAGCTAACTCGCTGATGCTTTCTGCATAAATATAAAAACTAGGCTGCAAAGCAGCCTTCCTTCCAGACTTTAGCCAGCTTAACCGCTGGCTTTTTTTGTGCCTAACAAACCTGAAAACGCTCAACATTACACCACTCAAATCTTCAGGCACTTGCTCCTATTTTCATAACAGTATTGAGCTCTTAAAGCCCCGCCCTACTTGGACTCAAGCTAACTGGCTCAACCGTCCTGAAGCACCAAAGCTAGTAATAAGCATTATCATTTGAAGTAAATTACTACCTTCCATTTGGATAGATACTGGATGCGATATATCACCCTAAAAATTATGGTTTTTCCAAGAAATTATAATGATATCCCACTTTTTAGTTTTTCCTTGGGACTTGCTATCAATCTTCGCTCGTGATAATTATTGAGGTCGCATATTAGGAACGAATAGGAATCGTTCAATAAAAATAGGCGAAGGATTCGGCACTGTAGTGATACATGCCAAAGGAACCCGCAGGCAAACTGCAAGCAATCAAGGAAATGATCCAATGAATCAGGAATACCGCTCGCTGTATGATCGCGAGCATGAGCACTCGAGTTGCGGGGTGGGCTTCATCACGGATAAAAGTGGTGAGCAAACTCATCAACTGCTCACTCTAGCCCATCAAGCTCTCTGCACTATTCCGCATCGTGGCGGGATGAACTCTGAAGGAATCGGAGATGGTGCAGGTGTGAATATCGATTTGTCTGTTCACTTTTACCGCTCTTTGATTGGGCAACCAGAACTCGCGAAAGGCGAGTTTGGCGTTGCTAACTTCTTCTTTCCGTTTGATCAAAATGAGTACTCAACCGCAAAATCGTTAGTAAAATCAACATTAGCTGAATTCGATCTAAGTATTGAATTATGGCGAGAGGTTCCTGTTAACAATGAGGCTCTCAATGAAGCCTCTCGTGCGGTACAGCAAACGATTCATCAGGTTGTTTTTACGAATAAACAATCAAACATAACATCAACTGAGTTCGAAGGTGATATCAACAAAGCACTCAATGAACTAGAATCCCAAGGTTTCACTAATGATAACCTGCATGGGTTCTATCCACTTTCAATGAGTTCTCGAACGCAGGTTTATAAAGGCCGCTTAAATTCATGGGAAGTGGTGCCCTATTTTTCTGACCTTTCCCACCCTGATCATCA
>JYJN01000147.1 GCA_003263845.1 Vibrio aestivus | reverse complement strand
CAAAGAATTTTCACCATTGTTAACGCCAAGCTGGTAGCGCTTTCCTTCCAAGGTAAATTGCCCTTTTGCAATGCGGTTACCATAACGACCCACGCACGCCCCAAGGTAACCCCCTTGCTGCATGTGCTGATCCATATCGCGTGCGCGAAGTAGTACCTCACGACTTGATTTTTGACCTTCCGCAATAGGTAACGTGCAACTTAACCAAGTTGCGCCAATGTCCATAAACGTTGCTGTCATGCCATGCTGATTGGCTAAATGAACCAACTTCGCAGGCTGACCATCAAACGATGGCGATTGGGCCATCGTTTTCTGTAATTGTTCGAAATACATCTCCATTGCGCGACCTTAAACTAGCTCAAGGAGGCCCGCGCCATCTTTTGCTTGGCACACATAAATGGATTCTTTTAAGCCTGTTGCAGCTTGGTAGTTAGCTTCAACTACTGCTTTCACGTCATCGACTAGTGCTGGCGGCATTAAGGCCACAATACAGCCGCCGAAACCTCCGCCTGTCATACGTACGCCACCTTGGTCACCAATGACCTCTTTGACCATCTCGACCAATGTATCAATCTCGGTAACAGTGATTTCAAAATCATCGCGCATGGAGGCGTGAGACTGGGCCATTAGCTCGCCCATTCGGGTCATATCACCTTGTCGTAATGCTTCTGCTGCTTCTACGGTACGGTCATTCTCAGTGATAACATGGCGAGCACGTTTAGCCACTAATTCATCTAACTCGTCGGCTTTAGCATTAAACTGCTCAATACTCACATCGCGCAGGGCTGTCACGCCAAATATGCGCGCGGCTTCTTCACATTGTTCACGACGAGTGTTGTACTCGCTATCCACAAGGCCACGTTTTTTGTTTGAGTTAATAATGACAACGGCCATGTCTTCAGGCATAGATACCGATTGGGTTTCTAGGCTACGACAATCAAGCAGCATTGCGTGATTCGCACGCCCTTCTGCCGAAATCATTTGGTCCATGATGCCGCAGTTACAACCAACAAACTCGTTCTCTGCTTGTTGGCCGTTTAGCGCCACTTCTGCTTGCGAGATTTCAAGGTTATAGAGCACCTTAAAAGTTTGACCAATCACTACTTCCAATGCAGCAGAAGAGCTAAGGCCAGCGCCTTGAGGCACGTTGCCACTTACCGAAAGATCGACGCCGCCTAACTCATGGCCACGCGCGAGTAAACACTTCACAACGCCGCGAATGTAGTTAGCCCACATTTTGTCTTGTTGAAAGCAGATCTCTTGCGTAAGGTCGAATTCATCAACCGCATTCCCGTAATCGACCGAGACAACACGAACGATGTTGTCGCTGCGCTTTGCCGCTGCAACCACCGTTTGGTAGTTGATCGCACAAGGAAGAACAAAACCATCATTGTAGTCGGTATGTTCACCAATCAAATTTACGCGACCCGGCGCTTGAACAATGTGACTTGCCGAGTAGCCCAGCACTTGCTCAAAGGAAGCTTTGACGTTGTTAATTAGTTCAGACATAAAATTTCTCACGTTAATTCTAAATTTTTTATAAGACGCGACGTAAAGTCGCGCCTCTGAGTCATTGGGTTACTGCTCTTTATAGTGAACGTCGCTTAAATCACGTAAGCGCTGCGCCGCTTGCTCTGCCGTTAAATCACGCTGAGTCTCCGCAAGCATTTCATAGCCGACCATGAACTTTCTCACCGAGGCACTGCGTAGCAATGGTGGATAGAACACCGCATGCAGCTGCCAATGCTCTACACTGCTGCCTTCTTCGAAGAACGGGGCATAGTGCCAACCCATGCAGTACGGAAATGAACACTGGAACAAATTATCGTAGCGGCTAGTGAGCTTTTTCAGTGCAACAGCAAGATCGTCGCGCTGCTCTGTTGTTAGCTCACTCATTCGACGGATATGCGTTTTTGGTAACAGCATGGTTTCAAATGGCCAAGCCGCCCAGTAAGGGACAACCGCAATCCAGTGTTCAGTTTCAACAACAGTGCGAGAGCCGTCTTTCATTTCGGCTTCAACGTAGTCCACCAGCATTGGACGACCATGCTCTTGGTAATAAGCTTCTTGGTTACGGTTTTTGCGCTCAATTTCGTTTGGTAAAAAACTGTTTGCCAGATCTGCCCGTGAGGGTGCGGCTGAGAACAGCCATAGTTTCACCTTTGTTTTCAAATACTTGAACCCAAACGTAATCTTTCCCTAGTTCTTCAATTTGCTCATTCCACGTATCCACAACGTTGCGAATTTCAGCAACCGAAAGTTCCGGTAATGTTTTGCTGTGGTCTGGAGAAAAACAGATCACGCGGCTAAGGCCTCGCGCACCTTCTGATTGGAAAAGTGGATTTTCTGACTTTGGCGCATCTGGAGAATCAGGCATCAGGGCAGCAAAATCATTTGGAAATACGTATGTGCCTTTATAATCAGGGTTTACATCACCCGAAATACGATCGTTTGTTGGGCACAGGAAGCACGTTTCTTCATAAGAAGGTAGCTGCTCAAAACTTGGCTTTTCGTCTTGACCACTCCAAGGGCGTTTCGCACGATGTGGCGATACGAGTAGCCACTCACCAGTAAGCGGGTTATAACGGCGGTGCGGGTGATCGACTGGATTAAATTCTATTTTCGACATCTTACTTACTCACAATACAAATGGGTTAAAAATCAAGGTTTGGTCGTGACACTACTTCGCCGAGTAGCCATTAGGGTTGTTCGATTGCCAGCTCCAAGTATCTTTGGTCATTTCTGCGATTGAGCGGCTTGCCTTCCATCCTAGATCTTGCTGAGCTTTGTCCGTGCTTGCCCAGTACGCTGCGACGTCACCTGGGCGTCGAGGACAAACTTGATACGCAATTGGGTTGCCACAAGCGACGCCAAACGCTTCAACCATTTCAAATACACTCGAACCTTTACCCGTTCCAAGGTTGTAAATATGCAAACCTGCCTTGCTTCCTACCGCTTTCAAGGCTGCGATGTGACCATCAGCAAGATCCATGACGTGTACATAATCACGCACGCCCGTACCATCAGGCGTTGGGTAGTCATCACCAAATACCGACAACTTCTCACGTCGGCCTACCGCTACTTGAGCAATAAATGGCATCAGATTATTAGGAATACCTTGAGGGTCTTCACCCATAGTGCCCGAAGGGTGAGCGCCAACCGGATTGAAGTAACGTAATAGCGTGACGCTCCAATCACTCTCTGCGTTGACCAAGTCACTCAAACACTGCTCTACCATGTATTTACTGCGGCCATATGGGTTAGTTGTAGCACCTGTTGGTGACTCTTCTGTGATAGGCACAATTTCAGGATCGCCATAAACGGTGGCGGAGGAACTAAACACGATACTCTTAACGCCTGCCTTGCGCATTGAGCGAGCTAAGACCAAAGAGCCATTAACATTGTTGTCGTAATACTCCAGTGGCTTAGCCACAGACTCGCCAACCGCTTTTAGCCCCGCAAAATGAATAACTGATGTAATGTCATGTTCCGAAAAAACAGTATCTAAAAAAGCCTCATCGCGAATGTCGCCTTGGTAGAAAGTAGGCCTTACTCCTGTCAACGTTTCCACTCGGTTTAAAACTTCTGTTTTGGCATTGCAAAGGTTGTCAATGATGATTGGCTGCATGCCAGCTTCAATCATCTGGACACATGTATGACTGCTATATAGCCCATTCCACCAGTTACTAGTACTTTCACGCTTATTCTCCACTACAGCCCTCACACGCCCGTGAGAGTCAATAACTAACTGACACAGAGTGTAGCAATCAGCTAGGTGAGAATACCGTGATCAATGTCTGATTGTGTAAACGTTTCCACAATATTTCACAAAACGGACAATGAAGCAGATTGCCCAGATAATAGTTAAGATCAAAAAAAGGCAGCAAATATCTAAGTTTGCTGCCTTTTATTTCATAATTAGTGAAATTACTTAACGTCAGAAACGATTGTAACCGTTGTCATTGGTTCAATAATAAAGCCTTGCTCGAATTCACCCACATGCGCCAAGTTATGATCTTTGTTGGTCATATGGACCTCAGAACCTGATAGTTCAATTTGCTCAGTATTGAGCTCTAAAGGCATTGCTTGATTTGCCGACGCATTAACAACAACTGTTACCAACTTACCATCTTCATCGCTGTAGTATGCTGATGCCATCAAACCATTGAGATCGTCAAATCCATCCAGTGCCACACGCTCATACCCTGGACGAATAAATCGTGAGTAGTTACCCATTGTCCAGAACAGTTTGGTCTCTTCGAGCGTATTAGCATCTAAAGAAGAATCAACTTTCAGTAGGCCATCTTTATAGTTGTATGGCGTAACCGCTAGCCACCAGTGCCAAGCGCTCGCGTTCAAGCGGGTTAAGTCACGGTGCATCACTTTCGCGATATGAATAGCAAGATCCATATCGTCTGCATCATAGCCATGACCGCCAAAACTACGTACATCACCTTCGCCACCTAGAATACAGATTTCACTCATCCAGATATCCGCACCGGGAGACACGCTGTCTACGTTTTGACGCAGCAAATCACGCAGATCGCCCATTCTGTCCGAAACATGATCCGACCAATAGCCGTGTACAGAGATCTTGTTGTGCAAGACATCGCGCATTGCTTCATCGCCCAGCAACTCATCTACGTAGTTCTTATACAGACCTTCACCACGCTATTCATCGCGCCAGTGTATGCACCATGATCAAATTTGATTTTGTATTCGTCGCTGAGCGCCGCAGTGTATTCGACCACCTCTGCCCCATCAACAGCAACTGGCGTCTGCAAGTTTGCCTGCTTAAGCGCATCGTCTAGTTTGAAGTACAGCGACTTAAGTTCGTCCATGTTGTAGCGGTTGGCTTCTTGTGGTGTGCCGCCTTCCCAGTCCCACGTCGGTTCATTAATTGGGCTGATATGATTAACCGGTACGCCCGCTTCTTTTTGCAAGTAGTCCAATACGGAAACCATAAAGTTTACAAAGTTCTCTTCTTGCTCTGGGTCTAAATTCGTCGAACCGACACCACCAAAATCAGTAAAGTTAGCTGGGTAAGTCAAACCATTCTTCGTTGCCCAATGCGGAGGGCTATTGATGAATGCAACAAACTCGTCCACTCCCAGTGCTTTCGCCTCTTGCATCATACGGATCTGACCACGTTGCTTGGTTGGGTCAATTTCACCGTTTGGTTCAGCCATTAGAAGTTCGGCGCGACGGAACTCATCTGGGATTTGACTGGCTCGACCTTGCTCTGCACTACCGCCACCGATGTTAAATCGCCATGCAGATAAGCCAATGCCCGTCTCTGTCGAGAACAGTAGCTCCGCAAGCTCCGCAACTTTCTCATCATCACCATTTTCTACCCAGTGATTGATAAGAGGATCGATCGTCCACGCATCCGATGCCCCGAAACTATGCATAGTTTGGAATGTTGTCGAGGTATCAACATTGAGCTGAGAAGCTTGATCGCTAACAACGCGATTGGCAGCAGTATCATTTGTTACGCCGCTACAGCCTGCCAAAATTAGCGAGCTAGCGAGTGCAACAGTTAATGGTTTCAAGTTTAGGTTAGGCAACATAAATTTTTACTTCTTATCGTTATCGTAAGGACAATTGGGACGATGCTATCGAACCATGTAAACGATACCAATAATAATTGATTGACCAATAAAAGTTCGTGATCAAAAACCAGTTATTAAGAAACTCATCAATGTACGTTTCATCCACCAAAATTCAAACAAAATAAATTAGCGATAAAAATCATACAGTTATAATGAATTGGAAATATTTTTTTACATATACCAGATATGGGATGTGTGAGACGTATCATTTTTCACCAACATTCAGATTGCAAACGTTTACACAAATATCTAATCTCAGCGTCGAAACATCTACTCCTACAAACCATAAATGGTCGGAATAATAATGAAAAAAACGATAACTTCTATTGCCGTTGCTTGCTCCCTAGCTACTGCAGTGCCAGCTACAGTAAGCGCTCATGAAGTCTACCGCGACGGCGCACGTTCTCTTCACTTAGGTGGTCGCTTATTTACCCTTTACCAAGGTTATGATGAGCAGCAATTTAATGCTGATGGCAGTGATGGCTGGAGCGGTAAAGGTAACTGGAGCAACATGAATGCGCGTATTAACGTATACGGTGAGCGCCAGTTAAATGCTGATCTGAAATTCTCTGGATTCTGGGAGCGCGAATTTGCCGCAGAAACCAAACAAGTTGAAACCAAAGATGACGATACTCGCCGTATCATGAACGATGAACAGCGTGCGTTATGGATTGGCCTGGAAAGCCAAACTTATGGTCGCGTGACCTTTGGCCGTGAAGAGAACGTACTTTGGAATGTCCGCCCAATGGCAGACATCGTGACTGAATCTATTTTCGATGGCCGCCGTATTGTAGGTGCTCAAGACGGTGATAACTGGTGGAATGACAACACCATCGCTTACAAGGTGTGGAAAGAAAAATTCGATTTCTCAGCCGCCTATGTTCTACCAGATGGTAACGATAAAGAGAACCTAACCAGTTTTAACGCTTCGGGTAAGTACAAAACTGATTTCGGCCTAGATATCGGTCTTGGCTATGTTTGGGGTCGTGATAAAGACAACTACAACTGGGACAATGGTACTCATGGCATTAACGAAACACAGCATCAGTACTGGTTAGGTCTGCAATATCGCGTCGGTGACTGGACCCTGGGTGGCGTGACATCCTTTGCTGATATCAAAGACACAGCAACAGGTAAAGATGAGTCATGGCACGACTTCGAAGTTGCCGCCACTTACGACATTAACCAGTGGACAATTGGTGCAGTATACGCACAACGTAACACTGAAGAGAAAGGCAGCGACATTCGTTACAAGAAAGGCAAATACTCTGAAACAGATGCCATTAACTACGGTGCAACTTACCATGTAACTGATCACTTCAAAGTATTCGGTGTGCTAGCCTTCAACGATGCTGATAAGAGCGACGATATGAAGTGGCACCTAGGTATTGAGTACTACCTATAATCAACACCCTTTTTTCATTTTACTGTCCTTAGATAAAAGCGATGCATTAGCATCGCTTTCTTTATTTGATACCTGCCCATCTTCTTAGAGAGCTTACCTCATGCCAAATACCGATAAACGTATGAGCATTGTGGCACTAACCTGGCCAATTTTTATTGAAGTACTGTTGCGTACAGCGCTTAATACTAGCGATGTGTTCATGCTCAGTAGCTATTCAGACAAAGCGGTATCAGCTATTGGTGTCGTCACGCAGATCTCGTTTTTTCTGATTATCATTTCAAGCATGGTGAGTAGCGGCAGCAGTATCTTGCTCGCGCAATATTTAGGGGCGGGCAATAAGGATAAAGCCCATCAAGTCAACGTAGCAAGCTGCGTGATGGCACTGTTTATGGGTGCTATCTTGAGTTTATTCGCTTACTTTGCAGCCTACTCTCTGCTGCCCCTTTATAATTTAGAGCCTGAAGTTCTTCACTATGCTCATGACTATCTTGTTATCAGTGGTAGTTTTACTTTTGTTGTGACGTTTGGCGTGGTGTTCTCAACCATTTTACGTTGCCATGGTTATTCAAAATCGCCGATGGTTATCAACTTAGTTGCCGGTGTCATTAACCTTTTCGGTAACTACATTGCGCTCTACCAGCCTTTTGGTTTACCGGTATATGGTGTCTTTGGTGTGGCTGTCGCGACTGTAGTGAGTCAAATTGTCAGCACTTTGCTCCTTTTCTATATGCTGCGAGTGTGCAATGTCGCTTTGGTATTAAAGAGTTTTCGCACTGTGCCCGCATTGGTTTATAAGAAAATCATCAAGATTGGCGCACTCAACGCGGGCGAAGTCCTGTCCTATAACATGGCGCAAATCACCATCATGTACTTTGTTATCTCTATGGGCACAGCATCAGTCGCTGCCTTTACTTACGCTCAAAATATTGCGCGTATTGCCTTTGCATTCTCACTCGCACTAGGCCAAGCGACACAGATTCAAGTCGGCTACTACATTGGTAAGCAATACATTGACGAGATATGGAGTAAAGTTCAATGGTACTTTGCGGCAGGCTTTCTCGTTACCGTGTCGCTTACCGGCATTTTCTACCTACTGCGCTACGAAATTGTCGGTATATTCTCTGAAGATCCAAAAGTCATTCAGCTTACCGTGGCACTGATTGGCGCTTCGATTTTATTAGAAGCAGGGCGTTCGTTTAACCTTGTATTCATTTCTGCACTAAAGGCCAGTGGCGATATTAAGTTTCCGGTAAAGCTTGGGGTGATGAGCATGTGGGGCTTTGGCGTAGGATTTAGCTACCTGTTAGGCATTCATTGGAGCATGGGCGTGCTAGGTGCGTGGATTGCCATCGCAATGGATGAGTGGTTCCGCGGATTGATCATGGCAAAACGTTGGCGCCGCAAGATCTGGGTTAAGTTTAAGTTATAAGGT
>JYJN01000146.1 GCA_003263845.1 Vibrio aestivus | reverse complement strand
CCTGCAACTAAAACCGAAACCGATGCTAACTCTTTTGACCTTGCAACCTGCCCCTTTTCACGGGCCTGTTGCAAGCGTCTGGGCGTGGCGTCTTCTGTGCGTTCTTGACCATCTGACTCAGCCATATCAGCAACCCTCTATATTCACTAAGCCGCAAATCTGCTGCTCGCCTTGCATCCAATATAGCTCATACTGACTATACAGGCCGCTGATGATAAACCAACAGATCAACAAACCAACCAACAAGGCAAACGCAAAACCTAACGAGAAAATATTAAGCTGAGGCGCAGCACGGGTCATCACACCAAAAGACAGATTGATGGTAAGCAGTGCGATAATGCCAGACAAAGACATACTCAAAGATACGTTAAACATGATACCTAGCCATTTAGCGATCTCTTCGAACTGAGCCACGGCAATTGAACCCGTTCCAATCGGCAATGTTTCAAAGCTCATCACCACCATTTGAATCATCTTTAAGTGACCATCGGTTGCCAAGAAAAACATGGTCGCCAAAAACATAAATAGCTGACCTAGCAATGGCGTATTCTGTCCATTTGCGGGATCAACCATGGATGCAAAGCCCAAACTCGACTGCATACCTAAGATTTGGCCGAGCATAACAAAGGTTTGAATGATGAACTGCGTAATCGTCCCCATCGCAACGCCAATGATGATCTGTTCAAGCAGGATTATAAAGCCAGAGGGTGAAAATAGCTCAATCTCTTGGGGAACTTCGGGAATGACCGGCATCACCGCAAAAGTAATGGCCAAACCAAGATAGAGCCTTACCCGAGTCGAAACAAAACGAGCACCCGTTACCGACATCACCATTAGCATCGCGCCAATACGTGTATAGGGCCAAAAGTAGTTGGCTATCCAGTTGAGAACAACGTCTGTCGGGTACTCCATGCTTCGCCCCTCTAATAAAGCACTTCAGGTAAGCGCTCAATCAAAGAAAAGAAGAACTCCATGAGCATTTGTGTCCCCATATGGCCGAAAACCATCAGTGCTACAAGCGTCACGATAAGTCTTGGTAAGAAGCTCAGCGTCTGTTCGTTGATTGAGGTTGCCGCTTGGAAAATTGCAACAACCAAGCCAATAATCAAACTCGGGATGATAATGGCACACACCATTACCAGTACAACCCAAATGGCGTCTCTAAACAGTTCTACGGCAAGTTCAGGAGTCATGCGTTATCTCCCGTCACAAGGCAAAGCTGCCGGCCAAGGTGGAAAGAATCAAGTTCCATCCATCGACCAGAACAAACAGCATAAGCTTAAACGGCAAAGAAACGATCATGGGTGATAGCATCATCATACCCATGGCCATCAGGATAGAGGCGACAACCAAGTCAATAATCAAAAACGGTAAGAACAGCATAAAACCTATCTGGAAAGCCGTTTTCAGCTCCGAGGTAATAAAAGCTGGAATCAACACCGCCATCGAAACCTCCTCAGGCGAGGTAGCGGTTGAACCAGAAAGATTCACGAACGTCTCCAAATCTTTCACTCGTGTTTGCTTGAGCATAAATGCTCGCATTGGCTCTTGCGCAATATCAAATGCATCTCGCGCGGTAATTTGCTCATTTATGTATGGCTGAATGGCTGTTTCGTTAACCTTATCGATAACCGGTGACATGATGAAGAATGTCAGAAAGATCGAAATACCTATGATGACCTGATTCGAAGGCGTTTGTTGCAAACCCATTGCCTGCCTCAAGATCGACATCACCACCACAATTCGCGTGAAAGACGTCATCAAAATAACCATCGCAGGCAAAAAGCCTAGCATGGTCATCAAAGCCAAAATTTGAAGGTTTATCGAATAGTCTTCGCTTCCGTCTGGATTGGTGGTCATCGTAAAAGCAGGGATACCGCCACCCGCGCTGCTTCCCGAGGCAGTCATGCTTGATGCACCACGTTCACTTTGCATCTCGGTAACCGTCACGCTCTCAGAGCCAACAGTCGAAGCCGGAATTGTCGTAGCAAGCTCTTCTTGCGCCAAACCTAGTGGCGTAAATACCACTAAAAACAAAAGCACAATCAGGTTTCTAACTTGCTGATTAATAAGGTGCTGATTAATGAGATGCTTTAGTCTTGTCATTCTTTTTCAAAAGCTGGGAAAGCTGACCTGAAAATGGGCTGGTTTCCAACTCCTCCTGAGTAAGTGGCTTCTCCAATTTGGACAGCATGTTGATAGAGTGCGCCGTCACACCGACTAAAAACTGCTCCTCCCCCGCCTGAACGATCATAATACGCTCTTTGGTGCCTACCGGAAGTTGGCGAACAACCGACAAGCCTTTCTGATTCATAAGAGTTGGCACACGCATGCGTTTAAGCAACCAAGCGATGAAGAAAATAAAGGCAATAACGAACAAAAGCGACCCGAAAGTGGTCGCTAAATCAATTTGATTTGTCGTTGTTGCTAAGGCGCTAGAGGGCAGAAAAGCAAGCCCTAACCATTTAGGCTTCATACATCACCTTTGGATTTCTTGGTTAGTGGTCTTTGAACGCACTGTTTATTAGCGAAGTTTCTTAGCAAATCTACAATCACCGTTATCTCAACTTCTTAATGCGCTCAGTTTGACTAATTACGTCGGTAAGACGAATACCAAACTTGTCGTTCACCACAACCACTTCGCCGTGCGCGATCAGCGTACCGTTAACCAATACATCAAGCGATTCACCGGCAACACGCTCAAGTTCAACAACCGAACCTTGGTTTAACTGCAGTAAGTTACGAATGCTGATTTGAGAACGGCCGACTTCCATCGAGATGGTCACCGGAATATCCAAAATAGTGTCGAGCTTGCGTCGCTCGTCTTCTGAAATTGGCGACGAAGTGTCTTCAAGTTCGTCGAGCGGAGCCGCTAGGACATCATCGACATCCACATCTGGTGCCGCAGGGTCTTCACCCAATGCTGCCGCCCATTCGTCGGCAAGTTTTTGGTCGTCACTTGGTTCCATTGTTCTTTCCTACTCTATTCTTCATCACCAGTGTCTTCTTCGAACTCAGACATAATGTCTTTGCCCAAGAAGGCCAGATCGGTTTTCACCACGTCTGGGCGTTTGATTTTCTCTGATACCTGAACCGCCATATTTTCGCCAGAGCGTCCCATCTTCACTCGGAAGGTCGGCAGTTCTTCAACGAACATGGTGGCGTTTTCAGGCATCACAATTGGAATAATGTCTCCGGCTTGCAGATCCATCAGATCGCGCAGCGAGATATCTTGCTCTAAAAGGTTAACGCGGAAGTTAACGGGCACATCCATGATCTCTTCACGAAGCGCCGAACTCCAACGAACATCGGTTTCCATCTTGTCAGATTGAACACCCGCATCGAGCAATTCACGAATTGGCTCAACCATGGAATACGGCATCACCACGTGGAAATCACCACCACCGCCGTCTACTTCAATATGAAATGAACTGACAACGATCACCTCGGTCGGACTCACAATGTTCGCCATACTCGGGTTAACTTCCGAATCGAGGTATTCAAACTCAACCCCCATGACGGGTGACCAAGCTTCTTTGTAATCTTCAAAAACAATTTTCAGTAGAAGCTGAACAATTCGACGCTCTGTCGGAGTGAACTCACGACCTTCGATACGCGCATGGAATCGGCCATCACCACCAAAAAAGTTCTCTACAAGGATGAAGACAAGACGCGCCTCCATGGTGACCAAAGCGGTACCTTTTAGCGGTCTAAAACGCACCATGTTCAAACTGGTCGGAACGTACAAGGTGTTTTGGTATTCACCAAACTTCATCATCTGTACGCCATTAATGGACACTTCCGCCGTCTTACGCAGCATGTTAAACAGGCTGATTCTCAAGTGGCGAGCAAAACGTTCATTGATGAGTTCAAGGGTCGGCATTCGACCACGAACAATACGGTCTTGGGAAGAGAAATCAAAATTGACGGCGCCTTCGACGGCCTGTTCAACTTCTTCCTCTTCGTCATCGACCCCATCCACCCCGTGCAGGAGCGCATCAATCTCGTCTTGGCTTAATAGATCGGTCACGTATCACCTATTGGATTACAAAATCAGTAAATAGCACACGCTCAATCACTGGCTGTCCTACCGCACGAGTTAAACTCGCTTTAATGTCTTCCGTTGCTTTGTCACGCAACTCAACACGTCCATTTGCCGTACGCAATTGGTCCACGGTTGCTGAAGCAAACGTGCCAAGTAGCGAGCTTTCGATCAGTGGTGAGTGATAACGAGCAAGGTTTTCGTTCTCGCTGCCTCTAACCATGAGTTGGACTTTAATCTGCACTAGACGATCTTTCTTATCACCCGTCACATTAAACAGGAATGGCTGCGCAATGTTAACGTAAGCCACGGGGTCGGTTGGCTCGACCATAACTTCTTGTTGGGCTTCTGCTGGTGCACTTTCATCGTCTGATCCCATTAGGAAGAAGCTGCACCGCCACCCCCGACCAATAATACAACGACCGCGATAATGATTATTAGAAGCTTGCTTTTCCCTTTGGGCGCTTCTGTTTCGACTTCTTCAACCGCCATATCTAACTCTATCGTTTTGTTTTTCTATAGTTTAAGCGTAATAACTAATTCCATCACGCTTTGATGCGACATTCAAATCAAGATTGACGTCTGGTTCAAGATTTTCATCATCAATCCCTTGCTGACCGCCTACCCCTTGACCATCTGAGGCGCCATTTCCAGCAGCATAGCGACCTTGTTGACCACTACTTTGCTGCGAAACAGAGGCGTCACCTAATTGTATACCTTGCTGAGCCATCATTTCACGCAATCTTGGCATTGACTGTTCAATCACATCCCTTGCCTGTTGATTGTTAACCGTAAACTGAACCGTTGGCGCATCCCCATTCATGTTCATTCGAATTTGCATTCGGCCAAGCTCAGGCGGGTCTAAGCGGATATCGATGTTCTTTAGGTTTTTAGACATCATCATCTGCACTCGCTCAGCCACTTGGTCGCCTGCCATTTCGCGAGTCAATTGCATTGGTGTTTGTGCAACTTGCGCGGCCTCTGCACGTGTCACGTTACCTTGCGCTCCCTGAGCGCCTTGCATCGATTGCTGTGCGCCTGCCGCTGCGCCAAGTTGGGCGGCTAAACTGGCATCTTTGCTGTCTTTAGACTTACCCGATTCAGCTAAACCAGCTGCCGCTCCCACACCAAGTGCTGCTTTCAAAGCCGCTTGGTTACTTGCGTTCGCGGGTACGGTTTGCGGAATAGCCCCCTGAGCCAACATTGCTTGCATCTGAGGGTTATTCATTGCGTTAGCATCAAGTGCAGGTGACGTGCTATTTGGTTGAGCCACTTGAGGCGATTGAGCTGCATTCATCGCTGCTGCACTGCCTGCCATCAAGGCTGCAGTATTTGGTGTGACTTGCTGCTGTGCTTGGCTTTGCATCATTCTCTCAGCGTTAACGCTGAATCTATAGCCATCTTAGGATCCGTTGCCGCAGGGCCTCCCCATGCAATTGCTGCAGGCGCAACTTCGGATGGTATATCAGCAGAACTTGCTGCCGATTCTAAGCTTTGTGTTGTCAACGGGTCGCTAGTAATACTTCCCTGACTGTTAGGCTGTTGGAATTGACCACCCTGAGAAGCTGCCGCCGCAATACCCAACGATCCCGCTACTTTGGCTGAAGTTTCACCTTCTTGACCTTTCTGAGGAGCAGCAGAAGTTTGGGCTAATTTTTCTGAACTTAACGATTCTTTGCTCGCTTCATGTTCAGCAAAACCAGCTACTGCAACACCAGCAGCAGCCCCGGAAACCGTAGAGTCTGATTCAGACGTCACAGCCCCATACTGCTCACCTTTACCTTGGCTATTTCCTTGCTGCTTAATAAACGGCTTTAAAGATTCAGGGACTTCATCACCGGAAATGTCTCTGGCCACCTTAGAATGTTTCCCGTTTTCTTGGAGCTGTTCAGGTACTTGTTGACCATTCTTCAATTGCTTAGTTGCAGCAGCTCCTTCAGTGCCTAACTGTGCTTGGCCTTCAGTTTTGCCTTGATTTTGCTTAGCAACAACATCAGAGCTTTCGGTCATGTTTCGTTGTTTATTGCTGGATTGAGCCGACACTTCAGCTTCAGCATCTTGTGGCAAAGCTTTGCCGTTATTGTCTTTGAGAGAGTTATTAGAATCATTTAAGCGAGTCAGTAATTCATCGCCTTCATCCATTGCCTGTTTAGCCTGATTCTGAGACTGGACTTTCGTGTCACCTTCACCTGTTGCTTTTGCGTTATTTTTGGATTTAGCAACTTGCTCAATGTCACTCTCGGAGGTTTTTGCTGTTTTTGTCGACTTCGTTCCCTTGGTGTCAGCGTCGTCTCCGTCGGTAGCAGCTAACACTTTCTTAGTTGATTCACTTTCTGCTGTTTTTTCAGTTACTTGTGTTTTTGAAGCGTCGGAAGTTTCAGACTTAGCGTCCGTCTTATCATTTAACTTGGCCGTTTTCTCACCACCTTTAACGGCAGCGTCACCCTTAGGTTCTTCGCCTGAAATCAAAGACTTGAGTTTGGAGAAGAAACCTCCGGACTCCGAAGATTCGACAGCTTTATCGCCACCTTCACTCGCTACTTTGGCGCTTTTGCTCGCGTCGGTAACTGGCGTTAGATTTACATTCATAAGTTCGCTCTCAACAAAACAGACAGTGCTTATCCCAAAAACCGGAAAACAGTTCCTATATGAGGAGAAATTAGCAAGAATTGAGCCACATAGAGTGAGGATATACGCTCACAAGCAAAGAAAGAGACTAGAAGTGATTTCCGTTCAATCTATTTCGAGCAAACTGTAATGTGGAGAACTCATCCATTTTGCTTTTGCTCACGGTGTTCCTGTTCCATTTGCTTATCTTTTTTCTTCTTTTCCATTAGCCATTCATAAGAACGGCGTTGCTTTCGAGTCTCTAACCAGTGCTGCTCACAGTTCTCAACTTGATTTTTGAAGTGCTCTTCCGCTTCTTTTTGTTTGGATAAGGTTTCATCGAGCTGAGTTAAGAATCGATTCAAATGCCCGTATTGACTCGCAGTTAGTCCATTCATGCCGCGATCAACCAGTTGCTGACAATAATCCAAACGGTACTTTTCTATCTGCGATAGCTGCTCGTAGTAACCTTCGAGTTCAGTTCTCGCTTGATTCAGAGCTAAGACCGCCTTGTCTTCATGATCTTTTGCTTGGTCGAGCAGAAATTCGAGAGCATTATCCATACGCTATTACCCCGCCAACACATGCTTCAGCATGTTGATGCACATTTCGTATGGTACGCTCTCTTTCATGCCTTGCTGTAGGTACTCATCCAGTTTAGGTTTCAACGTAAACGCACCATCAATCGCAGGATCTGAGCCTGGTTTGTACGCGCCAATCGAAACCAAATCTTGGTTCTTACGACAAATAGAGAGCACTTGTCTCACAGCTTTCGACATCAGAACGTGTTCTTCAGAAGTGATTTGAGGCATAACACGACTGACAGATTTCTCTACATCAATCGCAGGGTAGTGACCGGCATCCGCCATTTCACGAGATAGCACAACGTGACCATCCAAAATAGCACGTGAAGCATCGGCAATGGGATCTTGTAGATCATCACCTTCGGTCAAAACGGTAAAGAACGCCGTAATAGATCCTTGGTCTGGCCCTCCATTACCTGCACGTTCCACTAGCGCAGGCAGCTTAGCGAACACAGACGGTGGATAACCTTTGGTTGCAGGCGGTTCGCCAACTGACAGCGCAATTTCACGTTGAGCCTGTGCAAAACGGGTTAGCGAGTCCATAAGAAGCAGTACGTCGAGACCTTGATCTCTGAAATACTCAGCGATGGTGAGGGCTGTTTGACAGCCTTTTAAACGCATTAGGGGTGAGGAATCCGCTGGGGCTGCAACCACCACCGAACGCTGTCTTCCATCTACACCAAGGATTTCTTCGATGAATTCTTTTACTTCTCGTCCACGCTCACCGATGAGACCAACCACAACCACTTGCGCTGTCGTGCCTCGCGTCATCATACCGAGCGTAACCGATTTACCAACACCAGAACCGGCAAACAGACCGATACGCTGGCCCTTACCTACAGTAAGTAGCCATTGATCGCTTTCAGGCCGACATCCAAAGGTTCAGTAATAGGTTTACGAGCCAGTGGGTTAATTGGCTCTGCGTTGAATGGGGCTTTTTTATCCGTATAAATTGGTCCCAAGCCATCCAGTGGGTTGCCCACACCGTCGATGACACGACCTAGCAGCTCCATACCCACGGACAATCCAGCTTCACTCGTCATCGGTGTGACTTTAGCGCCAGGTAAAACGCCCGTGATTTGCTCACTTGGCATCAAAAAAAGGCTGTCACCAGAGAAGCCCACTACTTCGGCTTCCATCTCTCCCGCCATGGTTTCTACGGTGCAAAGGCTACCTATAGGTGCGCGGCAACCTGTCGCTTCAAGCGTTAGACCAACCACACGAACTAACTTACCAGACGCAACTGGGCGACAAGAGATACCTTGTGTTTTGTATTGACTGAGACGCTCGTCCAAGCTCAGCATTAGTCGCTTCCTTGATGGCGATTCGTACCGCAGAAGCTTTGAATAACGTTTCGAATGCGGTCTTCCATACGGTAGTTCACACTTGATTCACCCGCCTCTATTTGAACATCACCGCGATTTAGCGCAGGCTCTTCCATTAGCGTCCAATTGCGAAATTCTAATTGCTCTTCACCATAAGCAGAGCGAATGATAGCGACATCATCTGGGTGCAACTTCAAAGTAATCGCGTGGCCGGAAATTGGCAGTGCTTCTACCGATTGTTTAATGGTATCTAAAATGACTTGAGGATTGGTTTGTACTTCAACATGGACGACTTCTTTTACAAGAGTCAAAACCATGTCGACAAGTTGTTTCTCGACCTGTGCGTTCATTAGCTCTAATGGTTGAGCAAACTGATTAGCCAGTGTCACAAAGGTTTGTACTTGTTGCTGAATGAACTCCTGACCTGCAGCCACACCTTCGGCGTTACCTGCGGCTAGGCCCTCTTGATGGCCATCCTGAATGCCTTGCTCTTTACCCTTCTCATAGCCTTGTTTAAAACCGGCTTCCTGACCTTGCAACATGCCTTCTTGATAGGCTCCTTGCTTGATCAGCTCGATTTCTTCCTCGGTGAGTTCAAGAGGTTGTTCTTCTTGCGGTTCATCAAAGTTCGGCACCCAACCCGGATCGTAGTTAAGCGCCGTTTCTTTGGCATTTTTATTGGCTTCAGACGTGTAGTCAGGCAAGCCCCATTTTTTAGGTTGCTCGACTTGCTCGTCATCATTCAGGCGCAAAAAGCCTCGTTTTCTTTCACCTGACATAAAAATCCTTCACGCGGTAAACTTTGATTATCTTTAAACTACAAAGCTTTTTAAGTGGATTACAAGAACTCGTCCGCACCACCAGAAAGCATAATTTCGCCGGCATCGGCCATACGACGCGCAATCGCCAGTACTTCTTTCTGAGCCGCTTCTACGTCAGAGACTTTAACCGGTGGCATCGCTTCTAAGTCATCAGCCATCATCTCAGCTGCACGCTTAGACATGTTCTTGAAGATCTTATCGCGTAGAGCATCGTCGGCACCTTTGAGTGCTTTTTGAAGTACGTCTTGTGGAACGTCACGCAGCAGTTTCTGAATACCTTGGTCGTCGACTTCGATGAGGTTCTCGAATACAAACATGAGATCTTCGATCTGTGTCGCCATATCTTCATCTTGATCGCGGATTTGATCCATCAAGATGCCTTCAACATTGTTGTCCATGTAGTTCATGATTTCGGCAGCCGCTTTCAGGCCACCAATTTTAGCAGCTTGAGCACCCGCTTGACCTGCAAACTGTTTCTCCATGATTTCATTCAGCTCTGCCAATGCAGACGGTTGAACTTCTTCAAGGTTCGCAATTCGCATCATAAGATCGAGACGGTCACGTTCAGCGAACTGAGACAAGATCTCTGCCGACTGGTCGGCTTCTAAGTAGGACAACACAATGGTTTGAATCTGAGGGTGTTCGTTGATGATGATGCTCGCTACCTGACGAGGATCCATCCACTTAAGCGAATCGAGGCCTTTCGAACCAGTACCCAGTAGAATTTGGTCAACCAAGTTATTTGCTTTATCTTCACCCAGTGCAGCGACAAGTGCATTACGCATAAAGTCTTCGCTGCCCATACCAATGTTGGTGTATTTTTGAATATCTTCCAAAAACGCGCGGTGCACCGCACCCACTTTCTCTTGGTTTAAATCTGCCGCACGTGCCATCGCACTACCCACACGCTGAACCTGCTTAGGTTCAAGGTGGCGAATGATTCCCGCTGCATCTTCTTCATTCAAACTCAATAGAAGAATAGCCGCCTTTTCCTCACCAGGTATCGTCGAAATATCAATCGCGTTTTCAGACTCTTGGTCACCCTCGCCTTGAGGGACAATATCATTAGGCATCTTCCATCCAATTCTTCACAACTTGAGCAGCAAGCTCTGGTTCATTAGCAACAAGGGCACGAACAGCTTTCAACACATCTTCGTCTTTATGTAAGTTTGGAAGGTCAATACTCGAACCAAACTCAAACAGCTCTCCGCCCTCGATGTCCCCGCCAATTAGGCTTGTTTCACCATCGGCACCGATTGGCATACCATCTGGGCCATACAGTTGATCATCGTCATCTTCAGCAGCAGGGTTGAGTAGTTTTTTCATCGCTGGGCGAACCAGTACAAGCACGACCACAATGATAACCAAGGCACTGGCGAACCAACGAATCCAATCGTTGAAGTTCGGATGTTCCCAAATTGGCACATCAGCAATAGTTTCAATTTCCGGCTCTGCAAACTGCATACTTAATACGTTGAGCAAATCACCACGGCGCTCATTAAAGCCTACTGCACCAACAAGAACTTGGCGAACTGCATCAAGCTGATCTTGCGACAATGGCACATAAGTCGTTTCACCCGTATCTGGATTCACAATTGAGCGGTCTTTAATCGCAACCGCAACGGTTTGACGATTTACAACGCCGGTTTGTCGGCGCTCGTGACTGATCGTAGTGTCCAGCTCAAAGTTACGCGTTGCTTCTTTGTGTACAGAACCTTGCCCCAACAATGAGCCATCTTTCATTTGCGCCACATCTTGAGGGATAGACGCATCAGCAGGAGGCTGATTACTTAATGCCCCCGGAACACCCGCAACGACGTTGCCGTTGTTATAGTCTTCAAGTGTATATTCGCTTCGAGTGGCAGGCGTATTAGGGTCAAACTGCTTACGAGTCTGTTCAACTGCGCTGAAGTCTAGTTCAATATCAACTTGCGCGGTGTAGTTCCCCAAACCCAAGATTGGGATCAGAACCGAGTCAATCTTCTCACGTAGAGCTTGTTCTTGTTTGCGCTCTAGTTCGTGCTCTTTACGACGAGCAGCAGAGGCAGGATCTTGCGAGCCTGAGCTAAGCAAACGACCATGTTGGTCAGTAACAGTAATACGCGATGGCTTCATGCCAGGAACTGCGCTGGCCACCATATCGACAACAGAATCGACTTCACCTTGTCTAAGGTTCGTACCCGTACGAAGGGTTAAAAAGACCGAAGCAGAGGCTTCTTGATTATGGCGAACGAATACGCTTTGCTGTGGTAGAGCAAGTAGTACTCGTGCTTTACGCACTTGGCGCATCTGTTCAATCGCTAGAGAAAGCTGACGCTCACGACTCAGTTTAAGCCTCTCACGCTCTAAGCGTTGCGAAACACCGAAGCCCATGTCTTGCATCAAAATGTCGTCGCCAGCATTACTCGATTGATTCAAGCCAGCTCGAACCATGTTCAGCTTCAAGCTGTTATATTCACTCGCTGGCACCAAAATCGTATTGCCATCGAGTTTGTAATTCATCTTTTGTTGGTCAAGATAATCTAAGACAGGGATCAGTTCTTCTGTCTCATAAGCACCAAGTGGGCGCATTTCCGGCTCTTTGACCCAGAAAAACAGCATTACAATCAACGCAACACAGATTGATATTGATACAACGAGAACAACCTGACGCAGTAGGTCAAGATCGCCCATCGCCATATCAAACTTAGATGAGCTTTTCTCATCCGTATCTGGATTTTGAACATCCAAGTCCATATCCGACGAGGCCATGACAGCAGTGTCTGAACCTGGGTCGGATACGGTAAGATCTGTAGATTTGTTTTCTTCTGACACAGTCGCAACCTAACTTACACTGGCATATTCATAAGCTCTTTATAAGCTTCTACCATTTTATTGCGAACCTGAATGGTCGCTTCAAACGCTACGCTCGATTTGTTTCGAGCAATCATTACATCAGACAATGAGACGTCTTCGTCTCCACGGTCAAAACGCATTTGCAAATCACTTGAGGTTTTAGACAGTCCGTTGACATTATTGATTGCTTTGCTGAGCATATCGCCAAAGTCTGCACCAACAGTCTGGCCAGTCGCCGTAGGTCGAGCATTAGTAGCTTCAAGCATCATTGCTTGCATTTCATTTTGGAATCCGTCAATTTTCATCGCTACCTCTATGTCAACTCTTTGACTAGTTCTTTCGTAATAAAGTTGACGCAGCAATTAATATGCCACATCAAAAGTTCACCATTCTAACTAGGAATTTCAATTCCTGCATCTCGCATTTTAGCCAGTTTGTAACGCAACGTTCTTGGACTAATGCCCAATTTTTCGGCCATCTCTTTGCGGCGACCGTTGCATTCCACCAAAGTTTCCAAAATGATGGCGTACTCTTGGTCCCTCAGCTCACCACCAAGTCCGCTTGCACCCGCACTCATTGGTTTCAACGCTTCGGCCTCGGCAACAGGCTTGATGTTTGGCACAACTGCCGATTCGCCACCTTCAACGACTTGTTGCAGGCCTCCAGCATCTTGCCAGTCGATACCTTCGAGCAAAATATGCTCGGCCGTAATATCGCCGTTCTCGCTTAAAATTAGCGCACGTTGAACTACGTTATCGAGTTCGCGAACATTCCCTGGCCACGTGTAGTGCAAAAGTTTATTCACGGCTTCATTTGCTAAGCTTGGCACAGGAAGGCCAAGTTTTTTGCAATTTCTTTCAATTAAGTGCTTAGCTAGAGGCTCAATGTCCCCTTTACGTTCACTCAGTGAAGGCCAAGTGATTGGGAATACGTTCAAGCGATAGTATAAATCTTCTCGGAAGTTACCCTCTTGCACATATTGCTTAAGGTCACGGTTACTGGTCGCCAGTACACGCACGTCAAGTTTGATGCTCTTACGGCTACCCAAGCGTTCAACTTCACGTTCTTGAAGCACGCGAAGTAGTTTGGCCTGCAAGCCAAGATCCATTTCACTGATTTCATCCAATAAGATTGTACCGCCCTGCGCTTGCTCAAACTTACCCGGACACGCCTGAACTGCGCCCGTGAAGGCACCTTTTTCATAACCAAACAATGTAGCTTCTAGCATATTGTCAGGAATCGCCGCACAGTTAATTGCGACAAATGGGCCATCTTTACGATTTGAAGCGTTGTGGATGTAGCGAGACATCACCTCTTTACCCGAACCGCTTGGGCCCAGAACCATGACACTGGCATCGGTTTTCGCTACTTTATCTGCTAGAGCAAGGAGCTTAATACTTTTCTCATCAGCAACAACGGCATCGCCATTGTCATCGGACTTGATTGGTGCGTAACGGCTAACCATGTTCAGCAATACTTCCGGTGCGAAAGGTTTGGCCATGTAGTCGATAGCACCTTCCTTCATCGCTGACACCGCATCTTCGATGTTAGCGTACGCCGTCATTAGCAAAACAGGTAAATTCGGCCAATGCTGCTTAATGTTGCGAAGCAACGCTAGTCCGCCCATGCCCGCCATCTGAACATCAGACACAACGATATCCACTGAGTTAGATTTGAGTTTCACTAAGGCATCTTCTGCGCAGTCAGCTTCTAGCCACTCATACCCCGCTAGGGCAAGAGTATCAACCAGTGCTTCACGTAGGCCTTCATCATCTTCTACGATCAATACTTTGCTTTGAGCCATTATTCTTCTCCAATCATTGCTTCTTGAGGCTAACACCAGCGCGTTCCAGTGGGATGCACATAGTAAAACAGGCGCCATCGCCTTCCTCTGAAATCAGTTCTAGTCGCCCATCATGTGCGCGACACACCATTTGCACCACCGCAAGTCCAAGGCCAGTGCCCTGTGAGCGTGTAGTAAAGAATGGTTCCATAATTTTAGCTTGTAGTTCTTTAGGGACACCAGGGCCACTGTCTTGAACTGAGATTTTCAGCTCACCATTAACGGGCGGAAAAATACATCAATTTGGCTGCCCTTACCCGCAATTTGAATCGCATTGAGCACCAAGTTACTAAGAGCTGAAGCAATGGCGTTTGAATTGCCCATCAACACCGTGTCGTGCTCTTCTACTTCTTGGCAGTAGTCGATATCACCATTTTTCAGTGCTGTCTCCACCATAGGCGAAAACTCATCGACCAACTGTGCAAGGGTAAACGCCTTCACTACTTTGTTGTCGCCACCTTTAGCAAACAACAACATGTCGTTTACTTGCTTCTCAAGATCATGCAAACGGTCCATTAACTTAGATTGAAATCGATCTTTCGTTGCAGGCGGAAGGTTTGGCGCCCCCAAATTTGAGGCATATAACATAGCACTCGATAGTGGCGTTCTCACTTGGTGTGCTAATGATGCGACCATTCGACCAAGCGAGGATAATCTTTGTAAGTCACTGACTCTTGACTGCAATAAGCGTGTTTCAGTTAGGTCGGTAATCAGAATTAACTGACCCGTTGCAGATGCGGAGATAGCTAAGCGAACTTTACGGCCATTTCGCAGCGAGATCTCGTGACCATCATCTTCTTTAGGATCAAAAGCACTTTGAATAATGGAAAACCACTTTTCCCCAGCAAGAGGTACCTCAAGAATTTTCGCGGCTTCTGGGTTGGCTTCCCTAACCACACCCTGCGTATCTAACAAGATCACGCCTGCTGGCATGACGTCTAACACCTGCTTATAGCGCTCTACCTGATCTTCAAGTGAGTCGAGATGTGAGTGATTTTCCATAGTGACTGCGGTCTCGATGTCATAAATTTGCCTAAAAACTACAAAAGCCTGAGATGCAAAATGCAAGCCAGGCTTTTATTGTTAATTATCAACAGGTTAACCTTAAGTCATCTTATTGACGGTCAAATTTTTGATGTTAACACCTAACGTTGAAGGTTGTACTTACGCATTTTTTCAACCAAGGTTGTGCGTCTCATACCCAACATATCTGCTGCTCTCGCAACAACACCACCTTGCGCTTCAAGGGCTTGGCTGATCATGTTGACTTCAAGGTCTGCTAGAAGCTCCTTCAAGTTTACCCCTTCAGGAGGTAGGCCTTGTGGCGGGTTAGCATGCTCAGCAAATGACACCTCTTCTTCTTCAAACGTAAAGTTCTCAGAGAAGATATCCGCTAACGCTTCACGCTCTTGGTCTTCTACACTTTCTGTTCCGTAATGCTCCGCGTGGAACTCAGGAATGTCGCTGTAACGATATTTCGTTGGCAGGTGATTCACATCTACTAGGCTATTTGGATACAGGATGATCATCCTTTCAACCAAGTTCGCAACTCACGGACATTACCCGGCCAATCGTGTTCCATCAAAGAGTTAATTGCTCGCGGTGTGAAGCAAATTGGCTGCCCACCTTCCGCTTCCATACGAGTCATTAGCTCTTGAAGTAGTAATGGGATGTCATCTTTGCGCTCTTTAAGCGCTGGCATCTCGATTGGGAATACATTTAAGCGGTAATAAAGATCTTCACGGAAAGAGTGATCATCGATCATCGACTCTAGATTACGGTGTGTCGCTGCGATAACGCGCACATCCGCTTTAATCGTATTGTTACCACCGACACGCTCAAAGCAACGCTCTTGAAGTACACGCAACAACTTCACCTGCATTGGCATTGGCATATCGCCAATTTCATCAAGAAACAGTGTGCCACCTTCTGCCAATTCAAAGCGACCTTTACGCGAAGTTAATGCGCCGGTAAATGCCCCTTTCTCATGACCAAACAGTTCACTTTCAAGCAAATCTGGAGGAATCGCACCACAGTTAATCGGCACAAATGGGCCATTACGTCGAGCTGAGTGATAATGAATATTACGCGCAACCACTTCTTTACCCGTGCCGGACTCACCAAGAATGAGCACATTCGCTTCCGTTGAAGCTACTTGCTCGATCAAGTGGCGAACTTCTTGCACACCATGACTTTGGCCAACTAGGCTGCGGAATAGAGTATTCTTACGATTTGAAGCGCCGACAGAAATACCTTTACGACCCAAGAACTCTTTGCAATGACGCAAAGCTTCGCTTAATTGAGGGTAGTTGAGAGGATATTCCAATTCACCCACGTAATGCGGGTAATCCTCTAGAGAATATGGCTGTTTGCCGGCAATAAGTAGTGGAATGTGATTGGCGCTCACTAACTTGTCACTTAGCGTGGTTGTCAGCTTATTCCCTTTGACTGAGCCTACGATACAACCCGCCCAAAGCCCCGACAATTCAACATTGTCTATCTGGCTAGAGGTAATTGCTTCGCACTGCTCTCCAACAAATTCTAATATGTTACTCAGATTGATACGCTTTGAATCGTCGTCTTCAATCACAAGTAGTTTCGCTAAACCTTGCATAGGTGAGAATGATTGCCTTCATTTTGAATACGATGTGGCTGGTTCAATATCAATAGATAATATTGTCATATCTAATGTTAACGATAGACAATCTATATAATTCAGCAACAAAAAAAGCCACTAGGCTATAAAGTGGCTTCTATTTTATTTGATAAAAAAAATAAGGCAACCAAGCAATTACTTGGTGTGACATTAGTGGAAACTTTGTTACCGAATTACATACCTACATCAGAAGCAGTGAGATTATGATATTCGGTTGGAATTTGGTCCCAAGCTGATTTTATTTCACGAATAATGTCGATTACATCATCAATTGGCTGTGGATCATTTTGATGATTGGCCGTAGAAATTTGTGTGATCATGAATTCATAAAGCTGATCTAAATTCTTTGCCACGTCGCCACCATCATCCATAGAAAGACAACTTCTAAGACTAATAATGATATCTAGGGCTTTACCCAAGCGCTCACCTTTCACAGGAATGTTACCCTGCTCCATCGCTGCTTTACCTTGGATTAGGCGCTCAATCGCACCTGCCATCAGCATTTGAACGATCTTATGCGGGGAGGCCGCACTCAGTTGGCTATCAACTGATACTTTCTTGTAAGCCTGTAATGAACCACGCATAGTATTCCTCTTTTATAAAAACTTCTTATATTGTTGTACAGATTTATTCCCATGACGATATTTTTTCAGCTCGCTGCCAATCGCGATGGTTCTGCTCTGCATCAACTCAACCAAGGACTTGGTTTCCTGAACGGCAAGTTTCCACCGCTCGGACTGTTTAAGTTCTGGGTTATCGTTAATCAACGATATTACTTTCTGCAATATCTGTTCCCTTGTATCGACCAATCTTGCGATTTCTTCAGGATTAACGTCATTCGATGATACAACACGGCGAATTTCGTGATCTACTTCACTAATTTCTGAGAGATACTGGTCCATTTACTAACCCAAAGCACTCATCATCCCGGCAAGCTGCGATTGCATTTTACCCGTCGCGTCTTGCATCGCCGAAAATTTGGCATGAGTTCTCTTCTCTAACGTGTCCATGCGGCGATCCAATGCCACCTGGTCATCCTGTATTCGGTAATTACGCTCCGTTAAGCTCTGTTCGCGCGTTCTAATTGAGCCTGTCACACCAGTCATGCTTTGAATCGCATCTTCGACTTTCTTAGCAAAACCATTGTTGCCGCCAAAGAAATCTGCCAATTTGTTGAAGTTGTTGTTCAACTGGCGATCTAACATAGTGTAGTTGATTTCTAACGTACCTTGACGTGTGGTGGTAATACCAAACTCCGTCAGTGACTTCACATCTTCAGGCGCATTTTCAATACTTGAGGAAAAAACAGACTTTAATCGTTGATCAGCACTTCGAACAATGCTGTCACCCGCAAGTGGGCCTGCTTGCCCTGTTCTAGGGTCTACACCAGATAGTTCTTTAGACAGTTGATAAAACTGGTTATACGCTGCGACAAATGTCTCGATATCTTCACGGACACCAGGTCTGTCATATTCAATACCAATCTCTGCTGGTCGTGTACCCGGATCTGTTTTGCCTTTGACTGTTAGGTCAACACCGTCAATGGCATTCTCAATCACGTTATTGTGACTAGACAGCATCGCAACGCCATCGAGCATTACTTGAGAATCCTGCCCCGCTTGCACTTCCGTCATACCTCGGTAGGTATCAAAGGCAGTTTGAGCAGCCTCAAGATCCAAGTTCGCTTGATCTACCTTCTCAAGATAGGCACGCTCTTCCGGTGTGAGCTTCGCACGTTCCATCTGTTTTGCTTGCTCTGGCGTGATCTCCCCCGTCGCTAATGCGCGTTGAATCGCGGCTTCTTCTGCTGCCAGTTTTCGTTCTAGCTCTTGTTTCGCTTCTGTTGGCGTTACGTAGGAATCCGTTAACGTACCAGAAGCACTATTGCTCCAACCTGGTACGTCATCTTTTTTGCCAAGCGCTTTTGCGTCAAGCTCATCTTCTGGCTCCCAATAGGAGTCCAGTAAGGTGCCTGAGGCCGTTTCTGTCCAGCCAGGAATTCTATCTTGCGGTTTGACGTATTTCTTTGACTCCGCCGCAGCGGCAATCGCACTCTCAGAGAGCTCATTCCCCGCTTTATCCGCATTCGGATCCGCTTCTAGCGCAGCTTGCTTGGCCTCTTCGGCTACTTCTAGGTCGACCTGCTTGGCTGCATCACTGATTTGATCCGCCACTTTCTGCGCAAGCTTAATTTCCATCGGGGTGAGTGGCGAAATCAGCTCTTGAGCTGCTGCGCGCGCTGCTTCAAGATCTTTAACTCGGTCTTCTAAGGTTTTGTATTCGAGCTTATTGAGAGGGTCGCCGACTTGAGCTTCAGCCGACATCTTTATGGTGTGTTCTGCACCTGAACGGTTGGATGCCACAATCAATCGCGGCCCGTTGGTGTCATTGATGATGGAAGCGCGCACGCCAACGTTCTCTTTCGAGTCGTTAATGCCACGAACAATATCCACCAGCTTGGAATTTTGTTGTACATCTATCGAGAATGAATCTCGACCTGTCGAAATCTGCAGCTTACCCGGGCCATATTTCGCATCTTTGTCTAGGACGTCCGATGCCACTTTATGACTTTGGGCAAGCTGCAACACATCGATTGCATATCTACCAGCAATTGCCTCAGTAGATGCCGTAGCAGAAACAACATTATCGTCACTCGTTTCCACTGTGCGTGCTGCAAATGCTTGCTCACGACGAAACTCGTTCATGAGCGTTTTCATTGTATCGAGAGACTCTCTAAGCCGACCATAGGCACTGATACTGGTATCAATTTTGACCTGCTCATTATCAATGCGCTGCTGTTTAGGCATACGTTCCGCATTGACAATTTTGCTGACCATGGAATTGATATCCATGCCAGAGTTCATCCCCATCGGGCCTAAGCTCATTAACTCACCTCAAAACAATTAAACGACTACACCTTAGCATCGAACAAGCCCGAATGATGACGGCTTGTTTGTTCTCTAAGGCGTCGCAACACCTCTAACATTTCCTCTTCCGGTATCTGTCGAATTATATCGCCAGTACTGGCTTCATAGATAG
Organism: Vibrio aestivus; assembly: GCA_003263845.1. Classification (GTDB taxonomy): domain Bacteria; phylum Pseudomonadota; class Gammaproteobacteria; order Enterobacterales; family Vibrionaceae; genus Vibrio; species Vibrio aestivus. Next base: position 17,318 of record JYJN01000146.1, on the reverse strand, counting down.
TGACGACATCACGACCCGATGCTTCATCGACTCGAAATGATAACCCCGTATTGATGGATGAAATGAAATCGTTCATTTGCTCCATCATCCTCTCTCTTTCGGCTTGATTAAGCTTTTCACGCTCTCGCGCCTGCTCAATCGAAGCTCCATCGATCGTTGACGTTGGTCTCTCGCCTCTGTTGCTATGCGTGTCTGTTGCTCAGAGGAAACACGCTTGGCACTATCGTTTTCTGAAGCAATTTTTTATGCCACTTTGCGAGCCATTAGGCTGGATGTTCGATGTGTAGGATGGTATTTCCATAACAATCTCCCTTCCACCTTATAGGTTGGTATACATCATCTGTATAACCCCCGCTCAGCAATGAATTGCTAAGCCGTTAACCTAATAAGCTAAGAGCAGCTGAAGGCGACTGCTTTGCTTGCGCCAGAACCGAAGTACTCGCCTGCTGTAGGATTTGAGACTTCGTCATCTGTGTCGTTTCTTTCGCGTAATCGGTATCTTGAATACGGCTACGAGACGCGTTAACGTTCTCGTTGATGTTATCTAAGTTACTAATTGCATGTCCGAAACGGTTTTGGAAAGCACCTAGAGAAGCACGTTGCTATCTACCGCTTTCAATGCGCCATCAATGACAGAAACCGCTTGCTGAGAACCGGCAACACTTGTCACGTCGACATCAGCAACTGTTACATCTTGCGCAGCACCGAAACCAATTTCTGAAGCTAAACCACCACCAATAGTCACATCGCCGTTTACTTGTTGGGTAGCAGCGAATAGTTGAAGTTTACCTTCTTCACCCACCGATGCTTTCACATCTGGCTTTGACCATTGATATAAGTTGCAAGCTGCTCTAAATCGTCACCTTCCTTTGCATTAATCGTCAGTGATTGTACCTCACCATTACGATCAGTATAGTCAAGTGTTAGGTCAGTTGCTGTGGTCACTGTCCAGTCTGGTGTTTGTCCAGTTGTTGCCACATACGCTTTACCACCCATATCTGCCGTATCAGAACGCATGTTACCCATTGTTAGCTGAACTGCTTCACCAGAGCCTGCACCGATTTGGAAAGATTGGGTACCGTATGTACCGTTAAGAAGTTTATTACCACCAAACGACGTCGTTTCCGCGATACGGTTCAACTCGTGATTTAGTGCTGTGACTTCTTCTTGGATTGCAACACGCTCTGAGCGAGAGTTGGAGCCGTTAGCAGATTGTAGGGAAAGGTCGCGCATACGTTGCAAAATGTTGGTTGACTCATTCATCGCACCTTCAGCGGTTTGAGCAATAGAGATACCATCATTTGCGTTACGTACAGCCATGTCTAAGCCACGGCTTTGTGACGTTAGGCGGTTCGCGATTTGTAGACCAGCCGCATCATCTCGAGCACTGTTGATCTTGTAACCCGAAGATAAGCGTTCCATCGACTTCTGAGTTCCGTCCACCGCACCGTTGAGGTAACGCTGAGCGGTCATCGCCGACACGTTCGTGTTTACGTTTATTGCCATAATTGATCTCCTTTGGCATTAAGGTTGATGCGCCTCAGTGTCTCTCACCTCACTTTGGCACATCTCATTTCTCTCAGTCCTGTAACGGCGAAGGAAAAATAAGCTTTAGGAAAAAATTAAATTATTTTCGATTTTTTTTATTTGGCAGTATAAAACGTGACGCGTAACAACTTTTTTACCTTCTTGTTCCAACTCTTCAATATCAACTGACGATCTGGTTCATAGTCTCATTGTGCTTAATGTAGATAGTCAGCTTAACGTAGATATTGGGTTTAGGCCCAAACGCAAAAAATCCAGCCGAAGCTGGATTTTTTGTTTTCTCAGTTTGCTTAGCCTAGAAGACTTAACGCTGAGTTTGGAGCCTGTTTCGCTTGAGCCAAGATTGAGCTTGAAGCTTGAGACAGGATTTGAGATTTCGTTAGTGCTGTTGTCTCTTTTGCGAAATCGGTATCTTTGATTCGGCTCTTAGACGCGTTAACGTTCTCGTTGATGTTATCCAAGTTATTGATAGCGTGGTTAAAGCGGTTTTGGAATGCACCCAACTCTGCACGGTGGCTATCTACAAACTGTAGTGCGCTGTCGATGATAGCAACCGATTCTTGAGAACCACCTACTGATGTTACATCGATGTCGTTAACCGTTACTGCAGAAGCTGCACCAAACGATAGCTCACCAGATAGGCTTCCCGAGAATGCGACTGTAGAGCCGTCTGCTTTGTTGTTACCTGCGTAAACTTGCAGTGCACCGTCTTCGTCAACAGAAGCTGTCACTAGGTCAGTTTGGCCGTTGATGTAAGTCGCTAGCTGCTCGATATCATCGCCTTCTTTCGCGTTGATGTTGATAGTTTGTGCAACACCTGCGTTATCTGTCACGTTGATTGTTAAGTCGTTTGCACCCGCTTGAACGCTCCAGTCTTTGTCTTTAGCGTTTGCTGCTTTGAATGCTGTACCACCCATGTCAGCGTTATCGCTACGCATGTTGTTCATTGACAGCATTACTGCTTCACCGTTGTCAGCACCGATTTGGAAAGATTTAGTACCAAATGTGCCGTTTAGAAGCTTGTTACCACCGAAAGAAGTCGTTTCAGCGATACGGTTAAGTTCGTTGTTAAGTGCAGTTACTTCTTCTTGAATCGCTACACGCTCAGATTTGCTGTTTGAGCCGTTTGACGATTGTAGAGATAGGTCACGCATACGTTGTAGGATGTTGGTTGTTTCGTCCATCGCACCTTCAGCGGTTTGAGCGATAGAGATACCATCGTTCGCGTTACGTACTGCAACATCAAGACCACGGCTTTGAACATTCAAACGGTTAGAAATTTGAAGACCTGCCGCATCATCTTTTGCGCTGTTGATCTTAAAGCCTGAAGATAGGCGTTCCATTGATGTTTGTTGAGCATTAGTCGCGCTGTTTAGGTAACGTTGCGCTGTCATTGCTGATACATTTGTGTTTACGTTCACTGCCATGGTATTTCTCCAATTGATTTTCCGATGTTTCCGGCTTCCGACGTCTCGGAAAACCAACTTGTAAATTTGTCTCTTAACGAGTTCTCTCAAAGTTACTTTTATTAACGGCGCGTTTTTCCAAACCTTGAGAAATTTTTTAAGTTTTTTTTGAGAAAAATGTCTTTAGGAACTTAAACGTGATGAAGACGCTAAATTATGACTTTTTTGCAAAAATTAGCCCTAAAGTTTACTTTTCTCTGGTCGATAGAATTCGGTTTTGCTGCGCAAAGGTGGCGCAACTATCCAAGCAAAGTGATGGCGAGATTCGGTTGCTGCTTTGCTTGAGCAAGGATGGATGTACTGACCTGCTGCAAGATCTGCTGCTTCACCATTTGCGTCGTTTCCTTGGCATAGTCGGTATCTTTAATACGGCTATTAGACGCTGCTAAGTTCTCATGCACGTTATCAAGATTATTGATCGCATGACTAAAGCGGTTTTGCATCGCACCCAATTCGGCCCGATGGCTATCAACATGTTGCAAAGCCGTATCAAGCACAGACACAGCACTTTGAGCACCACCAACACTGGTTATATCTATGTTATCAACCACATCATAACCATCGGTGTTCATCTGCAATTGGCTAGCCAGTGACCCAGAAAAAGCAATAGTACCTGCTGTCTCTTTACCCGCCATGTAGATTTGCAGTTGCCCATCTTCATTTACCGATGCTGAGACTTTATCGGTTTGGCCGTTGATGTACGTGGCCAGTTGTTCAATATCGTCACCAATTTTGGCTTCTATATTGATTTGCTCTTGCTGACCTTGCGCGTTGGTGTAGGTCATATTGAAGGTTTGATTACCTTGGGTGACCTGCCAAGTTGAATCAGCCTGCGCCGCAGAGAGATAAGAGAATCCTCCCATATCCAAAGTATCAGAGCGCATATTAAGCAAAGAAACCTGAACCGCTTCGCCCGAGCTTGCACCTATTTGAAATGAAGACTCTCCAAATGACCCATTGAGCAATTTTCGACCACCAAAAGAGGTAGTTTCGGCAATCCTGTTCAATTCAGCATTCAAAGCTGTCATTTCTTCTTGTAATGCCACTCGCTCTGCTTTGCTATTCGAGCCATTTGCCGATTGCAAAGAGAGGTCACGCATACGTTGAAGCAAATTGGTCGACTCTTGCATCGCCCCTTCTGCAGTTTGCATGATTGAAATACCATCATTGGCGTTTCGCACAGCAACGTCTAAACCGCGCATTTGCGATTCGAGACGATTCGAGATCTGCAACCCTGCTGCATCATCTTTAGCACTGTTAATACGGCTTCCTGAAGACAAACGCTCTAGGGACTGATTGAGCATATCAGTCGCAGTCCCTAAGTGGCGTTGTGCCGTCATTGCAGCAACATTGGTATTAACGGTGATGGACATGGTTGTCGCATTCCTCTTTACATTTTAAGCATCAAAGGCGAAGCGCTAGCTCGTAAGAGCTGGCTTATAAAAATGGTTTCCCAGCTAATGTATCGGTTGGTTTGATGGTTTCTTTAGCGCTTTTTCCACCAATAATGTCAAATAACGCACGCAAAAAAGCCGAGCATAGGCTCGGCTTATCAATCACTTATTTGTATATAGCGAAATTACAGAGTTACTTAACGCTCAGAGATTCCAACATTGTTAGCGAAGGAGCGAAGAAGTACGCACCTGTCACGGCTTTAGTGAAGCGCAGCATTTGGTCTGTCTTGCCGTCTGTTACACCATACATGCTCTCTAACATCGCTTTGAAGTTATGAACCGTATTACAGTAAGCAATGAACAGCAGACCGTGGTCGCCACTCGCGGAGCCGTACGGCAAGCTGTGACGAACAATCTTCAAGCCTTTACCTTCTTCTTTAATATCAACACGGCCAACGTGCGATGCCGCAGGCACATCATCAAGCTCGATAGAATCTGGCTTAGTACGGCCAATCACCTTCTCTTGCGCTGATACACCCAAACGGTTCCACGCCGGTAAATCGTGAATAAAGCGCTGAACCATCACGTAGCTACCGCCTGCAAATTCACCTGCAGGGACAATCGCTACTTCTTCGCGCACGGCTTCTTTCGGGTTTTCTGTACCATCGACAAAGTCTGTCATGTCGCGAGAATCTAGGTAACGGAAACCACTGGTTTCATCCACCACGGTAACATATTCATTTATCTGACTTAATAGTTTACGAAGCACGTAAAAATGCAGATCGTGACGTTCTGAATGAAGGTGAAGGAGTACATCAACGTCAGTGCTCGGTGCAACAACATCCCCTTCACCTAGCTCTGGGAAGTCGATAAGTTCAGCTGGCATTTCAGCATCAAGTTTCGTCCAGAATGACTTAGTAAACGCAACGCTAACCGTTAAGTTTGCCTCTGGCTGTTGAGTATTTAACTCCTCAACCAAGCTTGGAAGCCCTTTAAGCTGCCCCAATACGTCTTGAGCATTGTCGTTGACCTTGAGCAGAGTGTACTGTGCGAAAGGTCCGGCTTCCGGCAAAATAGCGCTTTGCGGCTGATTCATGATGAGTTCCTCACTTAATTTTTTGCTCAGTGTAGTGTTTTTTTAATACGTCGTATTGATTGCGATCAGTCAGAGAACGTTCTTAGGTTTCCCATGGCTTAAGTTTCAGGCGGATTATAAAAACAATCCGCCACGCTCTTACTGTTCACTAGATATAGAGTAAACCATAACAAAGCGACTGACGTTAAACCATTGGTCCAACTGAATACGCCATTTTGTAAATAGATATGATAGAGAGTTTGAGCAAGCTGTCCCGCTGCGGTCAAAATCGTGACGGGCTTACCCCATGCTACAATGCGGTTTAGCCAAGCTCTTTCTGGGTTTCTCAAACTGATCAGCCACATTAAAGCAATGCTTGGAACACCCATCGCTAGCCCGAGATAGAGCATGGAGTGATCTGGGTAGACAATTTCGAGTATTTTACTGCCGCTTTCTCGCTCGCGCCTGCGACGACAAACACCACCCAAGCTTTCGCTAAAAATGCCCACCCAAGCCAAAGTAGCAATGGGGCTTTTAAAAATCCATGTTTGTCATACTGTTCGAAACTGTAACGCACGTAAAACTCATCGCTCGATTGTTGTCTTTGTGAGATGAGAAATGGGGACACCAAGCCGTATTCACAAGTCGTTATCCCTATAAGATTCAAGGTAACACTTTTAAAGCGACCTAAGCGACTAAATCTGTGAGTGACTTATCAGTAGGGTCTAACGTGATGATGAGCGACGAGATATTTTGTAAAAGGAGAGCCCCACAAATCCGACAAACAAAAAGAACGGGCAACCCCCAAAGCAGTGAGTTTTGCAGGGTCAATGCGGGTTTATAGCGAACAAAATCCCCATAGCGAGCCGTCATATAGTCCACTACGTGTTGTTCGCTATCGCCGCTCTCAATCATTTGGAACACGATAAGCCGAAGGTCTTTAGCTATTGGCGAGTTAGACTCCACTAAGTTTTGATTTTGACACTGTGGACAGCGCAAAGCCTTTGCCAAGGCAATGGCGCGTTTCTGCTTCTCCGGCGAACTAAACTCAAACAGTTCAACTTGCTCGATCACTTGTTTGTCCGCAGGAGCAAACAAAGCCTCATCGGCAAGAGAGCTGGGAGAGAAAAATACAGATAAAACACCGATTACAAGCGCGATAAAACCGTTGATAAACGCAGGGTAAATTCGAATCACTTAAACCTCACTGCACAAAGTAGGATGCAAAGTGCTTGCGCCAAGCCTTATCAGTCAGCTTGCCAGAAAACTTCTTTACTATGTTACCTTGACCATCAACCAGATAAGTTTCTGGAGTACCAATCACCCCTAAATCAATCGCTAAACGACCTTGAGGGTCGTAGATAACCTCTTGGTAAGGGTTGCCGTGTTGGCCTAAGTATTTCAGCGCACCTTTCTCTGAGTCTCGATAATTTAGCCCGATAATTGGCACACCTTGATTGGCTAACGCCACCAACTTGGGGTGCTCACTGGCACAAATACCGCACCAAGATGCCCAAACATTAACTAATTGAAAAACCTCGCGCTTGAGGATCTGTTCAGAAAGCGATTTATGTGGTTCAGCTAAAGCATCTAGATGAAAACTTGGGAACAGCGTAACAGCGCTTGAATCGATTTGGTTAGATTTATTTAACGACACCAACATTACCGAACTAAAAATCAGTACCGTGAGAATTAGAACGGCCAGCTTAAGTGTTTTCGATTGCCGCATGCGCTCGCGCCTCCTTACGCTTCGTTTCAGCACAAGCTAAACTCATCGCGACACCAACAACGCCCAACATAGCCCCTAGCCAAATCCAGTGAATGGTCGCTTTGTATTGAAATTTGACGGCATAAGCGTGGCGGTCAACTTTCTCTGCTAGCGTAACGTAATAGTCTCCATGCCAGAACCGTTTAATTGACGGTTCACTCATGTTCATTACCCGCACTAAATAGTGCCGACGTTCAGGACGAACCACAAAGCTTTGCTCCGCTTTCGAGAACTCGATTTCAGCTCGCTCCGCAGTATAGTTCGGGCCAATATGCCACTGGGTATCTTGATATTTCACGTGCCAATCGCCAAAGGCAAACTCGCTGCCTGGCGCTAACTTTCGGTTAACTTCAAAGGAGTGCTCCGCGTTGGTTGCCGCACCGACAGCCATGACCGCAATCCCCACATGTGCCAATACCATTCCCACTTTACTCAATTGCCACTGAGTTTGGACAAGCATATAAACATGGGTAAGCACTATCCAAGCGGTTAACACCCAGGTCAGATGTACTGTAGTAAAAAAGAACATGAGTGTCCCAAAACCCAAAAAGTAGAGAATAGAACCCTGTGCCAAGTAAGATAGAACCACAGGCTAATCCAAACACAAACTTGCCTGTTACATAGGTTCCCCGCCACCATTTAACTAATGGTGCCACGCCCATCAACACCATGACTAATAAGGTTAAAGGCACAAATAACGCATTAAAGTATGGCGCACCAACCGAAATCCTCCCCAACCCAATAGCTCATAGATCATTGGATAAAACGTACCGAGAAACACGGTAAAGGTGGCAATGATAAGCAGGCCGACACCAATAAAAACGGCATAGCTGCGACTTGTTACTGCTTGAATCGGCTGGGACTTGAGATCCTCGCCCTTTACAATCAAAAGCCCTAAGGCAACGACCAACACAATGGCCAAAATCGCCAACAGAGCAATACCTTTACCTGGGTCCACGGCAAACGCATGTACCGAGGTGAGCACGCCAGATCGCACGATGAAAGTCCCAAGAATACTGAGGCTAAACGTAATAATCGCAAGAGCTAAAGAGAGAAACTGCATCATTTGATAGCGGCGTGACGCCATCAAACTGTGGAGCAATGCCGTTCCAGTTAACCAAGGCAACAAAGAGGCATTTTCAACTGGGTCCCAGAACCACCAGCCGCCCCAACCTAGCTCGTAATAGGCCCACCATGATCCTAAAGCGATACCTGCAGTTAAAAAGGCCCATGCAACCAGCGATACTTTTTGCGCGAAATAGAGCCAACGCTGTTCAAATTCAGGCTGCATCAGCGCGCCACATGCCAACGCCAAGACCACGGAGTAACCGATATAACCCAAATAGAGCAATGGCGGGTGAAAAATAAGTCCGACATCTTGCAACATCGGATTCAGATCTCGCCCTTGAGTGAGCCACTGCTCATTAAACTCAAACGGGTTTGAAGTCAGTATGGTAAACCAAGCAAAAGCAGCAATTAGACCATGCATAACCCAAAGCGTGTCAGCCTTAAGCCTCGCCCTCATGGTTCGAGCAAAGGAAATTACAGCAGCCCAAAGGCACAAGGTCATCACCCAAAACAGCATGGAGCCCTGATGCCCGCCCCAAACGGCGGCAAACTTAAAAAACGTTGGCAAAGCCGAATTGGAGTGAGTGGAAATATACAGATACTGAAACTGGTCTTGCAGAAATAGCCAGCCTAAGCCGAGTAAGCTCAACACAGAGAGAATAGCGCCCAAACGTGCACTCCAAGTTAAGGTGACAAAAGTGTGCTGTTTCTTTGTCACCCAACTTACGGGGTGCGCAATAAACACAAGAGTGTTCATTACCGCGACGATCACAAGCGCGAATAGCGCTAACTCTCCAATCATACTGTCTCTTAACTTGCTTCTATAACTTCTGCGGCAGTTTCTCTACACAACGGTCATTTGACCTGCATAAAGAATAAAGGTTCTAAGCATTAAAACCCCCACCAAACTTAAGCTAGTGACCACCAAAATAAAGCCATGATTGTGGCGAACTTCAGTTGGCGACACCGCATTGAGTGTTAAAGGAAGTAACATACCGATGAGGACGACTCCAAACCAGAACCAGTTTGACCAGAAGCCACCTCCGATGGCATTCCACGCCGCCACTTCGTTTTGACCACCACTGAAAATCAAGCCCGTAAAGAAAGTCACCAAGACAAACAGCTCAAAAATCACAACTGGACGTTCAAAACCATGCACCCACTTCACGCTAGGGCTGGATGTTGGCTCTTTGAACACCAAGATACCAAACAGCAAACATGCCGCTGCACCAGATGACAAACTAGAGAACAAAAACAAAATCGGTAGCACTGGATTGTTCAGCATTGGGTAGGTCTGTAGTGCAGACAATAAGAAGCCTGTGTAAGCGGCTAGCATGACCGCCAAGAAGCCTAAGAACAGCTCAATCGAGTTCTCAAACTCGCCAAACTTCTTCAATAAGCCATCAACGAACGCAAAACGCCCTTTCAAGAACTCCATAATGGTCTTTCTGAAAATAATCCCAATCCATACAAACAGCACTGCCATATAGACTTGGAACAAAATAACGCCCATCGACATCACCGAAGTAACGTTGAAATAGATCATGATTTTCCAAAACATTAACGGCTTGGTTAAGTGGAAAATTAAAATCGTTAGGCCTGAAATAATACCAAATGGCGCGAGCCAAGCGGTGGCCTTCATGATGCCATTATGCGCAGCATCGCCTTCAATCACTTTGCGTTTCAAGTAAATAGAGATCATCACCGCACCCGCCGACATACCCGCTAGGAACAAATAGATTGCGATGATCCAATCCCATACTAATGAGTCAAAGTGAAATGCACTTTCTAATCCGTTCATGATTACACCTCCCCTTTGTCATATGGGATTTTGTAGAGCTTAGGTTTGGTACCCAGATGCACCTTATCGCGATACACAACCTCATTATTTAGCACCTTGTTGATCTCACTGTTGGGGTCGTTAAGGTCGCCAAACACCAAAGCTTGAGTTGGGCAAGATTCCACACAAGCCGGCAGCTTCCCTTGTGCCAAGTTGGTATCGCGGCAGAAGTTACACTTATCGGCCGAGCCTTCTTCAGGATGGAAGAAGCGCACTTGGTAAGGACACGCCGCCAAGCAGTAACCACAACCGACACACTTCTCTTTATGGACATCGACAATCCCCGTTTCGGGATCTTTATAGGCTGCCGCCGTTGGGCAGACCATCACGCACGGCGCGTTGTCACAATGTTGGCAAGAATTACGGGTAAAGCGGTATTCCACATCTGGAAATTCACCTTTCGGCTCACTGCGAACTATCTCTAGGCGTGACACACCTTCAGGCACTTTATTCACTTCTCGGCATGCATCTGTACAGGCTGTACAACCAATACACGCATTTTCATCATGAATCATGCCGTACAGCTTGGTGCCATCTTGTTCGACATTAGCCAATGTTTTTCGACTATTAAGGATGGAGGTTCCCGCCACGCCCGTGGTGAAAATAACTGCACCGGCACCGGTTAAAAAGTTTCGTCTCGAACAGCTCATATCACCTCTCCTTCTCGATTTGATTGAAGTCAGAGTGGCAGTCCACACACAGTTGTATTGTCTCTTTGCGCTCCATACTCAGAACACCAGACTTCTTCGCCCCGTGAACATCGTGGCAGTTTGAACAGGTTAGGTTCTTGGCATGCACATCATGAGTCCAACTCACCTCACGCAAATTTTCAGGTACGTGGCAATTCATACATTTGCCGTTGGCGTCCAACACTTGCTGCTGAGAAAACTGAACTTTTTCTGTACCCTGTTGCGACTGCGCTGGTCCATACTTCTTCACAACCGGAGCACCTTCACGATGATCTGGCCCGATGTTGCCATGGCAGGTTGTACAATTGAGGGTTTTACCCACCTCTTCAAACTTCTCAACGGTATGAGTTTGGTGGATGGTGTTTTGTGAGTCCTTGTGACATTGAATACATTTGTAATCTTTGTCTCGGATAAGTGTGACTTCGTGACGTGTCGATTTCCCTTCAGACGGCATCGCTGAAGTGTCGGCAACGGCATGAAGTGAATAACCATAGAGGCAGAATGCAAGCAGAGACTTGAGCATTATGACTATGGTCAACTTTATATTGCCCATTTCATCCTTTCCTTATACCAGCTATTAAGTTGAAAAATACACTCAGTAAACTGGTCAAAATTAACGCCCTTCGAAATGAAATAAATTCACTCCAAATGAGATCAATTCTTATTTTGGAAAAGCCACAACGCCCTATCGCTTATATATTACTTAACGAGAGAAACTTTGCTCAAAAGCCATGGTTAAAAAGCGACCTAAATCACCCTATTTTTTATACACCAATAAAGGCTAAGTCATTGTTGATAATAGATTTCATTATCATAAAGCTAGTCGTTCTCACGTATGAAAAACCATCAAAACTAACCCTTTAGGGGTATAAGAATTAATCTTTGAACTGGGTCACTAGTGTAAATTGATCTGGAACAATGAAGACGTGTCACTGTATTAATCAAAAACGTTTCTTTTTATTACAATATGTTTCAGTTCTCCAATTCTTATATTTGGTATAGCCAGTTCACAACGCTGCTAATAACAAACAGAATTATGGAGAAGACACTGTGAAAAAATTGCACTGGATACCAAGTTCCGTTGCAGCAATATTATTAATGGTCGGCTCATTGACGAGCACGACTGCCCTTGCTGCATCCAATGAAAAAGGCGTGATGGACCCTAGAAATCAAGCCTTTGAGCAAGATCACCCTGATCAATTCCACTCCTGGAAAGCCACCTCAGAAAGCGAACAGATTGAAGATGCCCTCGCGGGAGACCCAAACATGGTCATTCTTTGGGCAGGTTATGGTTTCGCTAAAGACTACAACAAAGCTCGTGGTCACTATTACGCCCTTGATGATGTACGCGAAACTCTACGTACTGGCGCACCAATGGACGAAAACTCCGGCCCAATGCCGATGGCATGTTGGAGCTGTAAAAGCCCAGACGTTGCTCGCGTCATAGACGAACGTGGTGAAGATGGTTACTTCGAAGGTAAATGGTCACGGTTGGGCGATCAAATTGCCAACCCTATTGGCTGTTCAGATTGTCACGACACACGAAGCGAAGGCTTTAAAAACGGTGAACCTGCTCTAGCACTGACACGCCCATATGTAGAGCGTGCCATGGTAGCTATCGGTAAGCCATTCGAAGAGCAATCTCGACTTGATCAGCAAGCTTCGGTTTGTGGTCAGTGCCACGTTGAGTACTACTTCACAGGCCCAACCAAGGCAGTAAAATTCCCTTGGGATATGGGCACCAATGTAGATGAAATGGAGCAGTACTACGATGCGCTTGGCTTTAAAGACTGGACGCACAAAGTTTCTAAAGCGCCAATGCTAAAAGCGCAGCACCCAGAGTACGAAACATGGCGTGACGGCATTCATGGCAAAAACAACGTCGTGTGCGCTGACTGTCATATGCCAAAAGTCACTAAAGAAGACGGTACGGTTTACACCGACCACAAAATTGGCAACCCATTTGATCGCTTCGAAGACACCTGTGCGAACTGCCATACGCAATCGAAAACACAGATGATCGAGATCGTTTCAACTCGTAAGAGCCAAGTCCTTAACATGAAGCTCACTGCCGAGAAGCAAATCGTTGCCGCGCACTTTGAAGCAGGCGCCGCATGGGATGCAGGCGCAACAGAAGCTGAGATGAAGGATATTCTACAAGATATCCGCCACGCACAATGGCGCTGGGACTACGCGATTGCTTCCCACGGCGTTCACATGCATGCCCCAGAAGTGGCGCTTGAAGTTTTAGGTACTGCGGTGGACCGCGCAGCCGACGCTCGTACTAAGCTTATTCGCTTGTTAGCAACGAAAGGCATTACCGAGCCTGTTGTGATCCCAGACATTTCAACCAAAGAAAAAGCTCAAGAGGTGTTGGGCATGGATATGGATACCATGAACAGTGAAAAAGAGCACTTCTTAAAAACTGTGGTTCCTGAGTGGGATAAAGCAGCAAGAGAACGAGAAGCGGATTACTAAGCGTTCACACAGTTCTCATACAACCAAATCAAAGCCCAGCTCATGTCGCTGGGCTTTTTGACTCTTAAATAAGAGTGGCTCTGAGATCGAATTCTTCCACCGATTCACTAAACAGCTCAAGCTTTTGATCCAACAATGGTTGATGGTTACCCTGCCCAAACCAAGCAATTAATTCATAGTTATCACCAACCATCGCGATCACCTCAAAACCATGATTGGTTTGAGAATCTAATGTCCTTAAACCACCTGTAACAACTTGCTGACACAACAACTTAATCCGTTTTTTTATCCGCTGCAAAGACTGATCAGATTCAATTCGATACAGGTATCCGTTATCTATTTTTTGCATAGCCCAATAGTTAAACTCTAATGATTTCAGAGGCTGACGACTCAATATAAAACCGTAATGCTCCATTGCCACAGGCGCTATCGATATGGGAGTATGTTTGAATTCTGGCTGGCCAGATTTGGCGTCGATATACGGCGCAATTAAATCACACACTTTACTCTGTTTGGCGGTTGCACTATTCCAGTGAATCGGCATGAAAATCTGATTTTGCGCCATATCTTCACTGATTTTTACTCTCGCCAAAACTTTGCCATAAGCATTTGAAATTGCAGCTAACTTACCATCGGTTAATCGATGCGCTGCTGCGGTACTTGGATGCACTAACACATACGGCTCAGGGGAGTGTTCACAAAGTTGCGCGGCTAAACCGGTGCGAGTCATGGTATGCCAATGATCGCGGGTGCGCCCTGTGTTGAGTAGTAACGTATATTCATTCGTTACCGCAGATTGCGGCTTTGAGTAGCTAACAGGAATCAAGTTTGCTTTACCACTCGGTGTATAGAACTGCCCATTATCAAAAAAGCGTTGATTAACAATTTGGTTTTGAGAAATAAGTCGCTGTTGAGGAGCAGAAATCGGCCACTGCTGGGGAGTAAGTCGGTTGTAATCCATGTCAGTCAGATGCGCTAATCCAGAGAGATTAAAATCAAGATTGAACCTTTGATTCGCCTGTGCACTCAGCTGGGCATATTCAGCAAATACTTCCCCTTCATGAACATAATCAAACGCTTCGCCAAAGCCCATTCGCTGCGCTACTTGGCTGATGATCCACCAATCTGGCTTTGCCAATCCTGGGCTAGGTAGCAATCGACGCTGACGTGAAATGCGGCGCTCGGAGTTAGTCACCGTACCCGACTTTTCGCTCCAACCTTGGGCTGGCAGCAGAACATCGGCATACTGGGTGGTTTCTGTCTCCCGAATACAGTCAGACACCACCACAAACGGGCAAGCTTCTAGTGCCTCTTTAACCTTTTGGCTATTTGGCAAGCTCACGGCTGGGTTGGTCGCCATAACCCAAACCGCCTTAATTTTTCCATCATGCATGGCATCGAACAGATCAACGGCTTTCAAACCCTCTTGTTCGGCAAGATTGTTCGTCTGCCAAAACTCACTCAGCCATTTTCCATGCTCAAGGTTTTGAAACTCTAAGTGTGACGCCAAAGTATTTGCCAACGCGCCCACTTCCCTTCCGCCCATCGCATTCGGCTGCCCTGTGACCGAGAACGGCCCGCTGCCCACTTTGCCTATTTTACCGGTTGCTAAATGGCAGTTAAGAATACTGTTTACCTTATCTGCGCCTTGAGTAGACTGATTGACCCCTGTGAATAGATAGTCACAACCTTGTCATTATTGGCGAACAAGCGATAAAACTGCTCAAGCTCAGTTGGCGTAAGCCCTGTCGTTTTCTCAATGTTGTCTTCAAATTGCGCCGACAGTACGCTATGTGAGTATCCTTCTGTATGCTGTTCAACGAAGTCATGGTCTATTGCATTATTCTCAGCCAAATACGCCAGCAATCCATTAAACAAAGCGACGTCTGATCCGGATTGGATTGAAAGGTGCAAATCCGCAATGACACTGGTGTCAGTCTTTCTCGGGTCGATCACCACCACTTTCATCTCTGGATTGTTTTGCTTAGCCTCTCGCAAACGTTGAAACAAAACGGGGTGACACCAAGCTAAGTTGGAACCCACAATAACAACCACTTCAGCCAGTTCTATATCTTCATAACAAACAGGGACTGTATCTGTGCCAAAAGCTCGCTTATGCCCAACCACAGAAGAGGCCATACACAAGCGTGAATTACTGTCGATGTTCGCACTTCCAATAAACCCCTTCATCAGTTTGTTCGCTAGGTAATAGTCTTCCGTCAGCAGCTGCCCCGAGACATAGAAAGCGACAGAATCTGGACCATGCTCATCAATAGTTTGTCGAAATCGTTGCGCGACCTTATTCAACGCTTCGTCCCAACTTCGCTTGGTGTTCGCTCCATCTACGTTAAATTCTGGGTTCAATAATCGCCCGTCATGACTCACTGTTTTCCCCAACGCGATCCCTTTTGTGCATAGCTTTCCATAATTTGATGGATGCTCTCGATCACCGCGAATTTCCAACTCACCATTCGAGAGAGGCCGAGCTTCTACACCACACCAACCCACAATATGCACACGTTGTTTTTACCCAACCTTCTGAACTGCTCGTCATTCGCGACCTCAAAGAAAAATACTGATAATCCATTAGTAGCAAAAAACAATCCAAAACCTTGAAACATAAAATTTCAAAATTAACACACTGAAAAATAAAAATAATTTTTACAAACTACCACTTTATGGGTAGATGAATTTCACAACAAAATACATAAGAAAACATACTCACGCACCAATTTGATCATAATTTGCACCACTTAAGGACAAATTATCAAAAAATAGGAACTTTCAACACGAAACCGACCTTACTAATAACTTTAAAAATTAACATTAAGTATATGTTTTTAAATAAAATAAAAATAAAACAACCACCTAAAACTCCAACCTTGGCATCTAACTTGCCTTTGCTTAACCAACACTTTTCTTAACTTGCTGTAAAAGATTCAGTTTAGAGAATGTCACACAATTGTTTGCATAGAAAAGTTTGCATAGACAGTGCGCGTTCTTGATGAAACTGAGTAGATAAGGATTTCAATATGGCGACCACTAAAACGAAAAAGCAGAGAATTGTCGTAGTTGGCAACGGAATGGTTGGACACAAGTTTATAGACACTGTCTTACAACAAAAACACGGCAATCCCGAACTCGAACACGTCGAACTCATTACCTTTAGTGAAGAACCTCGATTGGCTTATGATCGCGTTCAGCTAACCGCTTACTTTGAAGGTAAGACAGCCCAAGACTTGGCGCTAACCAACGAAGATTATTATGAAGAAAATGGCGTCAAATACGTGGTCAACGAGAAAGTGACCCATCTAGATACCGATGCTAACAACGTCACCACGTCAAGCGGCCGCGTAGAGCCGTACGACACTTTAATCCTAGCAACGGGTTCTTTCCCATTTGTGCCGCCTATTCCTGGCAACGACCAAGAGCACTGTCACGTTTACCGCACCATCGAAGATTTGGATGCTATTTCAGAATCGAGCAAGGTCAGTAAAAGCGGTGGGGTCATCGGTGGTGGCTACTTGGTTTAGAAGCAGCAAATGCGGTAAAAAACCTAGGGCTAGAAACCCATGTTGTCGAGTTTGCGCCAAGGCTTATGGCGGTTCAACTCGATGAAGGCGGCGGCGCGCTGCTTAAACGTAAGATCGAAGCACTTGGTGTTCAAGTCCATACAGAGAAAGCGACCACTGAAATCGTGGCAGGTGAATCGTCTCGCTACCGAATGAATTTCGCAGATGGCTCACACCTAGAAACGGACATGATCGTTTTCTCTGCGGGTATTCGTCCGCAAGACGAGCTGGCAAGACAAGCGCAGATTGAAATTGGTGAACGCGGCGGTATTAGCGTTAACAATCACTGCCAAACAAGCATTGAAAACGTTTATGCAGTCGGCGAATGTGCCCTGTGGAATCAGCAAATCTTCGGCTTAGTGGCGCCAGGGTATCAAATGGCTAAGGTAGCTGCCGAGCACATTCTCTCACAAGGTGACACCG
>JYJN01000145.1 GCA_003263845.1 Vibrio aestivus | reverse complement strand
AAAACTGACTTGAACGTCACGCAGCCAGATGCCCCAAGGAAAGACTTCGGCGATTTAACGTAGTAGCTTTCACCTGGGTCTTGCAGATATAGCTGAGTGCCGCTTCACCAAATGCGACATCGCTTGCTTCAAGCTCAATACCTTCTTCGCGGTTTATATTGATCGCTCTGCGAAGAACTTGATCACCGACTTGGTCATAAGGTTTGATGTCGCGAAATTTGAAGAGATATTCTGCCACCGATTCTCGGGTAGGGGCGGCTAACGTTGAAGGGATATAGCACTATTGCCCTCAAGGTTCAACAGGCGAGGCTCGCCGTTTATCATTTGGGCGACAGAACAGTTCGCTGTGCCATAATCAAATCCAATAAACATATTACCTCCGGCCAATTGAAAAAGGTCGGCAATGCTAACGTAATGAAGAAATGAAAGCTAGAAGAACTAAAAAAAACGGTACGTGCGAACGTACCGTTTTTCTGATTGAAATTTATGGTTTTAACTAGATTAAGCTTGAGCTGCTTTCTTCACGGTTTTGCTGGTACGAGGTTCGTCCATTAGGCCTTTTATCAATGACACGGTTGCAACAAGTAGTACAAGCGTGAAAGGTAGGCCAGTTGTAATAGCCATGGCTTGAGCTGCTGCTAACCCGCCACCGAGTAATAAGGCGATGGCGACTAACCCTAGGAATGTACACCAAAATACACGTTGTGGTGTTGGTGCATCCACCTTGCCACCTGCAGCGATGGTATCGATAACCAATGAGCCAGAATCTGCTGAAGTGATAAAGAACACGATGACGAGGATAATGCCGACCACCGAGGTAACGGTTGCCATTGGAAGCGCGTCTAGCATTGCAAACAATCGCAGAGGTAAATCTGCATTGAATACCGCTTGGTACCCATCATTCAAATATTGGCTAATTGCAGTCCCACCAAAAGCTGTCATCCACAGCACACATACCGTTGATGGAATGAGAATGACGCAGGTTACAAATTCACGAACAGAACGGCCACGCGAGACGCGAGCGATGAACATGCCAACAAATGGAGACCATGAAATCCACCAAGCCCAGTAGAACGCTGTCCAACCTTGGCTATAGTTGATGTCTTCACGCTGGAATGGCATAGATAGCGCAGGGAGGCTCGTTAAGTAGTTCGCAATGTTGTCGAAGAAACCAAGCAGAATAGCGAGCGTTGGACCAACAATAATCACAAACAGTAGCAATAAAACGGCTAAACCCATATTGATTTCTGACAAGCGTTTCACGCCGCCATTAAGGCCTGCCATCACAGAGAGAAGTGATAAGGCGGTGATGAATACAATGAGTACCACTTGCGTTGTGGTGGTCATTGGAATCCCAAACAGAAAGTTTAGGCCAGTTGCGGCTTGAGATGCTCCGTAACCCAGAGAAGTTGCGAGGCCAAATATCGTCGCGATGATCGCCAGAATATCAATAATATGGCCTGTCCATCCCCAGATCCTTTCTCCAAAAATAGGATAGAAAATAGAGCGAATGGTCAGAGGTAGGCCTTTATTGAAAGAGAAGATAGCCAAGCCAAGGCCAAGTAGCGCGTATAGTGACCAAGGATGCAGTGCCCAGTGATAAATGGTGGCTGCCATACCAAGAGCCGAGGCGACAGCAGCATCACCTTTTGCCGCACCAAGCGGTGCCCAGTCGGTACGCAGCCCATCTTCCAAAGCAGTCCCACTCAGCGACGAACTAAAGTGAGAAATTGGCTCAGACACGCCAAAGAAGACTAGGCCAATACCCATGCCTGCAGCGAACAGCATCGCGAGCCAACCTGTATAGCTATAATCAGGTGTTGCTTCAGAACCGCCAATACGAACACGGCCAAGCGGAGTAAAGATCAGTGCTAAACAGACAATGACAAAGATGTTACCTGAAAGCAGAAAAAACCAGTCCATATGGACGAGCAGCCAGCCTTTGAGTCCTTCAAAAAGCGGCTCAATATCCTGACGGAATATGAGAGTAATTAGGACAAATAAGATAATAGCCACCGCCGATACTGCGAATACTCGGTTGTGGATATCGAGGCCAAATGGGCCAAATTTTAATGCAACGTTATCTTGACCGATTTGATAATCGGTATTGATTGCGTTGACTTCACCGTCGGGGGTTTGGATACCACCGTTATGAGTGTTGCTCACGATTTAACTCCTCTTAAAAGCGTGGCGAAATGGTTGATATAGACAGGGATACAGACGCGCCAAGGCCTTTTGGTTGTTGCACAGTGGCGGACTTAAATGTCGATTCGTTGTGACGTACAGTTTTGCGTGGAATTGAAAAACGCTTTTTGAGTATTGTTATGAGTACGACCGAAAATGGCTGACAGTCAGGGTATAGAGTGAGGAGCTTTGATTAAGAAGAAGGTATCGGTGATTACAGATTGTGGGTTAAAAATACTGATGGAATATCTCCATGATTCGTCATAAAAAATAGAGGCACGAGTGGTGGTTTTCTCACGTAAAACAATCGCCTTAAATTGTGGCTATTATTAAATCGTGTATCGAAGTTAGGCTGAATTTAGCCTTTCACTTTAATGGTGCTTCTACGCCCAAAAATTCATTCATCCTGATGAATTTTGTGAGGATGATAACATTATGGGAACAGCATTTAAAACACATAGTCTATTTGAATTTATTCCTTACCTTTAATATTAAGGAGTTATTTAAGGTGTATAGCCAGGAAATATGGGTTGGCTAGGGTCAATTAGTCAGGAGCAAACGAACGTTATGTGTGGAAGATTAAATATCATTGACGATCCTTTAAGTCATATGATCAGTAACTTGTTGGGGGTGACATTCTCAACGAGTACCAACCGCGACCTTCGGCCGAGTGAATCTGTGGATGTCATTTATGGTGAGTTTTGGTGAGCTGCTGACTCGTTCTCTCTCGTGGGGTGTCAAACCGGATTG
>JYJN01000144.1 GCA_003263845.1 Vibrio aestivus | reverse complement strand
GCAACAACACCAGCACCTACTGTACGGCCACCTTCACGGATAGCGAAACGTAGACCTTCGTCCATTGCGATTGGAGCGATTAGTTCAACAGTCATTTGAACGTTGTCGCCTGGCATTACCATCTCTACGCCTTCTGGAAGCTGGATGTCACCAGTTACGTCCGTTGTACGGAAGTAGAACTGTGGACGGTAGCCCTTGAAGAATGGAGTGTGACGGCCGCCTTCGTCTTTAGAAAGTACGTATACTTCTGACTCAAACTTAGTGTGTGGGTTGATTGACTTAGGAGCCGCTAGTACTTGACCACGCTCTACTTCGTCACGCTTAGTACCACGTAGAAGTGCACCAACGTTCTCACCCGCACGACCTTCGTCTAGAAGCTTACGGAACATTTCAACACCAGTACAAGTCGTTACTGTAGTATCTTTGATACCAACGATTTCTACTTCGTCACCTACTGTTAGGATACCGCGCTCGATACGACCAGTTACAACTGTACCACGACCTTGGATTGAGAATACGTCTTCAATCGGTAGTAGGAACGGTTGGTCTACTGCACGCTCTGGCTCTGGGATGTAAGTGTCAAGTGCTTCTGCAAGCTCAACAATCTTGTCTTCCCATTGCTTCTCGCCGTTTAGTGCACCAAGAGCTGAACCTTGGATTACTGGTAGGTCGTCACCTGGGAATTCGTATTCAGAAAGAAGTTCACGAACTTCCATCTCTACTAGCTCTAGAAGCTCTTCATCATCAACCATGTCACATTTGTTCATGAATACGATGATGTATGGGATACCAACCTGACGGCCTAGTAGGATGTGCTCACGAGTTTGAGGCATTGGGCCATCTGTCGCAGCAACAACTAGGATACCACCGTCCATCTGTGCAGCACCTGTGATCATGTTCTTAACATAATCCGCGTGTCCTGGACAGTCTACGTGTGCGTAGTGACGTGATGGAGTGTCGTACTCTACGTGAGAAGTAGCGATTGTGATACCACGCTCACGCTCTTCTGGAGCGTTATCGATTGATGCGAAGTCTTTCGCTTCACCGCCGTACACTTTTGAAAGAGTAGTACAGATTGCAGCAGTTAGAGTTGTTTTACCGTGGTCAACGTGGCCGATAGTACCAACGTTTACGTGCGGTTTCGTACGTTCAAATTTTTCTTTAGACA
>JYJN01000143.1 GCA_003263845.1 Vibrio aestivus | reverse complement strand
TTAAGTTTAAGTTATAAGGTCAAGCCTCAACGTTAGAATTAAGCCATAATGAAAACAGCGCTACTTGGAGCGCTGTTGCTCTATGCATAGTTACTGCTTTCTAGACCTTTTTCTATACCTTCGTAATCGACAGCAACATAGCTGACTCTGGGTCCAAGATCGGCAAGCTTAATCCTATTGATTTTAACCCGCTTCCTTTTACCACCAGAGGCTGCTTAGTCCAATCAGGCTGCCTTTTCATTAAGCCTGCACTCGATTGAGGGAAGTGCGCTATTTCAACTCGATACTCATTTTCAGCCTCTAAATGCCCAAGCTTTAGTGGTTCCATCAACATATATTCTGGCATGGTCAGTTGAGCCACAACGACTAACGTCTCTTGTGCGTTGTAGACACCATAAGCACAGCGGCCTTTGTCTTGGCTATCTAAGTAGAAGCTCTGTCCAGAATGCAGCAATGGGCGATACCGTTTATGCATTTCAATATAGTGCTGGAAAGCTTGCTTCTCTTCTGTCGATTCTGCCACAGCGTCCAACTCTACCCCCATATGCCCCATCAATGCCGTGAGACCACGAAAATGAATATCATGTTGACGACGAGTTGTATGGCTTTTGGCAGGGCCAATATGTGCGCCCATAAGCTCTGGTGGGAAGAATATACTCATGTGACGTTGAATCGTCTGGCGCTCTAATGCATCGTTACAGTCGGATGTCCAGAACCGACACGTGTAGCGCAATATCTCATAATCCATTCGGCCACCACCCGACGAGCAGGACTCAATTTCAACCTCTGAATGGGCACGATTCAGTTTATCTAACAAGCGATACAAAGCTTGGGTTTGACCATGCACACAAGCGCGCCCTAAATGGCTGCCTTGCACGATCTCTCGGTTCATATCCCATTTCAAATATCCAATATTATTCTCGCATAATAGGCTATTGAGGCGTTCATACAAGTAGTCAAAACAGCGTGGGTTCTGCAAATTGAGCACGTATTGATTGCGCCCTGTGACCGTATCATACCCTTCTGTAGAAAGAAGCCAGTCTGGATGGGCGCGGAACAAATCAGAATCTGGGTTAAACATTTCTGGCTCGACCCATAGCCCAAATTCCATGCCTAGCGCATTCACCTGTTCAATTAGCGGCGTTAACCCGTGAGGGTATTTCTTCTCGTCCACCAGCCAATCGCCCAAAGCAGCTTTATCGTTGTTGCGACCTTTAAACCAACCGTCATCAATAATAAAACGCTCAACACCGATGTTCGCCGCTTGCGTGATCATCTCACTCAGATAGTTCGGATCGTGGTCAAAGTAGATACCCTCCCATGTATTAAGATGCACCGGGCGCACTTTCTCACTATCAAAGCGGATCAACTTCTGGCGAACAAAATGATGAAAGTGCTGACGTAACCCATTGATACCGCTTCCACTATAAGTAGCAAACAGTTTGGGCGAATGATAACTCTGTCCTTCCCCTAAGATCACTTCTCCTGGCATCAGCAGCTCACCCGCTTGTACCAAACGCCTGCCATCACTTTTTACTTCCGCTTTCCAGCTGTGGTTACCACTCCAACCTAAATGAAAACCCCACACTTCACCTTGCTCATCACTAAAGCGTTGTTCACCGATAAGGCAACCGGGAAAGTATTCATGCGACGTGCGTCCACGGCGGTTTTCTTGTAAAAATTGACCGTGGTCGAGTGGCTGCCGCACCACCTGAAGTTCACGGCTCCAACGTCCATGAAATGCCATGACTTCATTTGCGTGATAAGGCAAAGGCAGCGTTACCACTAACTTATTTAAATTCAGTGCCGATTCTGCATCATTGGTGACGCTAATCTGTTTGGTCAGCACATTTGAGGCATTGTCCAATGATAACGAGATAATCAGTGAAATCTGTGCAACAACATCGTTGCAGCAAATAGTGACTGTTTGCTCGCCATCACTTAATACCTCAAACGTGTGTGAATCATAGTGAAACTGTGGCGCCCAGTTTGCGCCACAGCGATGGGCCTCGATGCCGGGAGAGCCAAAGTTAGCGCGCCCAAGTTCAGGGCATAAGCTAAGGGGCACATCTTCATCAATGCGCGCTTGCATTAAACCGCGCTCAATCATTAAAGCAAATTGCTGCTTTTGTTCTTCATTGAGTACGCCTAGGCGCTCCCCCAATGGAGAATCGTCGGTACAGGCGCAAGTTGAATAAGTAGGGTCGAATCTTGGCTATTGAGTTGGATTATAGGCTTCATTTTAAGACTCATGATTCATTAAAAATACAAAAAAAGCAGCGCTAATGCGCTGCTTTATCACTGAGATTCATTCGGCGTTAGCTACCGAACTGCTTAATTACAGTGTTGGTACACGCAGCCCATCTTTGAATAGGTGGGTGTTTTCTAGCTCGAAGCTGAATGTCATTACGTCACCACGCTTGCTTCCATGTCGCCTGCTACGTGAATCTTGTAGTTATGATGGCCACCCACCTCACCAAATAGGTAAGTACTGTTACCCAGACGTTCAATGTCAGTCAAAGTAAATTGAAGATGGTTAGATGACTCGGTACCCGCAGTATGGTGCTCAGGGCGCAGGCCAAATGTCACTTTATCACCGACACTCAAACGGCCCGTTTCGCACTTCAAAGTAAACGACTGCTGATCTGGGAGAATGATCGATACCTCGTTACCTTCAATCGTCGTAACTGTTGCCGGTAGCATGTTCATCTTAGGTGAGCCAATAAAGCCTGCCACAAACTCATTTGCTGGGTAGTTGTATAACTCAAGCGGCGAACCAACTTGTTCAACTTGACCATCACGCAATACCACAATCTTGTCTGCTAGCGTCATTGCCTCAACCTGATCGTGAGTCACATAAATCATGGTAGTATCAAGTTCACGGTGCAGGTTCGAAATCTGCAAACGCATGTCGACGCGTAGCTCTGCATCTAAGTTTGATAGTGGTTCATCAAATAGGAACACTTTCGGGTCACGAACAATCGCACGACCAATCGCCACACGCTGACGTTGACCACCTGACAAATCCTTCGGCTTACGATCCATCAGTTTATCTAATTGCAGTGCTTTAGCAGCACGTTCAACACGGCTTGTGATCTCTTCTTTCGGGAAGTTGTTCATCTTCATGCCAAAGCCCATGTTCTCACGTACTGTCATGTGTGGGTACAGCGCGTAAGATTGGAATACCATGGCAATGCCGCGTTCTGCAGGATCTAAGTGATTCACCATACGGTTTTCAATTTCAAGATCCCCTGCGGTGATCTCTTCTAGACCCGCAATTAAACGCAACAACGTTGATTTACCACAGCCTGATGGCCCAACAAATACAACAAACTCACCTTGTTTGATATCGAGGTCGACTCCTTTGATTACTTGAGTCTCACCATAATTTTTTACGATATTCGATAGCTTGATATCAGCCATAATGTATCCTCAGCGATATGCGAATTCTGTTTGATTCGCACTCTTTATTGAGTTGAATTTGAGGTCGGTATCGCTTGGCTAGTTCACCAAGTAATATCTAACAAGCAATACCAACAAAAGTTAAAACGGTTATTTCACTGAGCCCGTCATGCCCGCTACGAATTGCTTCTGCATTAGGAAGAACACGGCCAACGTCGGTAAGGTGGCGAGCACGGTTCCTATCATAATGACGCTGAAGTCAGGGAAGTAAGCGGAAGACATCGACGACAACACAAGGTTGATGGTTTTTAGCTCTGCCGACTGCAGCACAATCAATGGCCATAAGAAAGCATTCCATGAACCCATAAAGACGATAATGAATGCCGCCGCGTAGGTAGTTTTCATCACAGGCAAGTAGATATATAGGTAGATTTTCCATTCGGATACCCCATCCACACGCGCCGCTGAAATCAATTCATTTGGAAACGCTTTGGTACATTGTCTGAAATAGAACACGATAAACACTGAAGCTACCGAAGGAAGGATAACCGCAAAGTGCGTATCCAATAGGTTGGCTTTAGCATCATGGTAAATAACGGAATCATCATCGCAGCAAACGGAATCATCATCGTCAGTAGCATCGCGTTGTAGATACGGTCACGAGTTTTGTTTTTGTAAATCTCGAACCCGTAGCCCGCCATCGATGAAATTAACAGTGTAAATACCGTGCTGAGAATGGCGATTTTTGCCGTGTTCCCAAAGATTAACCAAATGTCCACTTGCTCTGCAAAACGCGCCAAGTTAGCAAACAGCTGGTCACCAAATGTGAACTTACCCGTGTTGATGTCTTTGGTTGTGTTGGTACTAGACACCAACATCCAGTAAAACGGAAACAATGAAATAAAGGCTGCCACACTGAGGAACAGATACATGATTCCGTTGGTTAAGGTACGTTTACTCATTATTTATCCTTAGCAATTCGGAACTGAAGCATGGCAAGAATCGCCGCAAAGAATACGATGACGTAAGACACAGTCGCCGCGTAGCCAAAGTTAGGTACAAACTTGAATGACAGATCGTAGATGTACATCGATAGCGTCATAGTTTCGTTTGCAGGGCCACCTTCAGTAATGTTCATTACTTCATCAAACAGCTGCAATGTACCAATGGTCGACATGACCGTGGTAAATAGAATCACCGGTTTAAGCAGTGGTACGGTAATAAAGAAGAACTGTTTAACCTTACTCACACCTTCAATGGTCGCCGCCTCATAAATAGATTTATCGATATTTTGCATCGCCGACAAAAAGAAGATCATGTTGTAGCCAGTCCAGCGCCAAGTAATCGCAAGAATAATGGTCACTTTTGCCCAAAACGGGTCAGATAGCCACGGGATAGGGTCAGAGACAATGCCAACCCACAGTAAGAATTGATTCACGATCCCTTCATAAGCGAACATACTTTTGAATAGAATCGAATAGGCGACAAGCGATGTCACACAAGGTAAGAATATCGCCAGTCTAAATAGACCTCGGAACTTTAAGTTTGGTGAATTAAGACAAGAAGACAGCACCAAAGATAAGAAAATCATTACTGGCACTTGGCACAGTAAGAAGATAAAGGTATTAGTCAGCGCTTTAATGAAGTACGGATCATTAAACAAACGCTCAACATTACCAAACCCAACAAACTCCATCATTACGCCACGTCCTGAGTGCATGGACATCCACAATGAATTGACTATTGGGTAAATCATAAACAACGCCACTAACGTGACTGCAGGAAGAACAAAACCCCAACCGTTGATATCATAGAAGCGATGAAAACTCTTCTTCTTGGGCTTTTGTTCTGTTGAGTTAGCTACAGATAAACTACTCATGTACGACACCTATCAAAAATGAAGGCATTAGGCCAAAGCACTTAATGCCTTTAAAAAAATCAAACTTTAACGTAGTTGATATTCAAGTTGCTGTTGCACTCGCTGAAGCACGGCTTCAACTGGCGCACCCTGCATAAGTGCTGGCATCTGTGAGCCAATCGCTGCGTCTACTTCATAGGTGTAGATGCCATAGTTCACTTGTGGAATTTGAGCTAGCCATCCAGCAAAATCTGAATAGATTTGCTGACCGGCGAAGAATTCAGCAGAGTATTGATAAGCTTCAGACTCAGCGGCTGGCATGTATGAACCCACTGCGCCACGGTCACGCAAAATAGTTTCGTAGAAATCTACGTCGTTTGCGTAAACTTCATTTAGGAAATCAATCGCCGTATCCGATACCTTTGAACTGCCTAGTACATACCAACTAGAACCACCTAGGTTAGATGCATTGATGGAGCCTTCTTTAGATAAACGAGGAACTGGAGCAATTGCCCAATCACCACTTTGATCGTTAGCGACTTCTACTGAAGGTGTAATCCAAACGCCAGTCGTAATGGAAGCAACTTGACCTCGGTTAACCGTGCCTACCCACTCAGACCAACCAATCGCTGGGCGAGAAATATCATCTGCTTGAAGTGTACGGAAGATTTCTAACGCTTCTTTCAATGACTCGTTATTCGTAATGTTTAGCGAGCCATCATTGTGGAAATACCACTCACCGCCAGTTTGCATCATGATACGAATTAGGCCTAGGTCATCAGGGTTTGAACCTAACATTGAGATACCCGTTTTCTCTTTCACAACGCGAGCGATCTCGATATAACGTTCCCAAGTAATATTGTGCATATCTTCTGCTGAGAAGCCTGCTTTCTCGAGCAAATCTGTACGGTAGTACATACCAGATACACCAGTATCAAATGGCATACCATACACTTCATCGTTATATGTCATTACGCTGACTTTGTACGGCGCAAAATCACTATAATCGACCTTGTCTGTCATCGGTGCAAATGCCCCAGGATAAGACTGAAGATATTTTTTGTGCGTTGTAGTCTTCAACCAAAACGATATCAGGCAGAGCACTGGTTACGCCAGATGCCAACATGGTATGCAGTTTTTGTTCTACTTCGCCCTTAGAAAAATCAAGAATATTAAAGGTAACATCAGGGTTTTCTTTACTGTAACGGTCCGCAGCCTCCTGCATGATCGCAACATTAAAGTTTGGATCCCATGCCCAGATAGTCACTTCATCAGCAAGTGCTGCGTGACTAATCAGAGACATACCAATAGCAGAAGCAAGCAATCCTTTGGTCAGTGTCTTTTTCATTTCTAATCTCTCTTGTGTAGGGAACGTTATTGGTAACGTTTACACGGACATTATCACCAAAAAATATTACTTCGTCAGCAGCAAGAATAAAAACTGTGACATAGCGATATAAATGCTTAATCACTCGTGATCACAATCACAAAAGCTCATGTTAATTAGTCATTAACCGGAAACAGCCGCTTTGCAAATCGAATATGATATCTCTTCCGACTTCACACGAACTCATAACAGTGACCCAATCTAAAGAGGAGTAGGATAGGTATAAATGGGCAATATTTGGAAACGATTACACGAAATTAAACTCATTCAGACACGGTATATGAGTTCATTGCTCCAGCTCAAAGGCTAAAGCAATGAATTAGTCATTCACAAGGATTGAGAGAGGAGAGGAAACGCACTGAGATGGGTTTCAACCACCTTGATTCAAACGCAGCACTGAAGGTTGGAATATGACTGTATTGCTAAAACGTCTTCTGCTGTTTGCAGGTTTGGTCCCAATAGGTTGGCGTGCCGAAATATTCGGTGAAGAAGTCGATAAACACACGTACTTTAGGCGCAAGTAAACGGGTACTTGGGTAAACCGCCCAAATCGCCGAGCTTGTCACCAATGGAGTTTGGTCCAAGATCGACACAAGTTCACCGCTTTTGAGATGTTCGTACGCGCACCACGTCGAGCTCACTGTGATACCTAGTCCGTGTACGCTGGCATCACGCACTGCCTCACCACTGTCGGCTTTAAACTGACCTTTAGGCTTAACCTGAATCTCGCCTGATTCAGTTTGAAAAGTGAATGACTCAAGCCCTGGCATAGAGATAAAGGAATGCCCGAGCAGGTCTTCTGGATGTTGTGGCGTTCCATGCTTAGCGAGATAGTCAGGCGAAGCGACGACTAAACGTTTATCTTCAGCAATCTTTCTCGCCACCAGTGTTGAATCTTGCAACGGCGCATTACGAATCGCGATATCAAAACCACCTTCGACCAAATCGACAATCGAATCCGACAGACGAAAATCGACCTTTAGCTCAGGGTAATCCTGCATGAACTGTTTGAAAGCAGGGATCAGATGCATTCGTCCAAAAGAAGCTGGGGCGGACACGCGAAGAGTCCCTGTTGGGCGAACACTACCCGCCCCTACCGAAGCGCGAGCCACTTCTACGCTGGATAACACTTCTTCGGCGTGAGGCAAAAACGCCATGCCCTCTTCGGTGAGCGAAACTTTACGGGTAGTTCGATGAATCAAACGAATACCCAAAGACTCTTCAAGCTTATTAATGTACGAGCTCGATACCGCCGCGACAATCCAAACTCTTGCCCGGCTGCACTGATGTTATGGGTACTGGCGACACGCACAAACAATTTTAAATGATCAATATTCATCGCTTCTCCAAAGATTTAACGCAACCATGTACCTAAAGCTTTCTAAGACAATTGCTTCTTTGCATACCCTTTAATGTAAGCTAAAACGTCGCTTATCACAGGGTGCTGCTCCGAGGCAGGCGCATGGAAGGTACAAATATTGTAATTCACAGAATGCACGAACTCATCCACCGTCAGTTGACTTAGTTGCCCTTGCTGACACAGCGGCTCAGCAAAGTCATTGGGTAACATCGCCCACCCATCTTCACGCAATAAACTCAGTAGCAGATCGCTGCTTGAAACCAGATGATACTGAGGCGACACTTGCAGCTGATTACGCAGCGTATTGAAATGGTCTTCGTGAATATACTGCTTGTAAAGCTTGAGATCCGTGATGCGCAGCTTGTTGTATTCAAGCAGCGGACTGTGCGACGAACAATACACGCCGCAACGAATCATCCCCAAGTTAGTAAAGATGACTTCTCGCTCGGTGTGGGTTTTTCCTTTAACTGGCATCAGCGCAAGGTGAGCCTTGCCTTCAAGCAGATCATTAATCGACTCTGCTCGGCCGCGTAGCAACCAGTTGACGCGCATTCTTGGGTAAGCTTTAGAGCAATGAGTTTCGATGGCAGAAAGCAAGCTCAAGGGGATCATCGAATCATAGTAAATTGAGAGAGATTCAAGCTTCTCATCAAACGAAGCTTGGGCTTCTTGACGAAACTCCATCAACTGGCGTACCAAGATTTTGGCTCTTGGATACAACCTATGCCCTACATCGGTAGGCACCGCGTTACGCCCTTCGATGACGAACAGCTCCTCGCCCACTCCGTCTTCCAGCATCATCACGTGCTCTCGAACCGTGGTGCGGCTGCGCTCCACTTCTCGGGCCGCAGCGCTGTAGGAACCTTGTTCGTATACCGCACAAAAAGCACACCACTTGATCATGAGTAAACACTTCACCTTCCCCTATCGTAGCCAACACTAAAAAGGCAAAGTGTCGGTTATCCCTTTCAAATGCGATTATAAGTGCCGAAAGTTCAGAAGTACACTTGCTGGTGAAAAATAAACCTGTTCCAAAACGTAAATAAAGGTACTCCTTATGAACTCTGCAAAATTCACTCAAACGACTGGTTTACTGGCTGTTAGTTTGATGGCATCGAATGCAATGGCGGCTGATATCACTCGCGATGTGGTTTATGGCCAAGGCGCCATCACGGTTGATGCTCAGCAAGTAGAACGCGATCTTTGGATGGATGTGTTCACGCCAACTCAAGTCAGCATTGAACCAACGCCTGCGATCGTGATGACTCACGGTGGTTCTTTCCTGCAAGGTAATCCACGTGATTCCTACGATGTAAATGGTGCTCAAACCACATCAATGAATGGATACTGCGAGTTGTTTGCGAACCAAGGTTACACCTGTTTCGCAATTAGTTACCGTTTAGGTACTGAGCAACCTATTGCATCTGGTGAAGGTTATACTGCCAAGCAGTTCCCTCTCTCTTTAGAAGCAGGTTTGGATCAGTTCAACCATATCCGAAGCCTGCTAAATATGCGTATCTTGGATGCGAATGTCGCTGAAGATGTCGCTGAAGTGGAAAATGCGATTCGATCAGCGGCGGAAGATCTACGTACAGCTGTTCAGCACGTTCAAGGCAATGCCGAGTTCTACAATATTAATCCAGACGAGCTGGTGTTGGGTGGATTTTCTGCTGGTGCAACGACCGTTCTTAACACCGTTTACTCATTGGGCGTACCTGCATCAGGGCTAGTTCTGCTATCGCCAGTCGATGCGACACAAGTGTCAACCAATGCTGAAACGAATTACCCAACACTTATCTTCCAATCACAACATGACCTAAATGCAATGCACCAAACCGTGCCAGGTATGATCGCGAATCTTGAAGCCACTGGCACCGACTACGACTTCGCTTGGGTACCAAGTTTTGGTCACTACTACCCTTCGGGCGCAACGAGCTTAGGTATGGACGGCAAACGCGATTCTGTTGAAGGTCGAATCATGAACTTCGTAGAGTCTGTGACAAAGTAAGCACCTTCAATACGAAGACACAAACAATAAGAGCTGCCCGAGGCAGCTCTTATTACAAGTATGGTCTTCAAAGCTCGAACATTAAACCGTCGTCACTACATCATCCATAGGAAGACGCGCTTTTGGTAGACCGTGGTTATAGTCTTCACCTGATTTGTGGTAACCAATCGCAAGCGCTACTTCACAAACGTGACCATCAAGTTCATCTTTGAAGATTTCACCGATCAATTGTGAATCCACGCCTTCCATCGGGGTTGAATCAATGCCAAGGCGTGCTAGCGTGTGCAAAAGGTTACCCAGTGCGATATACACCTGAGCTTTTGTCCAATGGCCATTGAAGCCTTCTTCGTTGGTATTCATTTCAGCAAAAGCATAAGCGCCCATGAACATGTCATACATATCTGCTGGTAGGTGACCAGATGCCACTTCCGCATCCACACGTTTCGCGAATTTTTCTTTGGTAAACGCTGGATCGTATGCCAATAGAATTGTATGAGACGCTTCTTTCGCATGCGGCTGGTTAAACTGGTGCATATTGGCAAATGAGTCGTGGAAACGTTGCTTTGCTTCGTCACTCTCTACAACGATGAATTTCCAAGGCTGTGAGTTGATAGACGATGCTGATAAACGAATCGCTTCTTTAATTACGTTCATATCGTCAGCAGAAATACGCTTGCTTTGATCGAATTTCTTCGCAGTGTAGCGGCGATTAAGATCTGAAATGATTGGATGACTCATGGCTCTACCTATCTGTTTTTATTTAATAAAATGGGTAATAAAACACAGACCCTGTCTGCCAACACCCATAAAGTGGAGCTATCATAGCCGCGCGAAATAATATTGATAATACCCATCCATGAGTAATCACTTTTTAGATTTTGTTGATAATTGAAAGTTCAGAGTTCTTCTCGTAGATCAGTACGCATAGACATAGAAAGGCAAACTAAAGCCCCAAAAAAAGCGCCCATTGGCGCTTTTTTATAATTGAATAAGGTGAGAGCAGAAAAGCTAGCCGGTAAACTCTTCAGATTCAGGGCGCTGCGTAAACTGCACACCGTTTAAGAAGTCACACAACAGCTGATCCTCGCACTCTTTGAAGTTTTTATTGTTTGGCTTACGAAAATACGCGCCAATCTCGTATTTGCTTAGACTCACACCAACCACTTCCAACACATCCAGTACATCTTCTGCCTTCATATTGAGGGCAATGCGCAATTTCATGAAAATCATATTATTGGTTAATGCCACTTCCGGCTTAGGTTGCTCTCCGTCTTTTTTTCCGCGTTTAAGGTTGATAAAGCCATTTAAAAAAGTGGCTAATTCTTTATCTTTCATCTTAACGCATGACTTCTCGCTTTCATCCTTGAGCCAATTACTCACGAGATCATGAGCAACAGTTGCATCGGCCTGTTCAAAGGCTTTCATTATTTGCAAATTTTTAAGGTTAAGAGCGTGCTGAATTCGACGCAGAATTTCATTATTAGTCACTAAAAAGTCCTAACAGAGTTAAAGGGGCAAGTAGGTGCTTTATAGGCAATAGCCGCCATCATGGGCAAGCACCAACGTTTGTTAGGAGCGACTCTAACAGAGAATGACCGTTATCTATATAACTAATAAAGTCGCAGCAGTGAGAGGGGCATTAATTGAACAAAAATATTAGACGTATAACCGACCTTAGTTCCGTATTTGATGCCGATACGCTTCCGCCTACCTTCCATCTTTATCCTTCGCTATCGATACAAATCTTGATCGCGTTTGGACGCCAATACTCAAACTCACAATCCATTAACTCACCATCTTGATTATAGTTCACGCGGAATATCTTCATCACCGGCTGGCCTGCCGCTAAGTTGAGCGCCTTTGCCACATAGGCGGGTGCCGATGTTGGAATAACTTCAAAGTGCGACCGTTTAGTCTCGTAGCCGTACTTATTGCGATAAATACTGGTCAACGAACCCGCTAAGTCTTCATTCAGTATCCCTTCAAACAGCGAAGCTTTAAGCACATTCTCAACGAATAGAACGCCGCGACTGTCTATCGAGCGTAAACGTTCAATTACATAAATTGGGGTTATATCGGAAATCTCTAACGCACTGCCATATTCACCGATGGCCATTTCGCTACGCACGTTGATAAGCTCCGTTTGGGCGGTGCGGCGCTGATCAGCAATCATCTGATGAAAGTGGCAGCGAGAAAGCGGGTTATAACGAATGCGAGCGGGAGAAACATACCATCCACGGCGCTCCTCGCGGTAGATCAACCCTTCGGTTTCTAGTGAAATCAACGCATCTTTAATCGTTATACGAGTGGTGGAAAACAGCTCGCTGAGCTCTCGTTCAGAGGGCAGTTTTTGCCCTTCACCCAAAATACCGGTATTGATTTGATCTTTCAGGGTGGTTTTGATTTTACCTAATTGCGTTCCGAATTGGCTGATGCTGCCTGCTCTCATTTCTGATCTAGTCCATGGTACTTTATGACTAGAACGATACGGCCTACAGGTAACAGTTTTATGACAATGTCGATATCCAAAGCTTGTAACACAACCGCCATATAACCGAAGGAAAACTGTCAATTAAGTCGAGCGAAAACGTCACATTCAGTCCCTAGCATAATCATTGAACTTACTGACCTAGTCCAGAAGGATAGAGACAATGAAAACTTTGCTAGCACCTGTGGCACTGATTGCCGCAACACTATCAGTACCAGCAATGGCAAAAGATGCTGACCTAAATTCACTGATTAAAGCCGCTCAAAAAGAGGGCGCGGTTTACAGTGTCGGTATGCCAGACAGTTGGGCAAACTGGAAAGATACGTGGGCAGACATCAAGTCGAACTACGGTTTGAAGCACCAAGATACAGACATGAGCTCGGCGCAAGAGATCGCTAAGTTCGAAGCAGAAAAGCGCAATGCGACTGCGGATATCGGTGATGTTGGTTTTGCGTTTGCACGCGTTGCGGTGAAAAAGGGCGTGACTCAACCATACAAACCACAAACGTGGAACGACATTCCTGAGTGGGCAAAAGATCAAGATGGGCACTGGGCGCTAGCTTATACGGGCACTATCTCGTTCATTTCAAACAACAACCTCGTTAAGAATGCACCAAAAACTTGGGATGACCTACTCACAGGCGACTACAAAGTAACGGTGGGTGATGTTGGCGTTGCGGCGCAAGCTAATAACGCAATCTTGGCCGCTGCTTTTGCTAAAGGTGGCAACGAATCTAACCTTAAGCCTGCAATCAACTTCTTCGCTGAACTGGCTAAACAAGGCCGCCTATCGTTCACCGATCCAAGTATTGCTAACCTTGAGAAAGGCGAAATTGAAGTGGCGATTTTATGGGACTTCAATGCTTTGAACTACCGCGATAGCATCGACCGCGAACGTTTTACGGTGAACATTCCACAAGATGGTTCGGTGATTTCAGGCTACACCACGATCATCAACAAATACGCGAAGAACCCGAATGCAGCTAAACTTGCTCGTGAGTACATCTTCAGCGACCAAGGTCAGATCAACCTAGCAGAAGGCTACGCGCGTCCAATTCGCTCAAATGTGACTCTGCCTCAGTCGGTACAAGACAAACTAATCTCGAACGACCAGTACACCAATGTACATCCTGTGACGGACTTCTCTGCTTGGGAAAAATCAGCGCGTCGTCTGCCTCGTCAATGGCAAGAAAAACGTTCTCATTCACCAGCAATAAAAGCGCGTTATTATGAACAATAAGGTCATCCTTGTTGTTCTAGACGGCCTTAACTATCAGGTAGCTCATGATTGCATGGGCTACCTGAATAGCCTTCTAGAACTCAGCTCTCACGTCACGGATAGCTTCACAAATCACTTCGCGACAAAGAACGCCATTGGCATTGACGCGAGTGCTTCTCTACGCACCTCGCTATACAAATTGCGGTGTGAATTACCTTCGCTATCTAGACCATTATACGAGTGCATTCTGACGGGGTTCGTCCTGTCGAAAGCGGCATTGTCAGTAACGACATTTCGCGCTTGTCCCGTCATGATTCAATTTTCAGCTTGGCCAAATCGCAAGGCAAAGTGACGGCAGCAGCGGCCTATCACTGGGTGAGTGAGCTGTATAATCGCGCGCCATACAACGCTGTGCGCGACCGCTTTACTCACGATGAGGCATTGAATATCCAACATGGCTGTTTCTATCACTGGGATCACTACCCAGACGAAGCGCTGTTTCTAGATGCCGAACATCTTCGCCTAACACATCAACCGGACTTCTTGCTGATTCACCCTATGAACATCGACGATATGGGCCATAAATTTGGTTTGGATTCGCAGCAGTATCGCAACACGCTCGCCATGCTGACATCTTGTTGTCGCATTACATCCCTCAATGGCGTGCAGACGGATACCAAGTGCTAATCACAAGCGATCACGGCATGAACAACGACCTCTCACATGGCGGGATTTTGCCTGAAGAACGTGAGGTACCTTTGTTCGTAATTGGCGGTCGCTTCACGCATCAAGAGTGCCGCATTAAACAAACCGAGCTTTGTGGCAACGTTTGCCAACTGTTAAACCTCGACCATACCAAACCCTACACTCAGGAATTGTTAGCCTTATGAGCAGTTCTGTTATGACTTCGGACACGCGTTCTTCTTCCGAGAAGGATCGCTTGCCCGCCACACATGCCACTAAGCCTAAATGGCAACGATTG
This sequence comes from Vibrio aestivus, assembly GCA_003263845.1. GTDB lineage: Bacteria > Pseudomonadota > Gammaproteobacteria > Enterobacterales > Vibrionaceae > Vibrio > Vibrio aestivus. The sequence continues at coordinate 15,018 of JYJN01000143.1, read as the reverse complement.
AAGCGGCTTAAGCCTGCGTTATGGCTTGTTCCATTTGCGCTGTTTTTCTATCTGTTCCAGCTCGCACCTATGATTTGGGTGTTGATCAATAGCTTTATTTACGACGACGCTTTCGCGCTGGATAACTACATCGAAGTGCTTGATTCCCCTTTCATGATTCAAGCCTTTAGCAACAGCTTATGGCTGTCGTTTTGGTCGAGCGTGATTGGCCTAGCCATCGCGACATTGTTGGTGTCTTCATTGCGCCGCGTTAACTGCAGGCTGCGTGATGGAGTGATTGCCTTTACCAACATGAGCAGTAACTTTTCTGGTGTCCCATTAGCTTTTGCCTTCATAATAATTCTCGGCACCAATGGCGCAATCACTCTGCTATTGAAGCAATATGGGTTGATCGGGGATTTCAACCTGTACGGCAAGTGGGGCTTACTCGCCATTTACATCTATTTCCAGATCCCACTGGCGGTATTGCTACTCTACCCCGCTTTTGATGCGCTCAGCGATGATTGGCAATCAGCCGCAGCACTACTTGGCGCAAGAGCCTCACAGTACTGGGCAAAGGTGGCGCTGCCTGTACTTTCCCCAGCCCTGTTTGGCACATTTATTATTTTGGTTGCCAATGCGATTGGGGCCTACGCGAGCGTTTACGCCCTCACCAACGGCAACTACAACGTGATTACCGTACGAATCGCAAGCTTGGTGTCGGGTGATCTGTTCTTAGAACCGAATCTAGCGGCAGCCATCTCTGTGATTGTTATGGCTCTGCTGGCTTTTATCACCATCATCAACCAGTGGCTGATATCAAAGAGCTACACCGCTAAGCACAGTGGCAATAAGAGCGGAAAATAGAACTATGCAAACTAGAACTACGCAAATTAGGAAATCTCAAATTTCCAACGCCGCGTTTCACAAAGCGGTTGTCTACTCCATTGTCGGCATCATGCTAATACCGATAGTCGCCACATTTCTCTACTCGATATCATCAAGCTGGGGCGCCACCATCACGCCCGATGGTTTTACCTTAGATTGGTACATCAAGCTGCTAACCGATACGCGCTTTCTGCAAGCTTTTGGACGTTCGCTGTTTATCTGTATTACTGCCTTGCTGCTTAGTGTGGTGTTGGTATTACCGGCCATCTTTGTGGTGTTCTACTACTTTCCAAAGCTCGACAAGCTAATGAATATTCTTATTTTGCTGCCGTTTGCAGTGCCGCCTGTGGTGTCTTCGGTGGGGTTGCTTCAGCTTTATGCAGACAGCGACATTTCGCTTATTGGCACACCGTGGATCTTGATTGGTACCTACTTCACTATCGCACTGCCTTTCATGTATCGAGCGATTGCCAACAGCTTCGAAGCGATCAATTTGCAAGACTTAATGGATGCGGCGCACCTACTCGGCGCAAGCACCACTCAAGCCTTTTTGATGATCATCGTGCCCAATCTGAAGAAAGGCTAATGGCCTCGCTGTTTCTTTCATTCTCCTTCCTCTTGGGCGAATTTGTATTCGCTAACATTTTGGTGGGAACGCGCTTTGAGACACTGCAAATCTATCTATACAACATGCGTCAGACTAGCGGCCATTTCACTTCAGCCCTAGTAATGACCTACTTTCTGTTTATTTTCCTTCTGACTTGGCTAGCAAGTCGCTTTAGCCGAGGAGCCCAATCATGAGTTATGTAACCACCAGCCAATTAACCAAACGTTTTGGCGACAACACCGTTTTTGAAGCGATCGACTTCACCATTGAGAAAGGTGAGTTTGTCACCCTACTTGGCCCTAGCGGCTGCGGCAAGTCTACCCTACTTCGCAGCCTAGCCGGCCTAAACCCCATTGATGGCGGCCAGATATCAGTCAATGGTGAAGACATCACTCATCTTGCACCACAAGAGCGCGGTATTGGTATGGTCTTTCAGTCCTACGCCCTGTTTCCCAACATGACAGTGGCGGGCAACATAGGTTTCGGCCTAAAGATGAAGAAGTTAGATGCGAAAACCATCGAGCGCGAAGTGGCTAAAGTGATTGAGCTTGTTGATCTAAAAGGCAAGGAGAAACACTATCCTCATGAGCTTTCTGGAGGTCAAAGACAGCGCGTGGCACTTGCCCGTGCCCTGGTCGTCAAACCGCGTATTTTGCTGCTGGATGAACCGCTTTCGGCTCTAGATGCCAAGATCCGCAAGCATCTGCGCCAACAGATCCGCGATATTCAGAAAGAGATGGATCTCACCACTATCTTCGTCACGCACGATCAAGAAGAAGCAATGATCATGTCAGACCGCATCTTCCTGATGAACAAAGGGGAGATCGTTCAAGCAGGCACACCTGAGCAGATCTATACCCATCCTGCCAATGAGTTTGTCGCCAGCTTCATGGGCCATTACAACTTGGTAGAAGCGAGCAAAGCTAAGCAGCTATTCAACATAGACACCGATTGGAAAGTCGCCATTCGTCCCGAATCTATCTACGTTAAAGAGCAAGGCCGTCAGTACGGAGAGCATATCTCAGCTCCGCAAACGGGCACAATTAAAAGCCATCAGCTACTTGGCAACGTAATTCGTTATCAAGTCAGTGTTGATGAATGCGAGCTCACTGTCGATCTGCTTAACCGCTCTTCCGAGCGCTTGCTCTCCAACGGCAGCCAAATGGAACTACTCTTTAATCTAAACGAAATTCAACCTGTGAGAGCCTAAGCATGTCCCACCTTTTGTATGTTTTTGATATGGACGAAACATTAATCAATGCCGATTGCTCAATGCTGTGGAACGCATTCTTGGTTGAGAAAGGCATCGCTACAGAACCAAACTTCCTTGAAGAAGATCAGCGTTTAATGGGGCTTTACGCGCAAGGTGAGCTGGATATGGAAGACTACCTAGCCTTTGCCATGGCGCCAATCACGCACTTGCCTATCGCCGAAGTCCATCAACTAGTGGAAGAGTGTTTAAATTCGCACGTGATGCCGACGCTGTTTCAATCGGCCAGCTCTCTACTTGAACAGCTAAAACGCGATGGCATCGATATTTTGATTATCTCAGCCAGTGTGTCATTTCTGGTAGAAGCTGTTGCTCGTCGGTTGGGGCTAACACAAGCACTTGGCATTGATATTGTTGAAAAAGAAGGCTGCTATAGCGCGCAGATCTCTGGGGTGCCTAGCTACCGTGAAGGGAAAGTCACCCGACTTGAAGCGTGGGTAAAACAGCAACCCAAATCCTACTCTGAGGTGCACTTCTATACCGATTCAATCAACGATTTACCACTGTGCGAGTACGCCGATTACGCTTATCTGGTTAATCCATGTCCGCAATTAGCTGAGTTCTCACATCGCGAAAACTGGACGGTATTGAACTGGGATTAGGCCATTGAGCCAAACCCCTAAAACTAAAAAAGCGCCATTAGGCGCTTTTTTACTAATTTGCTTGAGCTTAATCCAAGGTTAAAACTCTTTTGGTGCATAGCCTGTCATAACAGATAGGCGCAGCTCTTTACCAATTTTCGTCATTGGGTGAACCACCACTAGACCTTTCACAGACTTCTTCAACTTACCCATATCCGCTTGTTCAGCTTTGGTAATTTCACGTGAGAAAGGCATATCCAGCAAAGCTTTACGCTCTTTGTTCAAGTCGAAGCTTTGCTTATGTTTTAGTTGGTTCACTTTTTTAGTGATCTTCTCAATTTCATCCGTGAACTTGCTTACCATTTCGCTATCGCGACGAGACTTCGCAGCGTCGAGTTTACGACGACAAGTGTCCAAGCGGTTGTTTAATTGCTGGATTTCTTTTTTTACGGTCATGGTCTTTAACTCTTTCTTTGTCAGGGATGAAAACAAGTGGGCGCGGAGTATATCACAGCAACTGTGAACACCCCACCACCAAATTAGCTCAAGCCTAGGCTACAATAGATAAATTAACAAAGACTTATGGAAAAGCCTGATGAAAGGATTCTGCACTGCTGCCACCTTACTCTTAACCACTTTAACGATCTCGCCGTTAAGTGCCGCCGAAAATAGCATCAATATCAGCTTTCTAGAGCCGCAAGGGGAGCAAGAAATTGATGCCAAGGCATTGATTCAAAGTAGTGGTGTCAACGATATATTCCTTGAGCTGGGCGCGGAGCATTTTCAATTTAACAAACCTCTCGAGCTGCAATATGGCAGTAAAGACGGCCCTTTGTATGACCCAGAGGCGCACACCGTCCACATGCCGTACGAGTTTGTGACCAGTTCATTTAACTACTTCAGCAAAAACGATTACGAAAAGAACTATGATCGTACCGCCCAAGATGGCACGGTCGACATTCTACTCCACACCCTACTGCATGAAGCCGCCCATGCTTATATTGCTGATCAGTCCATCCCTATCTTGGGCAAAGAGGAGGATGCGGCCGATAATTTTGCCGCCGTACTGATGCTCAACTATTTGGAAGAGGGGGATACTATGACCATTAGTGCGGCAGACTTGTTCGCCTTTGAGTCCGACGATAAGCCCGATTACTACCAAGTCGACGAGTACATTGGCGAGCATAGCTTCGATCTGCAGCGTTACTTCACTACCCTGTGCTTAGTGTACGGGAGTGACCCTGAAAAACACGCTAACTTATTGGATGAAGTGGAAAAAGACTATCGGATGGAGCGCAAAGATTTTTGCGTTTACCAATTTGATGTGATCAATGCTAACTGGCATCACTATTTTAGCCAATAGAACTCACTAGTAACGGTTTGTAGAGGGGAAGCTAAATTGGTTCTCCTTCATTCACTGGAACTACTTCTTATAACTCTCTTCTCCGTCTCTCCTAATATTCATAAAAGCATTTCATTCTTCGCAGAAAACTTTTAGTGAGACTGCATAAAAAATGTAATGAAATGAAAGTACTATCAAGAACTTTAACATTTGTAAGATTGATATATCACACTTAGGTTCAAGCACTTGCATTTTGCAATTGATAACTCTAGAACTTTAGTTGATATCCAATTAGTCACCTAGTGCTAGCTCACCATTTTTCATTGTTTGTTTCTTATGAATGGAGAGAAGCCGATCCCCTGACTAACCTTATACAAATAACAACAATAAATCAGACACAATCAACAGGAAGTGCACTATGAATTTAGCTATAAAAACGCGCTTGTATATCTTATCTTTGGTTCCGCTACTGCTCATCTCTTTGGGTACGTTGGGCTTTACGTATGTAAAAACCACACAGCTCAATCAACACGAAATTGAACTAGCTCGCGAAAACATGATGAACATGAAAAAAGCGGAGTTGAAAAACTATATCCAAATGGCTCGCTCATCAATTCAACCATTCCTTGAACAAGGCGCCACGCTGGAAGATGCTTTGCCAACATTGAGTATGCTTGAGTATGGTGAGTCAGGGTATATCTTTGGTTATGACTCCAAGGGTATACGTAGGTTACAAGGCAATACTGATAAAGGACTTGGAGAGAACTTCTTCAACCTACAGGACAAGCAAGGTAATTACCTCATTCAAGACTTGATCAAAAACGCCAAAACTGGCGACTTCACCACTTACTATTTCCCTAAACTAGGAGGCACCGTCGCCCTGCCTAAGCTGAGCTATTCGGTGTTCATTCCTGAATGGGATCTGATGATCGGGACCGGATTTTACACCGATGACATTGATGCCATTATCGAAGAGATGCAATCGTCGGGTATTCAAGCTCTGCAATCGACCATTACCGCTATCGTGATGTTCACATTAGTTATCGCGGCAATCGTGGCGGTATTTACTGTGTTTGTGAACCGCACCATCATGAAGCCTATCGAACTGTTCGACGACTCCATTCGTTCTTTCGCAACGGGTGATGCTGACCTCACGGCTCGTATGGAATCATTTAAAGCGCCTGAATTTGCAGAGTTAAGCCGTAACTTCAACGCCTTTGTCGAAAGCTTGCAAACCATTATTCGCAACGTCAGTAACGTGGGACATCAAGTGGTCGACGAAACTAACTCTATGTCGGAGCGTGCATCGCAAGTCGACGAGTTGGCTTCAGGTCAACGTGAAGAAACTGAGCAAGTGGCCACCGCTATGACAGAGATGACCACTACCGCGTCTGAGATTTCTAACAACGCAAACCAAGCGGCCCAATCGGCGAAAGAAGCCGATGACAACGCTCAAGAAGCGCAACAAATCGTTAGCACTGCGGCCCAGTCGGTTCAATCGCTGGCAGAAGAGGTTTCGCAAGCGAATGATGTAATATCTCACCTAGAGACTGACGTACAAAACATTTCATCTTCCCTTGAAGTGATTCAAGACATCGCTGAGCAAACCAACCTTCTTGCACTAAACGCTGCGATTGAGGCGGCACGTGCAGGCGAACAAGGCCGAGGCTTTGCCGTGGTAGCCGATGAAGTTCGTAAACTGGCTAGCCGAACCCAAGACAGTACCGGCGAAATTCACGACATGATCGAGAAACTAAAAGCCGCTTCAGATGCCGCAGTGAAAGCGATGGATTCTAGCCAAGCGCGTGGTGCAAGTACGGTAGAAGAGGCCAATGCAGCCGCAGAAGCACTAGTGAAAATCCAGCATTCCATCGGTACCATCATGGATATGAACTCACTGATTGCCACCGCAACCGAAGAACAGAGCTTAGTGGGTCAAGAGATCTCGCAACGCATCGTGGTTATTTCTGACCAAAGCTCAAAATCAGCAGAGCTAGCGAATCAAAACCGTGAAGGTAGCCAACAGCTTAATGCTCGGGCAAACGAGCTTTACAGCCAAGTTGGCCGATTTACAGTGTAATTTCCACACCACTTACTGATACAAAGCTCCCCGCTTGGGGAGCTTTTTTGTTTCTACAAAATCAACAATGATCCCAACTCGGCCCATAAACAAACTAGCAGTTATTAACTGCTGCCATTATCATAATGATAGTTTATCTATGTCGAGTGCCCATCATGCTGAACCCTCAATGGCTCAATACTTTTAAAACTTTGGTGGAAGTTGGCCACTTTACCCAAACGGCCGAAAAGCTTTATATGACTCAACCGGGCGTCAGCCAACACGTCAAGAAGCTTGAGCAGGCTTGTGGCTATGCGTTAATCAAACGCATTAACAAGAATTTTGAACTGACTGAGCAGGGCAAGCAGGTCTATCACTATGCGATTGAACAAGCTCGAAACGAGCAAAAACTGATTGAGCAACTAGGGCACGATCTCGAGTTTTCGGGCCATTGCAAACTCGCCTGTTCTGGCTCTTTCGCCCTTTGGCTTTATCCGCAAATGCTGCAATACCAACAACAACACCCAGACTTAAGCTTTAGTTTAGAGGCAGGGCCAAATCGGTTGATTCTAGAAAACGTCGTGAATGGCAACATAGATTTAGGCATAGTGACAGACAAGGTCAACAACCCGTCTGTACGCTATCACGCCTTAGGTCACGAGCCTTTATGTCTAGCCATGAACAAACAATACGCCAATGAACCGATCACTTCTGAACTGCTCCACTCTATTGGTTTGGTTTCCCACCCAGACGCCAAGCACTACCTGGCTATGTATCTCACTCAATGCGGTGACGAAGCGCTCCAAAGTATCGATTTAGAGCGGTTGAAAACGTCCAGTTATATCAATCAACTCAACCAGATCTTGCTGCCCGTCTCCTTGGGGATCGGATTCACGGTACTGCCCTACAGTGCTGTTGAGGCATTCACTCGACGAGATGATCTGCACATCCACCAGCCAAAAAAAATCGTCACCGAACAGTTTTACTTGGCTCAAAAAAACAATCACGACCTACCAAAACGGTACCTAGCGGTTGAAGCGTTGATAAAACAGAAGTTTAGCTGACTACTCTCCCCCCTTCACCGGCTTAAACAAAGCCGTCGAATTATCTTGATAAAGGTTTCTCAATTGCGTCTTTTTCGCCGAGCTTAGAACTGAGCCAACAACCGATCGACCCATACCAGTTCACCAAACGCGATGAAGTCATAAATCGTAAAGAAAATAGTGCAAATAATCGCTAGCTTAAGCAATCTGTAAACAATAAACATCGCAGTTCCCATTTAATCCATCATCATCCAATTCTGCGTGGCATTATGCCGTGAAGGCAAAAGCGATGTAAACCTGAACCGCAAACCTGAACAATAGAAGGCTCGCTCTTTGAGGGAAGCTCTGAAAACACAAACGCGGTTGCCAATCCAAGATCGACAACCGCGCTTTAATACAAGAACGAATCTTTTATAACGAACTAGCAATTACTTGTAAGGGTACTCTTTACAGCCTAGCTTTTCAGAGATTCGAGCTGCCGAGATTTGTAGCTCTTTGATATAATCTGCTTTCTTCTCTTCAGTGAAGCGAATCGTTGGCAGAGAAACACTCATACCGGCAATCACGCGCTGGAAGCGGTCGTATACTGGTACCGCTAGGCAACGTAAGCCAACTTCTTGCTCTTCGTTGTCTTCACCGTAGCCAGATTCTTTCACGCTTTGCAGCTCATCAATCAAAGAATCAATGTTCTCATGAGTGCGCTCTGTCGATTTCAAGAACTCAACGTCTGCCAGAATCTCACGTACTTCGCTCTCTTCTCTGTCTGCTAGCAGAACTTTACCGATAGCCGTTGAGTAGAGTGGGTTGCGACGCCCAACACGAGACTGCATGCGAAGGTTGTACTTAGAATCAATTTTGTGGATGTAGATAATGCTTTCACCATCTAGCGCGCCTAAGTGCAATGCTTCCATCGTTACATCTGAAATCTTACGCATTTCGATGTCTGCAAGATCCACCAGATCAACATACTCAAGGGCTGTTGAGCCAAGCTCGAACAGTTTTAGAGTTAGCGAGTAGTTCTCACTCTCCCCTTCTTGAGCCACGTAACCTAACGTTTTCATCGTTTGAAGAAAACGGTACACAGTGCTCTTTGACATCATTAACGTTTGTGCCAAATCACTGATACCAATATCTTTTTGTTTACTTAAAGCCTGTAGGATTCCAAAAGTTTTTAATACTGATGAGACCGATTCAGGCTGCTTATCATTCGACATTGCTTTTCCTTTTAGTTCCGCCTGTCTAACGGTATTGGCGTTGCCAATAGGCCTCAAACAAAATGCTGTGTGCCTTTAGTAGGATGATGATAACGTCACCCAAACGCGTACCGAGTTATTCCACTTAATTTAAAAAATTGTTCTAGTAAAAAAAAGGGGGTTCGTGTTTTTTTTTGAGATGCCGTGCATTAATAGTGAAACTCCCCTTTTAACCTATTAAATTAGTTACCGTTTCTCACAAATAATACAGCATAATATCAATTATGCACTGTGATATTTTAAGCCTAATCTACCACACCCCAAGGACTATCAGACATACTTAGTTACATTCACCCGAAAAGCTTACCAGCGATAGGCAAGCAGAATCTGTTTCTGCTGAGAGGATAAATGAGAAAGCTTATCCGAGTTACAGGTCACCGTATTGGCATTATCCAACGACGATTTAGCGCCCATCGCGATTTCGGTGATGCTTTGCGAGATTGCACCACTGACTTCTTTTTGCTGCTGAGCAGCCACCGCAATCTGCGCACTTTGCGCGCTCAAAGACTCAATCATAGATTGAATCGCCGCAACACTGCGCTGCGCCTCTTCTGACACCAACAGCGACTCTTTCATACCAAGATCACAATCGTGAACTAGTTGAACGGCCTGCTTAGCCGACTCCCTCAGATTCTTAATCATCAATTGAATGGTGTTCGTCGATTGGGCAGTACGCGAGGCTAGGTTTCTCACTTCATCGGCCACAACCGCAAAGCCACGTCCATGCGCACCCGCACGGGCAGACTCGATGGCTGCATTGAGCGCCAAAAGATTGGTTTGTTCTGCTATCTCTTCAATGACTTCGATGATTTTGCCGATATCTCGGCAATCTTCGCTTAGCTTGTGAATTACGTTCGTACACTCATCCAACGACGAGGACAAACTTTCACTCTGCACTTGGTTCTTCACCATCAAACCTTTACTTGCTGTGGCGGAATGCTCGGCTTCTTTGAGTTGATCGCTGCTCATGGTTGCTGAGTTGGCTACTTCGCTAATAGAGAGTTCCATTTCGTGCATGGCACTGGCTACGTTTTCCGTCTCTGCATATTGCTGCGACAGTTTTGCGCGAGTATCCAAAGCCGTCGATTGATTATCGCTAGCAAGCGTATCAAGCTGGTTTGACGCTGTTTCAAAATTGGAAAGCATCTCTTTAAGTTGACGAATGCCCTGATCCAAATCTCTTCCTATCTGACCAAACTCGTCACTTTGCTTAAAGTTGAGCTGCTGAGTAAGTTGGCCTTGAGATAAGTCCTTCAACACATCTAACAATCGATAAAGCGGCGAACGTACCTGACGGCTGATCGACGCAGCAATGAAAACGGTCATGACCAATGCGCCGACAATGATGGCAAGGGTTTGATTGCGGCTAAGCTGTTGATCTTTTGCCACATAATTTAAAAATTCCTGAGCCTGACTTTGCGCCGTTTCACTTAGCTGTATCAAGGCTTGAATTTGAGAGTCGATGGTGGCGATGTCTCTGTTGGTTTGCTCGGTTAACTGGCTATACGCCGACATTGCCGCTAGGTGTACTGCCACCATACCCGTATCACCGCTGGCATCTTCAATTAACCCCACCAACTGCTTCTGCGCCGATTTGGTGTACTTTCGAGTCACCTTAGCGAGCTCAACGCTATTCTTCTCTAACCTGCTAGCTAAGCTTTTGTTTTTCGATAGCAAGGTACTGATCTGTTCGACATCACGGGTTCGCAACGCCTTTTCGGTATTGAAGATCAAAGAATCAACACCGCTGGAGAGAGTCGTAGCCATAAAGCCAGCGTTCATATTGTCCGAGCCAACCAAGCCATAAGCGACACGTTGAATCTTCTTACTGTTCAAACTGAACTGGCCGAGCTGTTTTTTAACGCCCACTTCCGCTTGTAAGATTTTGATTAAAGCCTCGTAACCTTCATTGGCGTTGTGAAATGGTGCGCCTGAAAAGGATTCAAGAATCACTAGTGTTGCGTCATCTTTTGATAGCGTTTTTCAAATGACCTTCGATGGACTCATAGTTTTGATGATGACCCAACACCAAATCCTGATGAGACTGGATATCATCATTGAGCGTCAGATGCACCAACTGGTTGAGCTCGGCTTTAAGATTGAGCAACACAACCATCATGCGACTCACTTCTAACATTCTCGGGCTGGTTTCCGTTGTGAACTGATGTAGGTAAGTGCCCTGCTTTTGGCTCTGATAAAGCCCTAAACCACCAACGGAAATGATCAAAGCGAGCAGCAATACGAAACTGACATTGACGCGTTTTACAATAGACATCCTGTTCCAGAAATTCATAACTTACCTTTTGGGTTGATATAAGAAGTTTAATTACATGTAGATTTGGTGTACCTGAGAAAACAAAGGGCCACTTAAGTGGCCCAATGGAGGGCACATATTCGCCCTCATTACTAAATGGATTTGACTGAGCGCTAAGCGACTTCCGGTGGCAACTCTGCAACGGGTACCGCAGAGATAAGGCGCTGGGTGTAGGGCTCCTGAGGGTTATGAATCACCTCTTCCACACTGCCTTGCTCCATGATTTTTCCGTGTTGCAATACAATCACTCGGTCACAAAAGTACTTAACCGTGGCAATATCGTGAGTGATCAACACAAATGCAGTGCCGAACTCGTTTTGGAATTCGATCAGAAGATCTAAGACTTGCGCACGCAGTGACACATCCAATGCTGCCGTCGCCTCATCGGCAATAATCAACTTTGGAATCGTCACCAGTGCTCGGGCAATTACGATACGTTGACGCTGACCGCCAGAGAATGCGTGCGGGTATCGACTAGCGAACTGCGCAGGAAGCCCCACACGACGCATCATGTCTTTCACCCGTTCTTTTCTTTGCTCGGCAGACAGCTCAGTACGCAGTAAACGCAGTGGCTCTTCAATGATGTCGGCCACCGTCATTCTTGGGTTTAGTGACGACCAAGGGTCTTGGAAGATCAAACGTAAATCGGCGAACAGAGGGTCGCGTTTCACGCGCTTGTAATCCGCCAGTTCAATGTCCACATCTTGGCTCTCATCAACATAACGAATGTTGCCTGACGTTGCCGGCGACATCCCCAAGATCGCACGGCCAAGGGTACTCTTACCCGACCCCGATTCACCCACAATGCCTAAAGACTCACCAGCGTGGAGCACCAAATTAGCGTCGTCAACGGCGGTCATAAACTCTTTCTTTTGGAACAGCTTAGTTGGCTTATCAAACACCTTAGTCACATGGTCGACTTTCAAAAGTGGGATATTATTTTCGCGTCTTTCGTCGGTGAAGGCTTTCTTGATCAACGACGGTTTTTCCAAAGCGCGAGTCGAGTTCATCAGCTTCACCGTATACGGATGCTCTGGCGCTTCAAAGATCTGCCTGACGTCGCCTTGCTCTACCACAACGCCTTTCTCCATCACCACAACACGGTCAGAGATTTGTGCTACTACGCCTAAGTCATGTGTGATGAATAAAATAGCCATACCGATATCTTGTTGCAGCTTGGCAAATAGATCGAGAATTTCAGCCTGAGTGGTCACATCCAATGCGGTTGTAGGCTCATCGGCAATCAAAACATCTGGCCTACTTGCGATCGCCATTGCAATCACCACACGCTGCCGTTGACCACCGGAGAGTTGGAAAGAGTACTTATTAATCAAGCTTTCTGGCTCTGGCATCTGCACTTGTTCAAGCAACTCTATCGCTCGCAAATGAGCCGCTTTTTTGGTAATACCAGGCTCGACTAGACACAGCACTTCTTTGATTTGGTCACCCACCGTATGTACTGGGCTAAGCGCAGCCATCGGCTCTTGTGACACCAATGAGAAATTAAAGCGACGCAGGTTCCTCATGTATTCACAGCGAGGTTCAAGGTCCGTAATGTCCACTTTCGAGCCATCGTGATGAAAGATGATTTCACCCGAGTCAATGCGCCCAGGTCTGTCGAGCAGCTGCAATACCGCACTTGTCGTCACCGATTTACCCGATCCTGACTCTCCAATTACCGACAAAGTTTCACCGCGATACAGGTCGAAGGAGACATCTTTCACTGCATGGAAAGTTTCCATCGTAGTTGGAAAACTTACGTTCAGAGATTTTACTTCTAAAATTTTATCAGCCATTGTCTTTCCTTACTTCGCACCTTGCTCATGGTATGGGTCACAAGCATCACGCAGACCATCACCCACAAAGTTCATTGCCAATATCGCGATTACCACACTTGCCGCTGGAATCAACAGCCACACGGCTTCAGCCAATGCTCGAATATTTTGCGCTTCTTGCAACAGAACACCCCAACTCACCATAGGAGGTTGTAAACCTAAACCAAGGAAGCTCAGCGCTGTTTCACCCAAAATCATCCCTGGAATGGCAAGGGTAACAACGGCAATAATGTGGCTGAGGAAGTTTGGCACCATGTAGCGGCGAATGATTTCAAAAGGCGTATTACCATCGAGCCACGCTGCCGCGACATACTCTTCATTACGCAGCGACATGAAGCGGCTTCGCACCACACGCGCCATGTCTGGCCAAGCCACAAGGCCAAGGATAATGGTGATCAGCATGTAGCGATGCAGCGAGCTCCAATCACTCGGCAATGACGCGCCTAATGCCATCCATAAAGGCAGCGTCGGAATGGATTTCACTATCTCCATCAAACGTTGAATGACGTTATCAATGTGGCCGCCAAAGTAGCCGGAAATACCCCCGATGAAGATACCAATAACCAAGGTACAGAACACACCAATCAGACCGACTGACAACGAGATCCTTGCACCATGTATCAGACGCGAAAGCATGTCGCGCCCCATACGGTCAGAGCCAAGAATAAAGAACGGGTCACGCTTGTTGTGCGGCACCAACAGCTTGTACTGCATTGGGATAAAGCCCGCGAGCGTGTAGCTCTCTGTCTTACCAAAGAACGAAAAGTAAACTTTCTTCTCTGGGTTTTCGGTGTAATGCCGCTTTAAAGTTCGCTTATCGGTTTTCACCGTGTAACCCACCAAGTGAGGAGCCCATTGCCATCCATCTTCTGTTTTCTCAAACAGATTCACTTCTTGAGGCGGCGCATAGGTGTAACGGCGCCAGTTATCACTTGGGTCAAACGGGGCAAAGAACTCCGCAAATGCCGCTACAAAATAAAGTAATACCAAGAACCAAATGCTGTACCAACCAGTTTATGGCGGCGCAGTTTAATACCGATTAACTGCCAAGCCGTAGCTTCAGCAAGATCGATCTCTTTCTTTTTGCGTCCAAACAGGCGAGATAACAGGCCTGACGCTGGAGCGGAAGAAGTTTGTGTAGTCATTGTCAGCTCCTTGCCTTACAAACCAGCGCGTACGCGAGGGTCTACCCAATACATAATTAAATCGGAAATCATGGTGCCAATGATGGTCAACATGGACATGAAAAGTAGGATGTCGCCAGCCAAGTACATGTCTTGGTTACGCAGTGCATTCAGCATAGTTGGTCCCATGGTTGGGATGTTTAACACCTGACTCACAATGACATCGGCACTGATCAACAGGGGTAGCTGCCAGCCAATCGTTGCAGCCAAAGGAAGACAAGCCACACGAATTGGGTATTTCACCAAGAGCGTAAATTCACGTTGGCCTTTCGCTCGCGCCGTTTTCACGTAAGGTTTAGACAGCTCATCAAGCAAGTTCGCGCGCATGATACGGATGATGCCCGCCATGCCTGCCGTACCCGCTACCAAGATGTAGAGCCAACTACGACTGACACCGTTCATGAACTTATCGAAAGACATGGGTGCACTGATGTACTCTGGCGAGTAAAGTCCAGACAGCATCACATCGAAAGCGTGATAACCCACCAGCAGCGCCACAATGGCAATCACGAAGTTAGGCGTTGCCATGCCAATGAAACCAAAGATGGTCGCAATGTAGTCGCCAATTGAGTACGGGCGAAGTGCTGAATAGACACCAATAGGAATCGCCAGTAGAAATTTGAATAAAAGTACAGCCACCGCGAGAAGAATCGTAGGCATTAA
>JYJN01000142.1 GCA_003263845.1 Vibrio aestivus | reverse complement strand
CGTTAGTGGCTGCGATTTCTGTACGGCACAGCGAAAGCTCACTGATGGAAAATACCTTTCTTAGTGGGAAGACTATGAATACGCGCAAATACCATAGTCCCCCTCCGGCATCACGAAGCACTTTTTGTGTGCCAAAGTCTGGGCCTTGAGGATTTTACGCTTCGTCGTGACTTTGTAAGCCACTCGTTGAGTTACTTTTAGGCCAAGCCTGTTCATTACAGTGCGAACCCTGTACCGACCAGCGGTAAAGCCTTCTTTACGCAGCTTCTTTGTCATTTCCCGATTACCAAGACTCTGTCGGCTTTGCTTAAATAACAACTTCACCCGGCGATACAAGTTCAGCGTTTCAGCAGTGAGCACTTTTGCTGGCCGTTTCCACCATTCGTAATAACCTGAGCGGCTTACTCTCATCATCTGACAAGACGGATTGTTGAGTATCGGGCTATTTAATCGGGCGTTAGTTTACCAGTCAAGCTCATCACCCTAAATCTAGGGTGAAATCTTGATTATAAGTGGTTCTGAGGAAGCTGCGATTGACTAAGCACGGCTACAACTAAAATGAAGCCATCCTCTTTTGTAAAGTAAGCGGTATGCTTGCCCACAGGGAAATAGAATCCGCTTGGGTATATGTCATCACAACTGCGGCCAACAGCTGGATTATCGGCAAGCAATTGAAAACCAGTCAGTAATGTATCTTTATAGCTTCGCCACTGCATCTCGGAGAAGTTGTTGACGGTATAACTTTTGATTTTCCGTAAATGAGTCTGAGCTAATTTACTCAGTTTGTATTTATTTTTTTGCATAGCGGGTTATAAGGCGTTTAAAAAGTCTTCACCGTCAACCACATCGCCTTGTGCTAAGTCTTGTTTTGCTGACTCGAAACAATGTCTGAGGTAATCGGTTTTCATTGCTTCTAGTTCCTCATAGTCCTTGATAGACATTACAACTACAGCATCTTTACTGTTTTTACTAATCTTCACAGGCTCACGTTGAGCGCTTAGAAGTAGCTCACCAAAATTACGTTTGGCATCATTTGCTGTTAATGTGTGCATGATCAATCTCCAAATCTGGAATTACAGTAAGATTATAGCCAGTCGCACGAAATGGTCAATATGATTAAATCGTGCGATTTGCACAAAAAACAACCAATGCACAACTTAAGCAGACCCTTAACGGGTGCATTTTGCGTTTGCAGGTAGTTCAGTGGTTATGGTGCAA
Organism: Vibrio aestivus; assembly: GCA_003263845.1. Taxonomy (GTDB): domain Bacteria; phylum Pseudomonadota; class Gammaproteobacteria; order Enterobacterales; family Vibrionaceae; genus Vibrio; species Vibrio aestivus. Next base: position 19,974 of record JYJN01000142.1, on the reverse strand, counting down.
TGCGGAAACGTTTGTTGTGCGTTTCAGGCTACTTAATCGGGCGTCATATGCCAGATGCAAACCGCCCCTAACATCAATCGTGATTACCTCATTCTGACCGTTACCCATAGCGGCTTTAACCCTCGTGTACATAAAAAAGAGGCAGGTGAAGAGCCAACCTCTTATCGCAACCAATTTGTCTGCATACCACGAGAGCTCACCTTTCGCGCACCGAAAATGGCCTCTCCTGTCGTAGACGGGCCTCAAACTGCGGTGGTTGTGGACCCCGTGGACGAGGTATTGATGGATTCTAGATAGACTGGACGATGAAGTGCCTTCCAACATTCGCAGAGATATTGAAGATGAGGGCTATCAAAGATTGTTAATGATTGTTGATTCGTATAGATATAAGCTTTTAAAAGATAATAATAAAGAGTTAACTCACAGGGTTCGTATAAGTTGGTCTATGGTTAGTTCTCGGTTCCAAAGAGCACTTTTAAACTATTCAGCAGCTAATAAGCTTGACGATGTGAACATTTTATCTGAGAACGTTACAAAGACATAAATCTGATTTCAATGATGAGAATTTCCTTTTCTGGGAACAAGACTCCTTTCAGTTCTTGCTATGGACTTTAAGTTTTGTGGCGTTTACAGGAAAGACAGAGTATTTATCCACAATCACTCGTATGTATGGAACATCACCGGAAGTAAGTGGTGAGGCTTGTATGGCTCAGTTGTTTCGCTTATTTAATGTTCACGGTGTTCCAGATAACACTGAAGAAGCATTGGTCTTCCCTAAAAGCTACTAGCATTTGTATAACGCGATAAAAACGGGTCCACTGGAACCGAGCAAAAAAAGCGTGAAGAAAGCGTTAAAGCTTACCTTCGCAGCTGGTATAAAGGCATGAAAGATTGCTATTGGTACGGTAGGCACAAAAGACCTGTCGCTAGTTTCTTTGGTTACTGGTCACTGGAAGCTGCCATGGTGACCTTGCTATTTGATTTAGACGATAGCAGTTACAGCCATTTGCCTTATTACCCTAAAGATTGGGTACAAGGTTTTGATAAGTTGATGCTGAAGGCTAATTTACCGTCTATCCAAGTCGCATTTCCAGAAACAATGTGCCCAATAACAGGGAATGGCAATCTAACCTTTCTTCTGAGGTGCTCTTCCTCAAAGAAGGAGAAATGATGCCAGGTCCACTACAAGATGAAAATGAAACCTCTTACTTTTGGGTTTTGCAGGAAGCTTAGACCCAACAGACGCTAGTAAATAGGTATAGGTACGTAGGTTTAACCTGTATTAGTTCTGACTAGATCTGACACTTCAATTTGAAAAGAAGAGAGTTACCCACTTTGATTAAAGATGCTTAATCACTAATCAAAGACAATAAGAGGTAACTCTCATGCTTCATACTAGCAATCCAATCATCAAACACAAATCTGGGCTTCTCAATCTTGCAGAAGAACTCGGTAATGTATCTTGAGCCTGCAAGGTTATGGGTGTCTCACGAGACACGTTCTATCGCTATCAAGAACACCAAACTTGAAGAACCAAGTTGATGGAAAGACAGGACAAGCCGATGAAGTATTGGATAGCGACTACGAGCGCTGGCTGATGTTTGTTGATGAGACAGGAAAAGTAGTTAATATCACCAGTCTTGATAAAAACGCTAAAGCACAAGGAAACGTAAAGATATGAATTTAACTGAACACAACTTTACTAAAAAGCGTAGAGATCCTCTTCTAACACTAGATACTTACACAGAGCTACAAGAAAATTTAGAGGATTTTTATCAAGATGAAGATTTTCATCAGATTAAAAATGCCGTATCTGAAGAATTGGATCGCCGTTCAGGCATTAGTTGGATGTTGGCCTTGAATCGATATGAAAATGCTATTTTATGCTATTCAGGAGGACTAAGCATAAAAGAAGTGAATGCTCTTACTGAACTCGCGCTAAAAAATCTAGAAAAACACAAACATGATTTCCCTGATCAAAATTTTTTATTCTGGGAGCCCGATTCCTTCCAATTCTTGTTGTGGTGTTTAAGTTTTGTTGCGCTAACGGGCAAAACAGAGTATCTATCAACCATCACTGGTATGTATGGAACGTCACCGGAGGTGAGTGGTGAGGCTTGCATGGCTCAATTGTTCCGCTTGTTTAATGTTCATGGTATTCCAGATAACACAGAAGAAGCTCTGGTCTTTCCTAAAAGCTATCAGCATTTGTATAACGCGATAAAAAACGGGGCCACTGGAGCCGAGTAAAAAAGAGCGTGAAGAAAGCGTTAAAACTTACCTTCGCGGTTGGTACAAAGGCATGAAAGATTGTTATTGGCATAATAGACACAAAGCACGTTTTCCAACTTTTTTTGGATACTGGGCGTTAGAGGCAGCAATGGTCACTCTACTATTTGACTTAGATGATACTGGTTACAATCATTTGCCTTATTACCCGAAGGATTGGGTAGCAGAAGCACGTAAACAAGGTTTTGATAAAGCAATACAAAGATCTAATTTACCGTCTATTCAAATCGCGTTTCCAGAAGCAATATGCCCATTATCCGGCACATGGCAATCTAACCTATCGTCAGAAGTCATTACTCTTAAAGAAGGCGATGTCATGCCAGGGCCACTGCAAGATGAGAATGACACCGCGTACTTTTGGCTTTGGCAACAAGATTGATCTTTCATTTCTATTACAAGTCCTCGCCAACAGATGCTGGGCTTTCTTGAGAGGTAACCATGGAAGTCTACTCAGATAGTAGTTTTAACTCAGGCGATATGAAGTTCAATATTTTGGGCTTTTCTTTAATTATAGGAATGTTTCAGGTTGCATATACATTTTTCGACTCTCCATATTACTCCAAAACATTCTGTTGGTTCTCTTTGCTTATAATCACTTTCTTCATACTATATTTGCATACAAAAAAGGGAGAGTATTTTCTAAGTAAACAGGTAGAGGCAATAAGTATATGCCCTATATATATACTTATAACTCTAACCATGTTCATTTTAAGCTCTGTCATAATAAGCTCCAAGACTAGCTTTGACTCACCTTTTATAATGTTCACCTTTTTAGTTTTAACTTTTGTTATCGGTTTGGTGTCTGGTTCAGTTTTTAGAAAAAAGCCAGCGGCAATTAATGATCGAATAAATATATTGGTCAGAAAAAATGAAATTGAGATAAGGAAAATAGAATTTCTTTGTGTACTCAGCCTTCAAAGAATGCCTTTCTTAAGAGCCCCTTTAGAAAAGCTCCGCAATGCTCTGTATATAGTCGCGTTTTTCATCGGAACCGGTGGTGCGGGTATCGCGATGGGGCTCGCGGAGCTACTAAAGCGTACTGATGTTGTTAGCCCTGAGGTGGGTGTTCATTCCGTTCTGTTTTTTACCCTTGGAGTACCGGTCTTGTTTACCTTTGGGATACTGGTTTACTCGATGGTGACGTACCTACGGGAATGGCGGAAACTAATTTCTGGCATCGATAAAGAATATGGTGAGCATAAGATAATCTTTAATACTAAGAAGAAGTCATACAAAAAGATCAGAGAGATTCTAGATTCGAATAAAGAGTAGATACCTTGAGTTCATTTAGCTAGTTCTCTAACGCATAGCTGATTTGCTCAAAGCTATAGCCGCGGTACTGAAGAAATCTCACCTGTTTCGCGTACTCTTTCTGGTCTTTCACTTTCTGCCCCTTAAATTTCTTCTCTGCGGCACTTTTCGCCAACTCAAACCAATCTTGGGGTTCTTCGGCCATAGCCTGTTCAACGACTGATTCAGCAACACGTTTTTGGTTCAATTCTTGGCGAATTCTGCGCTCACCATGGCCTTTATAAACATGCTGTCTAATTTGACTTCTTGCATAGCGAAGATCGTCTAGGTAGTTATGCTCTAAACAGAAATTCAGTGCTTTTTGGATATCCTCGTCTTCATAACCTTTAATACTCAGCTTTTGATAAAGCTCATATTCGCCATGGTCTCTTCGGCTTAACAGTTGAATTGCGGCTTCAATAGGAGAAAGAGTTGGCGCTTTTCTGGAATACATAGGCTTAAGTTCGAATGTGGATTGAAAGGGGTGGGAATAAATAGAGACTAGATAAACAAAAGCCCCGCAATAAGCGAGGCTCTTAATGAATAAAGAGTGATTAGAACTCTTCTTCTTTCGGTGTTTCACCTGCTTCTGGTACTTCAGGTTGTGCAGGTGTTAGCAGCATCTCACGCAGCTTAGCATCAATAGCTTTTGCAGCTTCTGGGTTCTCACGTAGGAACTTACCTGCGTTTGCTTTACCTTGTCCGATTTTGTCGCCGTTGTAGCTGTACCAAGCGCCCGCTTTCTCAACAAGCTTGTGCTTAACACCTAGATCGATAAGCTCACCTTCACGGTTGAAGCCTTGGCCATACAGGATTTGAGTTTCAGCTTGTTTAAATGGCGCTGCGATCTTGTTCTTAACGACTTTGATGCGAGTTTCGTTACCCACAACCTCGTCGCCTTCTTTGATAGAACCTGTACGACGGATATCTAGGCGAACTGAAGCGTAGAACTTAAGTGCGTTACCACCTGTGGTGGTTTCTGGGTTACCAAACATCACACCAATCTTCATACGGATTTGGTTGATGAAGATACACATACAGTTTGATTGCTTAAGGTTACCCGTTAGCTTACGCATCGCTTGCGATAACATACGTGCTTGAAGGCCCATGTGGCTGTCGCCCATTTCACCTTCAATTTCCGCTTTCGGAGTTAGTGCTGCAACTGAGTCAACAACCAATACATCGATAGCACCTGAACGCGCTAGCGCATCACAGATTTCAAGTGCTTGTTCACCTGTATCTGGCTGAGACACTAACAGTGCATCGATATCAACACCCAGTTTCTGTGCATAAATTGGGTCTAGAGCGTGTTCTGCATCCACGAATGCACATGTCTTACCTACTTTTTGCGCAGCGGCAATAAGTTCTAGAGTAAGCGTTGTTTTACCTGACGATTCTGGACCGTAGATTTCAACGATACGGCCCATTGGCAGACCACCAGCACCCAGTGCGATATCAAGAGAAAGTGAACCTGTAGAGATGGTTTCTACGTCCATGGTGCGGTTATCGCCAAGACGCATGATTGAACCTTTACCAAATTGCTTTTCAATCTGACCTAAAGCTGCGGCCAGAGCCTTCTGTTTATTATCGTCCATCTCTTTCTCCGATATGCTCATCGCTAAGGCAATGAGCTTTGTCTTTATTCTGTGATGCCAGCATTCTACTGTGCAGTAATTGAAAGTTATTATACTGTTGATTCATACAGTGTCTATACCTGTATGGATTTTTTTATTCGCTTTGGCTAACTAATTGGCAAGCAATGCAAAATTTATGATGTTGAGCACAAATGCTCATACAGTACGGTCAGAGCATGTTCGATAACCTGATTACGCACCGCGATTCGGTCGCCATCAAAGTATTGAGTCTCGACTTGCTGCCAGCCCGCATCATCTCCCCAAGCAAAACACACCGTTCCCACAGGCTTCTCTTCACTGCCACCGCCAGGACCGGCAATCCCACTTACGGCTATCGCTACATTGGCATTCGAGTGATTCAGTGCACCCGCAACCATTTCGGTAACGGTTTGCTCACTGACAGCACCAAAACTATCAAGCGTCTTTGATTGAACATCAATCATCTCCATTTTGGCTTCGTTACTGTAGGTGATAAAAGCACGATCAAACCATTCAGAACTTCCCGCAATATCGGTTACCGCAGCAGAAATCCCGCCACCAGTGCATGACTCTGCTGTGGTTAAAACGAGTTGACGAGATTGCAGCGCTCTACCTACGGTTTCACTCAAGTTCATGATTGATGCCTCTACATTTTGATATGGGTTAGCTCACTAGCATATAACAAAACGGCAGCTAATTTAGCTGCCGTTTTAACCTTATGTTTGATTAGCTTTCTAACGATTCTTTCAAGGCGTTTTTTAGCTCTTGCTCCGCTTTTAGTATCACCTGCTGAGCCTCTTCTCGCTGAGCCCTTCCCTCTTTAACTCTCGCCAAGGTATTGCTCAAGGTTTCTATGGTGAGTTGATTGACTGTTTCTAACGCTTCTACATCGAGGACGCCACGCTGGTAATTCTCTGCAATCTGCTCTTCCAATACTTTGAGTTTTTCTGCATTTTGAACATATTGCTTGTTGGTATAGTCCTTAACCGCTCGCGTTATCTTCAGTGCTTTTTCTTTCTCATAATTCGAAATCGCGATGATGAATTGTCTCTTCCACAGTGGAAAGGTGTTATGGACGATGTCTTGAATATCCTCCATCAACATTTTATTCCCTTCTTGTGATAAGCGAATTTGAGGAGCTGTTTGTATCGCAGCCAGTCTCATCAACTGGAGGTTGTGTACACGCTTCTCAAGTCTGGCCACAGCCTGTACCGCATCTCGATACTTTTGTGCATCCAAAGCATCTTTGGTCTGCTCTGAGGTTTCTTGCAAGCTTGGCAACACTTTCTCATTCAGCTCAGAAAGTTTATAAAGCCCTGCACGTATGTATTGCTCAACGCCATCAAGCAGCACTAAATTATGATCATACAGCTCATCTAACTGATTAATATCATGAGCGAGCTTTGCTTCTTGCCCCTCAAGTCGAACAGCCAAGTTGTCGAGCTGAGTCTTAACCGCATCAAAACTTGACGAGAACTTTTTGAAAGAATCGAACAGCTCACCAACCAAAGGTAGCCGAGACAACAGACTACGCTTACCCAGATCGTCGAATGCAGTGTCATCCATCGAGGAGACCATTTCTTGTAGGATTTCCCCCGCATCACCACTGTCTCTCACTCGAACCTGAGCCAATACGGAATCTGAAAACTCTGCAATTTTTTCCATTGCATCACGTCCAAACGTGATGGTAGAGACACTATCAAATGGATCAAAAGCTTCCGCTATCGAGACGATCTCTGGTGTCGCTTCTACTTCACTCGTTTTCAACTCGGTACTCAATAAATCACTCATTGTTACTCCTTTACTAACTCAGGTTGGTGACAAGGAAACTTTTGCCACAAAGATTCAAACTGCCTTGAGAATGACTGAATAAATCTTTTGTCGTCGGTTAACGTAATGTCTTCCTGATTGTAACGAGAGGCACTTCGTGTCCAGTTGAAGCTCCCATTAATCAATCGCTTATTATCAAAAATGGCAAACTTATGGTGCATGTGATTAGGGGTCGTGTCTATTTTGACCGGCACGCCTTTTCGCGCCAAATATTCAATATCACTCCCTGTGTCGAACATTTTATCGTTGTCCGTCACCACTCTAACCGCTACACCTCTTTGGTGAGCTTGAAGGACATGCTTTGTTAACTCATCGTCCGCAATAGTAAACACGCATATATCAATGGTATTTCGAGCTAGCTTTAACTGCTCAATGATACCTCTCGCGCAGCTTCGACCTGGAGAGAACCAGCTGGATGCAATATCACTTGTTTGATTTGCTCGAACATTATCAAGTACTTTAATGACTCGCTCTAACCAACGTAATATCGCATCTGCGTCTGCTTTCTCTTGGGTATGGTTTTTGGCCAACTTAAAGCTGTAGTTCCTTAAAAACGCGCGATCTTCTTCGCTCAACGTCAGATCGCTTAGCTCAGACTGCATAAATCGTCGCTCACGATCGTCGAGTCGAAAATCGACTAGGGAATCTTCTAACCATTGAGTCCATTCAGTACGATTCATACGATTAATCTCTTCCCATTTGTGCGACGTGCTGATTCAACATAGCCAACTGTTGTACAACCTGACCGGCTCTGTCTTCCTTGTCACCCATGAGCTGGTTGCGTTGATAACTCTGCTTAATTTCAGTCCATCTCGCTTCTTGTTCAGAGGTCATACTGCCTCTCAGTTCAGCAAGTTTAAGCAAGTTTTCTTCGGTACCACTCGCTAGAGTTTGTGCTTCGCCTTGGTAATGATCTTGGACTAAAGTATCCAGTTCGTTGTTGGTCATGACCGATGAGACTTTTTCAACTAACTTGTTCATGTTGCGGTAAGAACCTTGTAGTTTGAACGCAGGCTCAACTCGGTATTCGTCGGCGGTAGCAGCAGAGTTGATGTACTGTTGATTCACGCTCAATATTGTTTCTTGAACAATGAATATCTTTTGGATCGTGGAGACAATTTCATTCGCTTCTGTGGCGGAGTAGCTATAACTCATCTCACTCAGTGCGATGTTTTCCCCTTTGGCAATCTTCACGAAACGGTATAAATCATCTAAGTGACGAGTTGCTAATGGAGCCAACACGGAATTCGATGTGAGTGAGTTTTCGATGAAGCTTAACTCAAAGGCTTCTCGCTGATCCGATAGCATGTCACCAAGGTTATAAATATCTGCACGGTTTGCCAGCATATCTGGAACACGGAAGGCTTCGCCTGTCTCGGTATACGGGTTACCCGCCATAACCACGGCAAACTTCTTACCTCTCATGTCATACGTTTTTGTCTGGCCATTCCATGTGCTTCTACTCTTCGGGTACCATCACACAGCGAAATAAACTTCTGTAAGAACTCAGGATGGGTATGTTGAATATCATCGAGATATAGCAACACGTTATTCCCCATTTCGAAGGCGAGGTTGATCTTCTCTATCTCACGTGCAGAGTTTTGATCCGGCGCATCGGCTGGATCAAGTGATGTCACCTGATGACCAATGGAAGGACCGTTGATCTTCATGAAAATCAACCCGAGTTTATGTGCCACGTATTCAATTAATGTGGTTTTACCATAACCGGGAGGGGACACAAGTAATAGCATGCCCATTAAATCGGTTCGTTTACTGTCTCCTATGGTACCAAGCTGTTTTGCGAAGTTATCGCCAATTAAGGGTAAGTAACTTTCGCTGATCAGCATATTTCGGACAAACGATGTCAGTGGTCTTGGCTTAAACTCACTTAATCTAAACTGCGATTTAGACTCTTGAAGCAGTTTTGTACGCTTCTCCAAATACTTGTCGTACTCCGGCATAACAACACTTCGGTGGTGTTCGTTGCGCTGAATGAAGTCATCCAGTACCAAGGTCAGTTTAGAACTCTTAATCCGAACATGTTCACCCAGTAGATCACCCACCTCACACTGCAAAGAGAAATCTAAGCTCACTAAAGGTAAATCTGAGAAAGATTTGAGCACTGCAATCAAGGCACTTTCGCAAACAAAGGCTTGCCCATACTGTTTGCTACTTGTGTAGCTTCAAGCCACTGCAAGTGATCGCTGTAGACCTGCGCTATCGAAATAGACGTTGTAGGTTCCCACCCCAAACTGCGCCTGAATTGTAGGTAGTCTTCACACAGATTGAGAGAGTCCTGACTGACTTGCACTGATTCATCTTTCTGGGAAAGGTAGCGAACTAAGTACTCTGCACTTTCCTGAGCCTGTGAACCGTTAAACTCTTCTTCTAACTCTTGCTTAAGCTTGTTGGAAGCATCTAGGGCATTAAGGTGTGTGCGCAATAAATCCGCATCCAGCGCCTTTTCTCTAAGCGCAACAACAGTCTCTTTAGCTTGATTGAGCAGCCAACATATTGCCTGAGATCGAGCACCCTGACTAAAACGCAATAACCCGGCATTTTGATAAGCAGGAAGAATTTTAAGTAGAATCTTTTCGGCATCGGAGTCATGCACTCCTTTGACATAACTCTCTTTGTATCGAGGAGCCGCGTATCGTTGCACTTTACTTAGCAATGTTGAGTCTTCAAGGGATTGCGTTAACTCTTCAATGCTCAAATGATGCTCGTTTCTTTCGGCTGCATGTATCATGGCATACGCTAGGTATTCGCCGCGGTACACGTTATCACTCTCGGAAGCAACATCCAGCTTTGCCACTTCCTGTAAGGATAGAAACTCGGCATCTGTAATCGGTTGATAAAAATCGGTGCCCGAAATATGCGTACTCAACGCACCTTTATGTTCAACAAGACTAAGGTCGAGCGGCTGATGATTAACACTAAATCGGTGTTTACCAAGCCTGAGTACAGTCCCCCCTTGCTCAAAGATATCTTGATTATCTCGAAGAGAACGCAACGACTGGTCCTGAAGAGATTTAAGCTTAGCGTCAACACTGTCGGATTTAACGCTGTCTCCTAAATCGCGAATAGATTCGGATATTTGCTGCAGCTTGAGTACCATAGCATCGGTGGCAAAGTAGCTATTTAGCTCTTCTACATCACTAAAGTTAGCGACTCGTTTTTCGATACTGCCCATGGTGACATTAGCCGCTTGAAGTAAATTCTGAATCCTTCGTTGTTGGGCCGTGATCAACTGCTGTTTGTGGCTTTCTAAAGTGGATTGCACTTCATCTCGCTTAGTCAGGATCTCAACTAAGAACTGATCAAAGTCAGCAAAGCGAGATTCTAGCTTGTCCAACTGAGCCATTAATTTTGCTAACTGAGTGTCGCAATCGTTTGGGGTTAGCGCTTGCTCCATGGCACTGCTGACCGACTGAGCGAGCAACTTGAACTGTGCACTGAACTCCGCTTCTGCCTCTTCACTGCGCAGGCTCATGCTTTTGCTTCGCAATCTCGCAGAAACACTGTTCAAGCGAGAAGACACTTCGGTTGTGTGATCTAAAATATTGGTCGACTGCGTTGGATCGTCAGTCTCGATATCCGTTACTTCATCCGTGACAATCTGTAAGTCGCCTCTAAGCGAATCCAACTGCTCTTGCAATGCAGACAAGCGAGACGTTTTATCGGTTTTTTCAAGCTCTTCTTCAATTTGATCTATCTGCTTTTTGAAAGGTTGATAAGCCTTTTCTTCCTGCAGCAAGCTCAGTAGCTGACGATTGAGATCATCCCTTTGGCTCTGTAAATCCAGTAACATCAATTGCACACTATCGAGATCAACGTAGTGCAGTTGTTGGAGCGCCATTGTTTTGCCCACTTTCTGTCTGACTTCAGAAAGTAGAGAGAGCAACGTGTGAGCTTGATCTTTTGGTGCGAGCTTTATTTTACCGAACAAAGTCGCAAGCTCGCTTTGATGCTGCTCTAAGCTGTTCGTCGCATGAAACTGTAATTGCTTAACTTTAGCGAATTCATCAATGATCTTATCGGCTGTAACCATCAGTGTGTCAATGGATTCGCCAAGACCATGTGAATAGTCATGCTTTAGCCAATGATAATGATCAAGTGTTGTTTGGCACTGTTTGAGCAGAGCTTCATAAGCAGCCTGTGTGACTTCATCACTTTGAGATAACTGGCAAATAGACAAGACTGAAGAAAGCGCCCTAACTAGCTCTGCATTTCCCAAATTGAACAAAGGGCTACTGTTGTCACTGGCTTCATGAGTTTTTGCATAATACTCCGGAGTCAGGAAAGGGGTATCCCAAATTCTCAACGGATGGATTGTCGAAGCTTCTGCATTTTCAGACAATTGGAATACCAGCATTCGTCCATCTGGATACATACTGTAACCATGGCTTTCCAACGGTGCTGAAAACTTCTTCTCAATCATATTGTAGGTAAATGAAACATAGTACCCATCTAAGATATTGAAAAAGAAATAGATGACATCTTCACCATTGGGGGATACAACTGATTGAAAAAACTGTAAATGCTGCCATGAGAAGTCAAACTGCTTGTGCTCTCCATTCGTGAGCGCATAGCCGTTTGGATACAGCAAGCCGTGGCTTTCCGGCAGTGCTTTCGCACTGACTTTTAAGGCATCTGACCGCACTACCGATTGAGTTAGGGGGTTGTAGATAAAGTAGCGCTCATGCTTTTCACGATGAGGACGAACCTTCAATGCGATGAGATCACCCACGAAAGCATACTCAATCAACGCATCCGAAATGCTTTGGTGAGGATCTTCAACTTCCTCACTATATATGCCTTTTCCATCATTGGTGTTGTCTTCAACTTTAATGGTAAGGTCGCCACCAACGCATTCAACAAACAACTTATCTTCAATTGATACGTGCGGGTAATCGCCCAATACGTGATGATCTCGCGTCGTCGTCACCCAATCAAAGTCAAACTGCTGCGCATTGAGCAAACTTGGATGCCCTGTTGAGTCCATGTACTCAACACTATTTGCATTGATCTGGAAGCGGAAAACTTTACGATCTTCTGTCTTTTTCCTATTTGAAAAGCCAAGTATAGAATGTTTTCGTGGCGAGAAATTTGGGATAAGCACGCATCTTGATAGTAGGTAAACAACTCTGTGAATTCATGATGAAATCTAGAGTCTTGAAGAAAACTGGATTCGAGGTCGATTGGGTCAATGCGATACGTTCCGTCGCTTTCTCTTAGCTGATATAAGCCAAACACATCTTCCAATGAAGGCGCTGACTTTAAGCCCACGGTCACTTGATAACCAAACAAGAGCTGTTGGTTTACCTGAGCCATGTCGATGGGGATACTTCTTGCATTGGTTTGGACGTTTGCCTTACCAACGAGTTGAAGCTCTTGGCTACCAAAAATGCTTTGTCTTTGCTGATTGAATGCTTGAGTTAGGTCTCTAAGATGCTGGCCTTGCTGTGAGAGTCTTGCTTTAAGTACCTCGTAAGCGCCGCCCTCGCTAACCGCTTGCTGAGTAGGATCTGACATAGTAATACCTATAAATCCCACCTACAGAAGTAGGTGGGATGCTATGAGAGAAGTGTTAATTGAGTGATTATTCAGATGCAGAGTCGAGTGAAGTCTGGATTTTTTTCATCAGTTCATTAGCTCCGCCTTGGGAATTAAGTAGTGTTGCTAAAGCAACGTTACTTAGGTCACTACTCTTTAAGTTTGTATTCTCAAGTATGTCTTTGATGTCTTGCGGTAGACTGCGGTCGCCGTCCATATACTCAGACACCAACGGATTCAGCACTTTAGACTCTTCAAACTTACTATCCATTGCCGCAGCATCCATGATAGTGCGTCGGATTTGCTCAACCCCTTCACCGCCAAATAGTTTGATGTCTGCTTTCGACAATGATTGAGCAATCGCTTGGGCATTCTCACCCACAATTGACTTCCTAGCTTCAATACGTGCTAGCTCTAGATCTTTCTCTTGTTGCAGCTGCATTACCCACTTGTCATGCTCGCGAGTGTGCTCATCATATTGTTGAGCAGCTTCGAAACGAGCAGATTGAGCTTCGGCCTCTGCCAACCCTTTCGCTCGTAAAGCTTGCGCTTCTGCTTCACCAGCACTTTGCAGTGTGTAAGCCTCAGCTTCACCAGTTTCTCGAATGGCTAATGCGCGTTCTCTATCAACTTCAACTTCCGCAAGTCCAGTCGCACTGATCTGTTCTTTCTCAGCTTGAGCCATACGCTCTTTCGCAGCCGCCTCTTTATCTTTTGAAATGAACTCTGCTTCTGCTCGCTTCACAGCAACAATCTGATCTGCTTCAGCTTCACGAGATTTAACCGACAGTTCATTTTCTGCCTCACGGGTTTTAACCTGCAACTCAGCATCATTTTCGATAAGTAGACGTTCAGCTCTCTCTTTTGCTGCTTCTTTTTCTGCGCGAGCTGCAACCAATAGTTCAAGCTGTGCAGCCTCGGCACTCGCTTCCGCTTCAACCATAGTGACACGCTTTTGACGATTCACTTTTTCATTCACACGTAAGTTTTCGGTTTCTTCTTCTTCACGTGCAATTTTTCTTTCAATCTCGACACGCTGAGAGCGCATTTCAGCAACAGACTTCAGAGACTCTTCAACAGTAGTCTCTTTCTCCATTTCTTTCTCTGCCACTTCAGTCGCAGTACGTACTTTTTCTGTTTCGACAGAGCGTGAAAGTTCTTCTTCTTGTATTGCCACCTGACGTTGGTTAGCAATACGAGTCATTTCGACTTCCATCTGAACGCTTTCACGTTTCTTAGCGACTTCTTCTTCTGTTTCGAGCTTGGCTAATTCAGTAATTCGCCCGTACTCTTCACGTTTTTCCGCAGAAAGTGCATCTTCCTGAGCCTTAATAATATCGACCTCACGTTGCGTTCGAGCGATACTCTCTTGTTCTTGCTTGTCCAATTGAAGACGGTTTGCTTCCGCTTCTACATTTTTTTTCCTGATAGTAGTGCGCTCATCTTGGCGAATCGCATTGGTTTCCGTATTCTTTTGCGCCGTAATCGCGGAAATCTTTCTAATCCCTTCAACATCAAGAATGTTATTAGGGTTATGAGCATCGAGTGCCGTCTGGTCTATCATATCGATGACGACATCATAGATTTTGAAACCATCCATTTCACTGCCGATCACTTGCACCACGGCATCGCGGAAAGCTCTACGATTTGTCAGAAGCTCTTCAAACTCAAACTGTTTTACCGCGGTTTTAAGTGCTTCAGAAAATTTAGGTTGGAAGTGTTCTTTCAAACGATCAAGGTTTGATGCCTCGAGTGCAGTAAACAACTTGGCTACACGGACAATGTCTTCTTCTTCGTGATTTACACCTATGTAGAAATCCACCTTTAAATCGGCACGAATATTGTCTCGGCAGTGAAGGCCTTCATACTCTTCGCCTTCTTGGTCTTTACGACCACTACGAACCACAGAAATCTTCTTTCGTGTGATATCCATGTATTCAAAACGATTAATAACTGGCCAAACAAATGTACCCGTCAAAGAGGCTCTTGTTCTATCTAAGCCATTGATAATCAGAGCGTCACCTTCCCCTCTAACCTTTTTATATCTTGACGTCAGAAAAATCAGAAAGAGCAATGCTATTCCGACGCCCACTCCAATAAAAATTAAACTTGGGGTTACAACCATGAACCAACTCCTTTATATAAATTGCTATTTTTTTGTAATGATGTAGCGATGTGTGTCGGATTGCTTACCTACAATCACAACCTCATCGCCATAATTGAATGATGCATCAAGCTCTGTCGTGGCATCTAACAGATACTCATTTCCGCCCTGAAGTACTTTTATCTCACCCGATTCTTGGTTCACTTGACTGCTGTGGACGTGGGCGACTAAACCTACGAATTGGACTTTGGCGAATGCTTTCGATTTATCAAATAACGGTGCTAATGGCTTAAGTAACCATGCTGAAACAGCGAGTGAGAAGTACAAAATTAGGGGCAGGCAAATAATGTCTATCCAAAATAGACTGCCTTCCAAGAAGTAATCCTGAGTTAATCCCGATAGATAGAAAGATGAAATTGTTGCGACAAAAAACGTCAAGCATAGTGCCAACATCAAGGGCACCTTAGACAAAATTGGAGGAAGTATGATCCCCGATCCTGGGATTTCATCTAAATCAAATAGATCGATTTGACCAAATGAGTTTTCGACCACATTGAATATGAGATCCACTAAAAGTAATAACGTTAGTGCAATGAAAGGCACAAAGAAAATAGAGGTTGGGAACCCAATAAACTAGAAAAAAAATCTTGAACGGTCATAGATGTCGTTTAGTTAGCAAAAGGAATATGCATCTCAGAGAGTAGTAAACGACACCTTAATATATAAAATTAGATGACTATCAAAAAAATAGTATTTCTTGGATTAACTTCAAGAAAACACCCTTTAAAAAACCTTCAGCAAGTGCATGTAAGCCATTAATTAATAACAATATTATCAACACATGCTTATTCCATTCATAGTAAATCAAGTGGAATTTCTTTTCGCAACCTGTCGTTTCACGTATCCTTAAACGCAATTGAGATAAACAAAAGATGTAAGCCGTGAAAGCCGATCAAAAACACACTCCAATGATGCAGCAGTACCTAAAACTTAAAGCAGAAAACCCCGACATTCTGCTGTTTTATCGCATGGGAGATTTCTATGAACTGTTTTACGACGATGCGAAGCGCGCTTCTCAACTTTTAGACATCTCGCTAACAAAACGCGGGGCTTCTGCGGGTGAACCGATTCCAATGGCGGGTGTGCCTTATCATGCCGTTGAAGGCTACTTAGCTAAGCTAGTGCAGCTTGGTGAGTCGGTTGCGATTTGTGAGCAAGTGGGCGATCCCGCCACCAGCAAAGGTCCGGTTGAACGCCAAGTGGTACGCATTGTCACACCGGGAACGGTAACCGATGAAGCGCTACTTTTAGAAAGGCTCGATAACCTCATCGCTGCCATCTATTTTCACAATGGTAAATTTGGTTACGCAACGTTGGACGTCACTTCAGGCCGCTTTCAATTAAGTGAACCGGAAACCGAAGAAGCAATGGCAGCTGAACTGCAGCGTACTTCTCCTCGTGAACTGCTATTTCCAGAAGACTTTGAACCCGTTCATTTGATGGCCTCACGTAACAGCAATCGTCGTCGACCAGTGTGGGAATTTGAGCTAGACACTGCAAAGCAGCAGCTTAATCAGCAGTTTGGCACTCGTGACCTGGTTGGCTTTGGTGTAGAAAATGCCAAGCTGGGTTTGTGTGCGGCTGGCTGTTTGATCCAGTACGTTAAAGATACTCAGCGAACGTCGCTTCCGCACATTCGATCGCTCACGTTTGATCGCCAAGATCGTTCGGTAATTTTGGACGCCGCTACGCGCCGCAATCTCGAAATTACACAAAATTTATCCGGCGGAACCGACAATACTCTTGCTGAGGTGTTGGATTACAGTGCGACTCCTATGGGTAGCCGAATGCTAAAACGCTGGTTGCACCAGCCGATGCGCTGTTTAGATACCCTTAATCAACGACTGGACGCGATCACCGAGCTAAAAGACAACGCGACTTATGAAAACCTACAGCCTGTAATAAAGCAGATCGGCGACATTGAGCGGATTTTGGCTCGCCTAGCTCTGCGATCTGCTCGCCCTCGCGACATGGCGCGCCTCCGAAGTGCAATGCAGCAACTGCCAGAATTAGCTGAATACACTTCATCACTCCAACATCCATACCTAGCGAAACTCGCGCAATACTCCTCGCCGATGGATGAAGTGTGTCAGCTCCTCGAAAGTGCAATCAAAGAGAATCCACCAGTCGTAATTCGTGATGGTGGCGTTATCGCAACGGGGTACAACGCAGAGCTCGATGAGTGGCGTAATCTTGCAGAAGGCGCAACAGAATATTTGGATAAGCTTGAGGCCGATGAGCGTGAGCGACATGGCATCGACACCCTTAAAGTTGGCTATAACAATGTCCACGGCTTCTTTATCCAAGTGAGTCGTGGTCAAAGCCACCTAGTGCCACCTCACTATGTACGCCGTCAAACTTTGAAGAACGCAGAACGCTACATCATTCCAGAGTTAAAAGAACATGAAGACAAGGTGCTCAGCTCTAAATCTAAAGCCCTTGCGATTGAAAAGCAGCTTTGGGAAGCGCTGTTTGATCTGCTTATTCCTCATCTAGAAGCGCTGCAGAATCTTGCGTCGGCCATTTCTCAATTGGACGTTCTGCAAAACCTCGCTGAGCGTGCAGAGTCTCTAGATTACTGTCGTCCAGCTCTCAGCAAAGAGCCAAGTGTCCACATTCAAGGTGGTCGCCACCCTGTGGTTGAGCAAGTGATGGACGAGCCTTTTATAGCTAACCCGATTGAGCTACATGATCAGCGCAAGATGCTCATTATTACTGGCCCGAACATGGGCGGTAAATCGACTTACATGCGCCAAACAGCTTTGATTGCGCTGATGGCACATATCGGTTGTTATGTGCCAGCGGAAAGCGCCACGATTGGCTCAATTGATCGAATTTTCACACGTATTGGGGCATCGGATGATTTGGCTTCAGGACGCTCTACTTTCATGGTTGAGATGACAGAAACCGCTAATATCCTGCATAACGCGACGCAAAATAGCCTTGTGCTAATGGATGAAATCGGCCGTGGTACCAGCACTTATGATGGTCTGTCTTTAGCTTGGGCAAGTGCCGAGTGGCTGGCAACCAAAGTGGGCGCAATGACCTTATTCGCAACCCATTACTTCGAACTAACCGAACTGCCAAACCAGCTACCAAACCTCGCTAATGTTCACTTGGACGCAGTGGAACATGGCGACAGCATTGCCTTCATGCACGCCGTCCAAGAAGGTGCTGCGAGCAAATCATATGGTTTAGCCGTTGCTGGCCTAGCTGGTGTACCAAAAGCGGTGATTAAAAACGCGCGCGCTAAACTGACGAAACTAGAACAACTCGGTCAAGGGCAACCCACTCCAGCTTCAAACGGTGTCGACATTGCCAATCAATTAAGTTTGATTCCAGAGCCAAGCGAAGTGGAGTCTGCACTCGCTAACATTGATCCTGACGATCTTACACCACGTCAGGCTCTAGAAGAGCTTTACCGTCTTAAAAAGCTTTTGTAGCTTTAAAAACACACCCGAGTTTAAAACTAAAAAAGGCCGCATTTGCGGCCTTTTTGATACTCATAGTGTACTAAACTTCGTCTTCCACTGAGAACAAGCTTTCCATGTTAAGGCCTTGCTTAATCAGGATCTCTCGTAGACGACGTAGGCCTTCGACTTGAATTTGACGAACACGTTCACGAGTCAGATTGATTTCTCGACCTACCTCTTCTAACGTTGATGGCTCATAACCAAGTAGTCCGAATCGACGCGCAAGTACTTCTTTCTGTTTAGGATTCAGTTCGTCCAACCAGTGGATCAGCGAATCTTTAATATCGTTGTCTTGCGTCGAAACTTCCGGGTCTGAATTATTCACATCTGGGATGATATCCAGTAGAGCTTTCTCGCCATCACCACCAATCGGTGTGTCGACAGAGCTAACACGCTCATTCAAGCGAAGCATCTTGCTGACATCTTCAACAGGTTTATCTAGCTGAGTTGCAATCTCTTCTGCCGTAGGCTCATGGTCAAGTTTTTGCGACAGCTCACGAGCGGTTCGCAAGTAGATATTGAGCTCTTTTACGACGTGAATCGGTAGGCGAATAGTGCGAGTTTGGTTCATCAAAGCACGTTCAATGGTTTGACGAATCCACCATGTCGCGTAAGTAGAGAAACGGAACCCACGTTCAGGGTCAAATTTTTCAACCGCACGGATAAGCCCGAGGTTACCTTCTTCGATAAGATCGAGTAGCGCAAGGCCACGGTTGCTGTAGCGACGAGAAATTTTAACCACAAGGCGCAAATTACTTTCGATCATACGTTTACGTGCGGCTTCATCACCACGCAATGCACGGCGAGCGTATAAAACTTCTTCTGCGGTTAGAAGTGGCGAGAAACCAATTTCACCTAAATAAAGCTGAGTGGCATCTAGGCTTTTCGTCGAGACTTCAAATTCCTCTTTGGTCTCTTCGACGGTTTCGGTTTGGTTTTTGGTTTGAGTATTGTTATCTACTTGCTCTACATCGGCATTATCTAACTCAAACTCTTCGACTTTAGTTGCTGCGTTGCTGATACTCATAGCGCCTCCCCCTGGCGAGCTAGCAAGACATTACTACTGTTAATGTCGCTAAATTACTCTTCTCAAGTAAATTTATGGCAAGTATCGTTTTGGATTAACTGACTTGCCTTGGTAGCGAATTTCAAAGTGTAGTCGAACACTGTTGGTTCCTGAACTGCCCATTGTTGCTATTTTTTGGCCTGCTTTTACACTTTGTCCTTCTTGTACGAGCAACCGATCATTATGAGCGTAGGCACTGAGGTAATTATCATTATGTTTTACAATCACTAGATTGCCGTAACCACGTAGCGCATTGCCTGAATAGACGACGGTTCCTCCAGCAGTCGATACTATGGATTGTCCGCGTTGTCCTGCGATATCAATACCATTATTCCCTTGATCGCCTGCAGAAAAGTTTTTGATAACCCTCCCCTTCGTTGGCCACAACCACTTGCTTACTTTAGCGTTGCTTTGCTTCGGTGCGTTAGCAGTTTTTGTTAACATTTTGTTTACTTGTAGAACCAACATACTCCTTTGATTTTGATTGATCAACCTTCTTTGGCGGATCTTTTTTCGCCACTTTTTGGTTAGAGTTTGTACTCTTCGGCTTAGCTGCCTGTTTAGGGGGACTGCTTGCAGCTGTCGTGGTGGAGGCACCTGCCGCACCTGCCGTCGCAGCGACTGCGCGCCAGCCCCTGTACCACCAAAGGCTGGGCTTGATAGCTGGGCGCCAAAGGTTGAGTTTTGTCCAGG
>JYJN01000141.1 GCA_003263845.1 Vibrio aestivus | reverse complement strand
GATGCCTCCGGAAGCGTTAGCGTCTTCACTAGTATACTCTACATAGCGCTCCAGTTCTGGATCAAAGTAATGCCCACCTTGGCGTTGAATGTAACCATTGTTAGTCGCAAAATATACCTTTTCCCCTCTGCTCCTTGCGGCATATTCCCATTGTGCTCGGTAGGCAAATCAAATGGCAATGTGCTGACATTACCCAACCATAGGCAATAGTCTTTGGCGTCTTGCCATTCCTTTGTAGAAGCCGCTTCGTTTTTCCATTTAGTGACGAGATTTTGATATCGCTCAGTATCTCTCCCAACGATTGATCGTTTGGATGGACCGGTGGGAAAATCTCTAGCTACCGGTAATCCATTAATCAATCGCATCCACTCCATATCAATAAAGCGTGTTTCGAATTTAGCAATGGAATAGGAATCTAACGTAACTTTATGTAGGTAATACGCCCCTGTCTCACCGCTGGATGGAGAACTCAAGCACTGTACATCGGGAGACCAATCCATACGATTTAACGTGCGACTTGGCGGTTCACAAGGCGCACCAAAATCGCCCATTTCAAAACTGCCACCTTCAACAAATACGAGTTCTTCGATCGCCCTTACGACTGTTGCCGCTGCCTTTTGTCTTTGCTCTTGAGTTGCCTCTGGATAAAGCTGATTAATGTTAGACACAATCGTATCAATTTGCTCTTGG
>JYJN01000140.1 GCA_003263845.1 Vibrio aestivus | reverse complement strand
AATGCCTCTAGCTGCGTTAGCCTCTTCACGAGCATACTCTACATAACGCTCCAGTTCTGAATCATAGTAATGCCCTCCTTGAAGTTGAGTATAACCATTATTAGTCGCGAAATAGACTTTCTCCCCGCGGCTCCTAGCCGCATACTCCCACTGTGCTTCTGTAGGTAGATCAAACGGTAAGGCACTTATATCACCTAGCCACTGACAATAGTCTTTTGCTTCATCCCATTTTTTTGCAGAAGCCGCTGCATTTTGCCTAACCTTCATTGAATGCTCATAACGTTCGGAATTCCGTGTAACAATGGAACGACCAGAGGAACCGTTATAGAAATCTTTCGCTACTGGTAGCTCGTTAATCCATCGCATCCATTCCATATCAATAAACCGCGTTTCGAACTTAGCGATCGAGTAGGAATCTAACGTCACCTTATGCAAGTAATACGCCCCTGTTTCACCGCTGGACGGGGAGCTCAAACACTGAACATCGGGGGACCAGTCCATACGATTTGGCGTACCACTTGGTGGTTCGCAAGGAGCGCCAAAATCACCCATTTCAAAACTACCACCTTCAACAAATACGAGCTCTTCGATCGCTCGTACGACGGTTTCCGCCGCTTTCTGCTTCTGTTTTTGGGTTGCTTCTGGATAAAGTTGATGGATGTTGGACGCTATCGTATCGATTTGCTCTTGAGAAACGGTCTCACTTAAAACCGTGATTGCAGAGCTTTCACTGTTGCACGCTACCAAAAACGGAAGCATGCTAGCCATACCTAACCATCTGTTTTTCATTTGATATTCCTTTAAATTCTTGAGCACATTTTACGCAAAATCAAATAAA
>JYJN01000139.1 GCA_003263845.1 Vibrio aestivus | reverse complement strand
TAAACACCTTGCAGAAGTAACAGGCTTAGACTGCGTACCTGCAGAAGACTTGATTGAAGCGACCTCTGACTGTGGTGCTTACGTAATGACGCACGGTGCTCTAAAACGTCTGGCGGTGAAACTGTCTAAGATCTGTAACGACTTGCGTCTACTTTCTTCTGGCCCACGTTCAGGTCTTAACGAGTTGAATCTTCCTGAGCTGCAAGCAGGCTCATCAATCATGCCAGCCAAAGTGAACCCTGTTGTTCCTGAAGTGGTGAACCAAGTGTGTTTCAAAGTTCTGGGCAACGACAACACCATCTCTTTCGCGGCAGAAGGCGGTCAGCTACAGCTGAACGTGATGGAGCCTGTCATCGCGCAGAGCATGTTTGAATCACTAGACATCCTAACTAACGCGTGTATCAACCTCCGCGATAAGTGTATCGACGGAATCACCGTGAACAAAGAAGTCTGCGAAGGCTACGTTTACAACTCTATCGGTATCGTTACTTACCTAAATCCATACATCGGCCACCATGAAGGTGACATTGTAGGCAAAATCTGTGCTGAAACAGGTAAAAGTGTCCGCGAAGTCGTTCTAGAGCGTGGATTACTCTCCGAAGATGAGCTGGATGACATTCTTTCAGTTGAAAACTTCATGCATCCAACGTATAAAGCCAAGCGTTACGAATAAGTGCACATTTGAAGGGTCCCAAACGGGGCCCTTTTTTGAGCTCAATCTAGCATCTCTATGCGCAACAAATAAGCATATCGGTGTGATTATTCAAATGCTCGGTTTCTTTTCCGTGCATTTCGATAATTTAATCTTAAGCAATGGAAATGAGGTATTAATATGGTAGCGGTCGAACTCTTTGTCGTTCTGCTCTTTATTTATCTAGGGGCAAGAATCGGCGGTATTGGTATTGGTTTAGCAGGTGGTGCTGGTGTTATCGCGCTATCACTCATAATGGGAGTGCCAACAAGCCAAGCTTTCATCCCGATTGATGTTATCTTGATCATCATGTCAGTGATTACCGCTATTGCCGCAATGCAAGTCGCGGGTGGTATGGACTGGCTAGTGCAAATCGCAGAAAACTTCCTGCGTAAACATCCCGAACGTATTACCTTTTACGCGCCAATCGTCACTTTCTTGATGACGCTAATGGCGGGTACGGGTCATACCGCATTCTCGACACTACCAGTAATCGCAGAAGTAGCAAAAGGCCAAGGTGTGCGCCCATCGCGTCCACTGTCCATTGCCGTTGTTGCTTCTCAAATTGCCATTACCGCATCGCCAATCTCAGCGGCGGTTGTGGCATTTGCAGCCATGTTGGCACCATTTGGCGTCGACTACCTAACGTTACTAGCGGTTTGTATCCCAACCACTTTCATCGCCTGCATGGTGGGTGCATTCGTGGCTAACTTCATGGGTAGTGAGCTAAAAGACGATCCTGTTTACCAAGAGCGTTTGGAAAAAGGCCTCATCAAGCTAGCGACGGATAAGCAACGTGAAATCCTGCCTACAGCGAAGACAGCAACATACATTTTCCTTGCAGCAATTGGTTTCGTGGTTTGTTACGCAGCGGCTATCTCAGGCTCAGTAGGCCTAATCGAGAACCCAGCGCTTGGCCGTAACGAAGCGATCATGACCTTCATGCTAGCTGCTGCTGCAGCAATCGTTCTATTCACTAAGATTGACGCATCAAAAATTCCATCTGCAGCGACTTTCCGCTCTGGTATGACAGCATGTGTGTGTGTTCTTGGTGTAGCTTGGCTAGGCTCAACGTTCGTTAATGCACACGTTGACGGTATCAAAGAAGTCGCTGGCGATCTGCTTGCTGACTACCCGTGGATGCTTGCTATGGTGCTGTTCTTTGCCTCTATGCTGCTTTACTCTCAAGGTGCAACAACGGTTGCGTTAATGCCTGCGGCATTGGCGATTGGTGTGGCACCATTAACAGCTGTTGCCTCATTTGCGGCGGTAAGTGCACTGTTCGTACTTCCAACGTACCCAACCTTGTTGGCTGCGGTTGAGATGGATGACACGGGCTCAACGCGTATCGGGCAGTACGTATTTAACCACCCATTCTTCATTCCGGGTGTGGTCACTATCTCAACGGCGGTGGGTTTAGGCTTTGCCTTCGGCGGCCTATTTATCTAAACGCCTCGGTATGCAGACATTCAGTATGCAGACACAGTGCAGACTTAGATAAACAATCAACATGATCTTACAAGGGAGCTTCGGCTCCCTTTATGTTTTCCGACTTTTTATCACCACCATGAAACTATTTCGCTCGCGAACCTGTCCTATTAGGTTAAGATAACAGCAACTTAAACGATTATTGGATATTCATGCGCTTACTTGTCTCTTTGCTTATTTTCTGCGCCTCAATCGTCGCACTGCCTGCTCACGCTCTGTTTGGTAACAATCAACCGACCCTAGATTTTGATACCAACAACAGCTTTGTGCCTGTAGACGTCGCTTTTCCATTCGACCCTCAGCAAGAGGGGGAGACGCTTTATCTCGACTGGCAAGTTAAGAAAGGTTACTACCTTTACCAAGAGAGACTGTCCATTTCAGCTAGCAATGTCACGCTCGGCGAACAGCTCATGCGCAATGGTAAACCTTACCACGATGAATTCTTTGGTGATGTGAATATCTACACTGACCCACTGCTCGTCACCATTCCGCTCACTGAATACCAAGAGGGGGCACAGGTCATAGTGCAGTATCAAGGCTGCGCTCAAGCTGGCTTCTGTTACCCACCAGAAACACGTATTATCGATATTCAGCCTTTCGATAACACGAGTTCAAATCCTCAAAGTGCCAATTCCCTAGAATCGACGGCGATTTCAGAAAAAAACAACCCACAGCTTACGTCTGCATCAAACAACCAAACATCGACCTCTCAAACAGATATTCCGGTTTCACGCGAGGCAGGCTTAGCAGATAACTTGGCTGAGAAATGGTGGACTCCACTCCTCTTTTTAGCTCTCGGCGTTGGCCTTGCCTTTACTCCGTGTGTTCTGCCGATGTACCCAATTTTGACCAGCATTGTACTGGGTGGCGGCAAACTAAGTCAGAAGCGCGCACTGGGTTTATCCGTCATCTACGTTCAAGGTATGGCGCTGACTTACACCTTGCTCGGGCTAGTTGTGGCTTCTGCCGGCCTGCAGTTCCAAGCCGCGATGCAGCATCCGTATGTACTGATCGGCTTGAGTATCCTGTTCGTTGCACTCGCGTTGTCGATGTTTGGCGTATACAGCTTGCAACTGCCATCGTCAGTACAAACTTGGCTCAATAATCTAAGCAACAAGCAAAAAGGGGGCAGCAACGCAGGCGTCTTCGCCATGGGGGCTATCTCTGGATTAGTTTGTTCACCGTGCACTACCGCGCCGCTTTCTGGTGCTTTACTCTACGTGGCGCAAAGTGGTGATCTAGTCACTGGTGGTGTGGCCCTTTACGCGCTAGCCATGGGTATGGGCATCCCACTGATCCTAGCAGCAGTATTTGGTAACAAGCTTCTCCCTACCGCAGGCGCTTGGATGAATACCGTAAAAACGTTATTCGGATTTATCTTACTGGCCGCACCAATCTTCCTACTTGAGCGTATTTTGCCAGAGCTTTGGTCGACTATCCTTTGGTCTGCTCTAGGTATCATTGCCTTTAGCTGGTTGTATCACATTAAAAATCGCCTTGAGTTTGGCGGTTGGAAACAAAGTGTAGTGGGTATTATTGCAGTATTGGGGTTATTTGCCTCAGCGCAGCCTGCTCTGAACTACTGGTTTGGTGGTGGGTCGCATAGCACTCCAGCGACAACCATAAAATTTCAACGTATCACAACCGTCACTGATTTGGAGCAGCAGTTGGAGTTAGCAAAACAAGCGGGTAAGCCAGTGATGCTCGACTTCTATGCCGATTGGTGTGTCGCGTGTAAGGAATTCGAGAAGTACACATTCCATGACCCAAGCGTTGAGAAAAAGCTGCAAAACTTCGTACTGCTTCAAGCTGATGTAACCCGTAATCAAGTGCAGGACATTGAACTGCTGCAGTCACTCAAAGTACTCGGTCTTCCGACTATCGAGTTTTGGGATGCACAAGGCAATCATATTCCAGCGGCTCGCCTAACGGGTTTTATGGCCGCTGAACCGTTTGAGAACCATATTGAGCGTTTTATCATCGAAAACTAATTGCTAAGCTAGGCATACTCAACCTAATGAAGTGCACTATTTCGCACTTCATCACCCTACATCGATAACTTATAAAGGGATGACTATGTCTAGCAAAGTGTACGTTTTAGCGCAATTTAAGGCCAAACCAGGCAAAGAAGCTGAATTATTCGAAGTATTAAAAGCCCTAGAGCCGGACTCGCTTCGCGAACAAGGCTGTCTACAGTATCTTCTGACACGTCAAATCGATCACCCAAGTGCTACGCGTACTGGCTACAGCATCGTCTTCAATGAAGTATGGACAGATAAAGAGAGTTGGTCTGCACACGGCCGTCGCAAGCAAATCCAACACTTTTTTGAAACTCAGGTACAGGCAGAAACCGGCCTTGTCGAAGACGCAATTGTTACCGCTTACAGTGATGAAGCGGAAGACTACGACGCGCCAATCTTTGAATAACAATAAGTTATCCTATCTCATTCATTTCATGAGAGACCGTAAGAGTTGGGCTAGATACCCAACTCTTTCACATTTTAGGAATAAAAATCAGTCAATCAGCGTTGAAAGGTTGTTGGAATTACGACCAAATGGTAATACTAACTAAACACGCTTTAAGAAGTAATTAGTCATGGATTCGACCTACTCCATCATCATTGCCGATGACCACCCGCTGTTTCGAAATGCACTCTTCCAATCCGTTCATATGGCCGTTAGTGGCGCGAACCTGCTAGAAGCCGATTCGCTTGATGCACTATTGTCTTTGCTGGAAAAGGAAGAAGAGCCGGATCTACTGCTACTTGATCTAAAGATGCCAGGTGCAAATGGCATGTCAGGCTTGATCCAGCTTCGAGCAGAGTATCCTGATTTACCGATTGTGGTGGTGTCTGCCAGTGAGGAGCCTGCAGTCGTAACTCAAGTAAAGAGCCACGGAGCGTTTGGATTTATTCCGAAGTCGAGCGATATGCGTGAACTAGTAAGCGCCCTAAATCAAGTGCTCAATGGCGAACCATTCTTTCCAGAAGGTTCGATTACCAATAGCGCAGCGTGTGATGATTTAGCAGAGAAGATAGCAGCACTCACCCCTCAACAATACAAAGTGTTAGGTATGCTTTCCGATGGTCTATTGAACAAACAGATCGCTTATGAACTCAATGTTTCCGAAGCGACCATCAAAGCCCATATGACAGCGATTTTCCGCAAACTGGGGTTAAAAACCGCACTCAAGCGGTTATCTTGCTACAAGAGATCCACAATTAGTGGCTCTCTTGAGCCTCTTCAGATTCCGGCAGACATAAACCTAGTTTCACCACTTCGTGTTCATCAATATCTGCCACCACCCAAGTAATGTCATGCCATTCAAAGCTGTCACCAAGCACGGGATACAAGCCTAACTCTTGATTCACTAGCTCTTTGAGCGACATCTTGCCATCTTCCTCTGTACCCAATTCGATTCCGTAGTATTCGCTGACGTTAGCCACCGATTGAGTCACGTCTAAGAAGAAGTCCCCGAAGAAGCGAGCTGCATCTTCTGACTCTGGCGCTTCACTAAACAGTTCACTCAAGCTATCCAGATCTTGGTCTTGGCCCAACACACATAAGGTATCGTAAGCCTCCAGTACGGTACTGCCCGATGGATGGAGCAAATTATCATCTCTAAATAGCGCAGTAATACGTGTGCCTTCTGGCATAGAGAGCCTTTTCAGAGGTTCACCGACACACCACTTTTCTGGCTTGAGCTTGTAAACGAACATTTCCCATTCGCTAGTAGGAAGATCTCTACGCCCGTTCGGTAGATTGGTGTTGGCTTTGGAGGAAGCGTGACTTGCGCTAAACCGGCGACTTTCATCAAACTGCCACCCTGAACAATCAAAGAGACCATAACAACGAAGAAAGCGATATTGAAGTAAAGCTGCGCATTCTCAAGCCCCGCCATCATAGGAAAAACCGCTAATATAATAGGAACCGCGCCGCGCAGACCTACCCAAGAGACAAACCAACGCTCTTTGGTGGTAAACGTTTTGAAAGGTGATAAGCCAATCCACACCGACAATGGGCGTGCAAACAGAATCATGCCAAAGGCAAGCGCCAATGCAGGTAGCGCAATGTCCATCAAAGTAGATGGTGTAACCAATAGGCCAAGTACCAAAAACATCACTATTTGGCTCAGCCACGTCATACCATCAAGCACATTAAGAATCGAATGACGTGCGCGAGTTGGTCGATTGCCGATATACAAACCAACAAGGTAAATCGTTAATATTCCACTACCACCAAGCATACTAGAGAACGCAAACAGAGCGACCCCGCCGCTTAACACCAGAATAGAATATAGACCGTCGGCCAATTGCATGCGATTGACTAAACTCCACAGCAACCAACCACCAGCAAACCCGACAATCGTCCCAACACCGAACTGCATCACGAAGCTCTTAATAAGGAAACTTGCCCCCATGTCTGCACCTGGATTGCCGAGTAGTGCGATCAGTGTAACCGTTAAAAAAACCGCCATTGGGTCATTAGTGCCCGACTCTATTTCTAATGTAGAGCCAACACGCTCATTCAGACTTTGACCTTTTAACAGAGAAAACACCGCTGCCGCATCGGTAGAGCCAACGATCGCCCCCACTAAAATGCCTTGCATTAAAGTCAGGTCAAACAACCAAGCTGCCATTAGGCCAGTCATAGTAGCGGTGAGTGCAACACCGATGGTTGCAAGAGATAAAGAAGGCCAAAACGCCACTTTGAAACTGGCGACTTTGGTACGCATCCCACCATCGAGAAGAATAACAGCGAGCGCAAGGTTACTGACTAAATAGGTCAGAGAGTAGTCATCAAAGGCGATACCGCCAGGTCCATCTTCACCGGCCAACATGCCAACAAAGAGAAAGATTACGAGAATCGGAACGCCAATACGTGAGGAGAATTGGGAAAGTAGCACACTCGCGGCAATGAGCGCCGATCCAGTTAGAAATAAATGATTAATGGTGACT
Source organism: Vibrio aestivus (assembly GCA_003263845.1). Classification (GTDB taxonomy): domain Bacteria; phylum Pseudomonadota; class Gammaproteobacteria; order Enterobacterales; family Vibrionaceae; genus Vibrio; species Vibrio aestivus. The sequence continues at coordinate 5,300 of JYJN01000139.1, read as the reverse complement.
GCGTCCAATTCTTCCCCCAATAAAACCGCAAATTACGTGCCCCAATACTATACCAAACAATTTCCCGTATGAGCGGAATGATATAAAGCAAACGTCCATTTATCGAAAAATAGTTGTTAATTTTTAAGACTCTCACTCCAATTGGCCTAGAAACCTTAGACCTTAGGCTAATTTAACATCAAATTAACATCACACTTTTTTACCTAAACATCCCTAAGTCACGGTTTAGGCGCTATTTCCGCCTATTTATTGCCCGACTAAAGTTGCACAGATCTGTTGACTCTACACTGCTATCTTATAAATCGTAACATTACGTTAACACGATAATTCTATTAAAACGGAAACAAAAGGAGAAGGCCATGGCGTTTGAAAATCAGGATAAAGCCAAAGCTACTGGGATAAAAACGTAAAACTCATGATATCGCTTATGGTTATCTGGTTTGTCGTTTCATTCGGCTGCGGCATCTTATTTGTCGATCAACTTAATCAATTTCAACTAGGTGGATACAAACTAGGATTCTGGTTTGCTCAACAAGGCTCAATCTATGCCTTCCTAGGTATTATTTTCTACTACGCGTGGAAGATGCGCCAAATTGACCGTGAATTCGGCGTAGATGAGTAAGGAGTAACTCAGATGGATTTGAAAACTATCACTTACCTCGTGGTTGGTGCGACCTTCATCCTATACATTGGTATTGCGATTTGGGCACGTGCAGGATCAACAAAAGAGTTCTATGTGGCTGGCGGTGGTGTAAACCCAATCGCGAACGGCATGGCGACAGCGGCAGACTGGATGTCAGCGGCATCATTCATTTCGATGGCGGGTCTTATTGCTTTATGGGTTACGGCGGTTCCGTATTCCTAATGGGCTGGACTGGCGGTTACGTACTTCTAGCACTGCTACTTGCGCCTTACCTACGTAAGTTCGGCAAGTTCACTGTACCAGAGTTCGTAGGTGAACGTTTCTACTCAAACACAGCGCGTATCGTAGCGGTTGTGTGTTTGATCATCGCGTCGGTAACTTACGTAATCGGTCAGATGAAAGGGGTGGGCGTTGCGTTCGGTCGCTTCCTAGAAGTGGATTACTCGACTGGCCTTCTAATTGGTATGTGTATCGTATTCATGTACGCGGTAATGGGCGGCATGAAAGGGATCACTTACACGCAGATTGCTCAATATTGCGTACTCATTTTAGCTTACACTATTCCTGCAATCTTTATCTCTCTGCAACTTACAGGTCACCCACTACCTCAGATCGGCCTAGGTAGTACCATACAGGGGACCGATGTCTATCTGCTCGATAGGCTCGACCAAGTGGTCACCGAACTCGGATTTACTGAGTACACCACCCAAGTTAGGGGCGATACACTCAACATGTTCGTGTACACCATGTCTCTAATGATCGGTACTGCGGGTCTACCTCACGTAATCATCCGCTTCTTCACTGTACCTAAAGTGCGTGATGCTCGTACATCAGCAGGTTGGGCGCTGGTATTCATCGCAATTCTATACACAACTGCACCTGCAGTATCTGCGATGGCTCGTCTAAACCTAATGGATACGGTTAACCCTGCACCTGGTCAGCACCTTGTATATGATGAGCGACCAGACTGGTTCAAGAACTGGGAAAAAACTGGCCTACTCGGCTTTGAAGATAAGAACGGTGATGGCGCTATTCAGTACACGTCAAGCGCAGCAACCAACGAGCTAAAAGTTGACCGTGACATCATGGTACTGGCCAACCCTGAGATTGCTAAGCTTCCAAACTGGGTAATCGCATTGGTGGCAGCCGGTGGTCTTGCAGCGGCACTATCAACAGCAGCGGGTCTATTGTTGGCAATCTCGTCCGCAATATCCCATGACTTAATCAAAGGCGTTATCAATCCGAACATATCAGAGAAGAAAGAGCTGCTCGCCAGTCGAATATCCATGGCGGTGGCCATCGCTGTGGCTGGTTACCTTGGCCTCAATCCACCAGGCTTTGCAGCCGGTACGGTAGCACTGGCCTTCGGTCTCGCCGCATCCTCTATCTTCCCTGCTCTGATGATGGGTATCTTCAGCAAGGGCATTAACAAGGAAGGTGCAATCGCGGGTATGATTGCGGGTATCAGTATCACTCTATTCTACGTATTCCAACACAAAGGCATCCTGTTCGTTGCTGACTGGAAATACCTAGAAAGCTGGGGCAGCAACTGGTTCCTAGGCATTGAGCCAAACGCATTCGGTGCAATTGGTGCGGTATTTAACTTCCTAGTGGCATTCGCAGTATCGAAAGTAACGGCTGAAACGCCACAAGAAGTGAAAGATTTAGTTGAACACGTACGTGTACCGGCAGGCGCTGGCGGTGCAGTAGACCACTAAAATCTAACTCAACCCACAAAAGCCCCTTCGGGGGCTTTTTTAATCACCTAACTTATTCTAATAATTAGGGTCTGTTGACCCAAGACCCTCTGAACCTTCGCAAGGATAAACGCGATAATCATTAGGGCCTGTTGAACTTTCGAGCTGATTTTTGCAGCACTTTGTGGAAAATTTATACAAGACAGAGGCTTTGATGTGTAGCTAGCCTACATGAGAAGCCGATAACGCAGTAGAAATGAACCACAAAGGCTGCCCGAAGGGTTCGGCTAAAATTTAACCGCGAAAGATCAACACGCCCTAGTTATGATATTCAGAGCTTTAGCCGGAAAAATCGCTAATCACCAAGGTTGCATCGAGCATGTGACTCAGACTTCAAAACTTACCCTTGGTTATGCGCGACTTTCACCAGTAAAACAATATAGATAATGAATGGAACTGGTACTCTATGTTCAAAAACAAGCACTTGATCATTGCCTTATTAATCGCCCCTATTCTCTCTCTGATTGCCTATTTCGGAACAGACATGGCACTCAGTGAAAAGCCACATGCCGCAAAAGAGGGGGAGAGCTATAAACTCGCTGCGAAATCTAACTGCCGCTATACCAGTGGGCTGTGCGACTTTGAAAACGGCGACTTTAAAATGAAGTTCCGCTCAGAAAAACTCACCGCTGATAGCGTCGAGCTGTCATTGAAGTCAGTGTACCCACTCGAAGGCATCAAGGTTTCACTGGTGGAAAACCAAGAACAAAATGCTCAGCCAATCGATATGATTCGCGCAGACCAAGCAGGCGAAAACTGGTATATCACCTTGCCTAAGCCAACATCAGAAGAAGGCTGGCTGCGTGTTGCCGCTCAATCCGATGGCACCCTTTACTACGGTGAAACACAAGCTGTATTTGTGAAATACGAAACCTTGTTTACCGAAGAAGAAAGCAACTAACTCGTATAAAATCCAAACATTAAAAAGGGGTAGCTTATTTAGCTACCCCTTCTTGCATGAAAGCGATTCTCTATGCTCTATTCAATACCGCTCTTAGTTTAAGCGGTTTGACTGGTTTAGGAATAAAACTAAACCCATTCGACTGAATACCTTCAAGCATATCGGGAGTTCGGTCAGCACTGATGATCACCCCTTTAAAGCTGTCACCCAGCCTTAAGCGGCACTGCTGTAGGACTTCTAATCCAGTTCGACCATTGTCGAGACGATAATCCGATAAGATCACATCAGGAATCCAGCCTTTTTCTAGGATCTTAAGACTTTCAACCAAGTCTAAAGAGGTCTGCACATCACAGCCCCAACGAGCAAGTAGATTCTCCATACCAACTAAAATCTCTTGCTCATTATCAACGCACAGCACCTTCAAATGGCTTAGGTCCGATATTTGCGCTGCTGGCGCAGCTACTGTCTCAGCTTGTGGTTCATTCGACCTTGGCAATGCAATGGAGAACACACTACCTTGCTCCGGCCACGAACGCATGGAAATAGTATGCTCGAGCACGTGAGCAATGCCTTTTGAAATGGCTAAGCCCAGCCCTAAACCTTGGTCAGAACGTATTTGGCTACCACGGGTAAACTCTTCGAAGATCTCTTGTTGCTTATCTTCATCAATACCCATACCGTTATCCCAAACTTCAATACTCACTTGGTTGTTTACTCGGCGCACACCCAGCACCACTTTACCTTTCGGGCTGTATCGGAATGCGTTAGTCAAAAAGTTCTGAATCACACGGCGCAATAATTTAGGATCGGATTGCACAAACAAGGATGATGGAATCATTTCAAACTGAATACCTTGCTGCTTAGCCAGTGCGCTAAATTCAGCATCAAGATTATTCAACACATCTCGCACCGCAAAGGCATGAACATTGATATCTAACTTGCCCGATTCCAAACGAGAGATATCCAACAAATCACCAATTAGATCTTCAGCAGCCCCCAAAGCACTTTCAATATGAGACGAAAGCTTTTTCACTTCTTGCTCTTGTGCCACTTCCGATAAGGAAGAAGCAAATAGACGCGCGGCATTGAGTGGTTGCATTAAGTCATGGCTCACTGCGGCCAAGAAACGGGATTTAGACTGCGATTCGCGCTCCGATCGCTGAGTGGCCGACACCAACTGCTTGTTCAACTGCTCAAGTTCTTGGGTACGAGCATGCACACGCTCTTCCAAAGTCTCGTTGGCCTCTTTTAAAGCTTGCTCGGCATCCCTAAACACCGTGATGTCGGTAAAGCTCATTACAAATCCGCCGCCCGGCATTGGGTTTCCTTGCACTTCTATCACGCGTCCATCGGGTCTTACACGAGAAGAGGTATGCCTTGTGCCTTGTTCCAAGTGGAACACACGGCGACGAACATGCTCTTCCGGGTCTCCGGGCCCGCACAAGCCTTGCTCAGCATTATGCCTAATCACATCGGCAATCGGCCGACCAACTTGTATCAGTCCAGCCGGGAAAGTGAACAATTCCAAGTAACGCTGATTCCATGCAACTAACCTTAGCTGCTTATCGACCACTGCAATACCCTGACCAATGTGCTCAATCGCCCCTTGCAAGAGACCTCGGCTAAAGTCATAAAGCTCAGATGCCTCATCAACAATGGTTGCCACTTCTTCCAACTGCATATTTCTGCCTTGAAGAGCAGAAGTAAGGACTAACTTCGCTGAAGAAGCACCAAACACCCCTGCTAAGACACGTTCTGTATGGCGAATTAAGGTTGCAGGTGCTTGTTGATTCGGCAGTAATGTTTCACGTTGCTGCTGCCAATACTGTGAAAAAGCACTTCGAACACGTGTACGGCCGACAAAACGTGAGGCTAACATCTCGAGTTCAGCCACCGTCACTCGGCTTTGATACAAGCTGATATTTTCACTTTCAGGCAGCGGCGTACCCACAAAAGAAGCCGACTGTAAGCGCTCACTTAGGCTAGAGCGCGTAAGCAG
>JYJN01000138.1 GCA_003263845.1 Vibrio aestivus | reverse complement strand
GAACACCGACAAAAAGAACCGTCTGAGTGAAGATGCAATAGCGCGCCAACAAAAGAAACGCGTGATTTTTCCAAAAGGTCAATCAGACTCCTCTCGCCTTGACCAAACATTGGCACGCCGTGTTGTAGAAGATGAACTCGATATCGTAACGGCTGTATTGGCAATGATGCCACCAGCATGGGAAAACGATGATAGGTTGTCGCCAGATGTGACAGCGATGCTCGAGTACTTCAGCCTTTCAGAAGAAAAGAACGATGGCCCTGCCGCACTAATTTTCTCGGATGGTCAGAAGGTTGGTGCCCGCTTGGATCGCTTGGGTCTTCGTCCACTGCGAAGTGTAGAAACAGACCGCTACCTTGCTGTGATGAGTGAAGCAGGTCAGATCGATTTCCCTGCAGAGGAAGTGGTTCGCTTCGGCCGCATTCAAGCCGGTGGTATGATCTATTTTGATCATGAAACGGGCCAAAGTTATGAAACCAATGAAATACTAGAAACCCTAGCTAAAGAACGCGACTATACTGCGCTACTTGAATCAGCCCGCATTACACTTAACAACTTGGACGATTCCTCTCTTGATAACATCAGTGAAAACAAAAACTTCAGCACCTACAGCCGTCATGTTGCCTACTCACTAAACCAAGAGAGCTTTAAGTTCTTCCTCGATCCAATGATCGAAAATGGCGCTGAAAAAATCACTGCAATGGGATTTGGCCTTGCCCCTAACGTCCTAACGGATGAAGAAGGTGGCATGTCCAAATACTTCAGTCAGCGCTTTGCGCAAGTGACTAACCCTCCGTTAGATTCATTGCGTGAGTCTGATGGTATGACGCTACGTGTTGCGTTAGGTGCAAAACCTAACTTCAGCCCAACAGAAACACTACAACTTGTGCTGGCGTCCCCTATTTTGCAGCCACAGCAATTAGAGCAAATATTCGCTCAACAGCAGATTAAAGTTGCAACCTTCGATGCGCTATTCACTCCTACTCTCAACAGTCGTGAAGACAACGCGAAACGCGTTTCTCAGGCGCTTGATTCACTTTGCGATCAAGTAGAACAATCAGTTGAATCAGGCACCAACATTGTTGTTCTTAGCGATAAGCAGATTGGCAATGACAAAGCCGCTCTACCTGCCATTTTAGTGGCAACCGCAGTCAACCAACGCTTAATTAAGCGCGGTCTAAGATTCGATGCCAGCGTTGTGTACCAAACCGGTCAAGCGGCGAGTAGCCATGATATTGCTTGTCTACTTGGTTTTGGTATCTCAGCAGTCTGCCCTATCTCGGTGTATCACCGCGCCAAGACTCTATCTAACAACCAATCGGTTGAACAAGGCCTGAAAAACTTCCAGAAAGCGTGTGAAAAATCGTTAATGAAGACCATGGGTAAGTTTGGTCTTTGTACTGTTGAGAGTTACATCGGCGGTGAATTTTTTGAATCCAACTTCCTAGATACCGAGTCCTCTGAGCTAAAACGCTTCTTCCCAAATATCAGCTCGCCGGTCGGCGGTGCTCAGTTTGATGATCTTGCGTGGAGCTCAGCGAAGTGGCACTTCAAAGCGTTAGCGATTAATGAAGAGAACCAAATACCACTACTCGGGTTGTTTAAAGAGCGCCAAGACGGAGCCGGACACAGTTTCGGTAACACAGCGGTTCGTGAATACATCAATATGACTCACGAAGAAGTCCGCTACGCAGATCCTGTTGCGGAGCAAGCGCTCGAAGCGACGGTCGCAACCAGTGAAGATATTGCGTACCAGCAAACAGGCTACGAGAAACTGACTCCCGCCGAAATCGATCGTTTTAATGTCACACCAGCCTATCGTGCATTTGCTGAGAACTTATACCGCGAGCGGGAAACTCGACCAGCGACTCTGCGTGATATCTTACTGCTACCACTCGATTTCACAGCATTTAGCAGCGCCGCAGAGTACTCACACCTTCTCGATCGTTTCCACTTTGAAGGAAACATCGACTACCTATGGGCCGGAATAAGTGTCCAGCAATCAAGCGAGCGTTCTAGCTTATTTGTGCTCTCTCTAGGCAACATTGAAGCCAACAACACACTGAAGATTGCTATTGAAACCACTTGGGCTGAAAAAGTTGAGAAAGTCGAGCTGGTCGATAATTCTATCCATCTCGAAACTAAACCTGTTCTTGAACAATTCTTGTCGCGCATTAAGGCGGCTAGAAAGCCAATTTCATTGGATAAGGTTGAGCCGGCTCACCTCATTACTCCAACCTTTGCTTCTGGTGCAATGAGTCACGGCGCACTCAATGCCAATGCTCACCAAGCCGTCGCCCAAGGAACCAACATTGCTGGCGCAATGAGTAACTCGGGTGAAGGTGGTGAACATTCGTCTCGCTTTAACTCAATTAAATCGAGCAAAATTAAGCAATTCGCTTCCGGCCGTTTTGGTGTTTGGGTAGGTTACCTAGCCGATCCTCAACTTGAAGAAATCGAAATCAAGATCGCTCAAGGTGCAAAACCGGGGGAAGGTGGTCAGCTACCATCGCCTAAAGTCACCGTTGAAATTGCTGCGGCACGTGGTGGTACACCGGGTGTTGAGCTTGTCAGCCCTCCACCACATCACGATACCTACTCAATCGAAGATTTGGGTCAGCTGATTCATGATGCTAAAGCAGCCCGTGTACGCGTTGTCGTTAAACTCGTATCTTCAGAAGGTATTGGAACTATTGCTGTCGGAGTTGCCAAAGCGGGCGCAGATGTCATCAACGTCGCTGGTAATACTGGTGGTACTGGTGCTGCGGCAGTAACCAGTCTAAAGAACACGGGGCGTGCTGCAGAAATCGGTATTGCTGAGGTACACCAAGCACTGAGTGAAAACGGTCTACGCGATAAGGTTACACTTCGCTGCTCGAACGCTCACCAAACGGGCATCGATGTCATCAAGTCAGCCATTATGGGTGGAGACTCATTTGAGTTCGGTACAACCGCATTAATGATGCTTAAGTGTGTCATGGCGAAGAACTGTAACGTTAAATGTCCTGCTGGCCTAACAACTAACCCAGAGCTCTATCAAGGAGACCCACGAGCACTCGCCCAGTATTTCCTAAACGTTGCACACGAAGTTCGTGAAATACTTGCTACCTTGGGATATTCCAGCTTGAAAGAGATTCGCGGTAAGAGCGAGCTGCTTCACTTAGCAAACCATCACAGTATTGTCGGTAAACTCAATGTCACCGGCCTACTTCGTGAAGTTGATATCGTAAAAGTGGCGAAGCCCGTTTATCTAGAAGCAGACTTTACACCCGATGACCAACTGATTGAGAGCCTACTGAGCGACTATTTTGAGCAAGAAGATCTGGCTAGTCAGCAACACAATGTTGTTTTAAACGCAGGTAAACTCAACAACAGCAATAAGTCGACAGGTGGGCAACTGTCCATTGATATCGAGCGTGCCCTCAACTATCAAGACAAGGCTGCTCAACACCCTGCAGTACTGCTTGCTAGCAACGGTCGTCGATTCTTCGATGCAGAATCTATTGTGGTCCAAAGTCACGGTAGTGCTGGCCAAAGCTACGCGGCGTTCAATAACAGTGGCCTTCTTATGCAGCACACCGGAACCTGTAACGACGGCGTCGGTAAAGGCTCCAGTGGTGGCCACATTGTTGTGCGCTCACCGAGCAACGTAAACTCACAGCCGGAAACAATGTACTGATAGGTAACTTTGCTCTGTTTGGGGCAACGGGTGGACAAGCATTTATCCAAGGTGAAGCGGGTGACCGTTTTGCCGTACGTAACTCAGGGGCTGTTGCGTAGTAGAAGGAGTTGGTGATTTCTGTTGTGAATATATGACCAACGGTTCCGTGATTAACCTTGGTGGATTTGGTAAAGGCTTTGGTAATGGCATGTCGGGTGGTATTGCTTACCAATATGACGTCGATGGCCAGTTTACCGATAGCTGCAGTGCTGACTCCGTACTGCCTGTACCTCTGATTGAGCAAAATCCTGGCTATGAAGAGGCCTTAAAGTGGCATCTTGAGCAACATGTACGTTTTACCGGTTCACGCAAAGCGCAACGAATCTTAGATGACTGGGCAACAAGCCGCACGCTGTTTACTCTTGTTGTCCCTTTCGCGTTACTCCACAGCCAACATCCGGAGAGTATCCTTTCATCTCATACGCGTAAGCAAATGCTTGAAGAGCTAATCCAAGGCCAAGCACAGAACTTGATGGAAGCGGTTCACTTCGCCTACCGCGATAACAAAGCATTAGCGGGCGGATTGAGCCTCAATATGGGGAAATGGATACACCGCTGATTTGTGATCTTCTCACCCACAGCGGCGTGTTACATCGTGCGCACCAGCTTGCGAAAAACGTTGGTGACCATGCCGGCCATGCACAAGCCATTGAACGAATGTTCGAACTGAAAGACAAAAAGCTGCTCGACCAGCTGTTGAAAGATGTGAAAGAAGCGGTATCCAATTACCGTGATGAGGAGCTGTCTGTACTGCTCGCCAACAAACGCGTTCAAGACTACAAAGCTTCATTAGCACGACGTGATGTTTGGGATACCCATTCACGAGGCACTGCAGTTTGGATTATTTCTCGCGAACAAGACATCAGTGATGAGATGAAAGATATCGAGCCGATTAATCTTCGCCTTGCTACGCTCTATTGCCATGCATTCGCTGATGTCATTCGTGACCAAATCCAACAAGAACAAGAAGCCCAGACCGCCTAAGGATAGGCGAAGCATTAGATAGGAAGAACAATGAAAGTACCTCATTTGCCACAAGATATACCATTTAATGAAGACCAAAAGACTTGGTTGGCGGGCTTCTTTTCCGGCCTACACTCGCGTCTTTTAGTGAAAGAAGAGTCCGTGGTTCACGCAGAATCAAAACCTCAAGTTAAAGGACTGACTATCCTTTATGGTTCGCAAACAGGTAACGCAGAGAGTGTCGCCTACGATACCGCAGAAAAAGCCAAAGAGTACGGCCTTACCGCCAGTGTTCATGACATGGATGATGTCGACGCTCAAGTGTTTGTTAAGTCTTCACGTATTCTTGTTATCACCAGTACTTATGGTGAAGGCGAACACCCTGATAACGCAGAGTCACTTTGGGAAACAATGAGCTCAGACAATGCGCCTAAGCTCAGCGACACTTACTTCTCTGTTTTAGCACTTGGTGACACCAGCTACGATGAGTTCTGCCTAGCAGGTAAACAGTGGGATGAGCGTTTAGAGCAACTTGGCGCTACCCGCATTACCGACCGCGTGGATTGTGATATCGATTTCGAGCAACCGTCCGAAGAATGGATGATTGCGACCTTACCTGCGATAGCAGACAAAGGAGAAGATGGACAAGCGACAGCAAGCGGGCAATCAGCCCCAAAGCAGAAGTCAAAGTACGGCCGTAAGAGCCCGCTATTAGCAACGTTGAAACACAAGCGAACTTTAACTAAAGAAGGCTCAAGTAAAGAAATTGTCCATTACGAGTTTTCACTCGAAGGTTCAGGTGAATTTTATAAGCCGGGAGATGCATTAAATGTAATCCCAGAAAATCAACCTGAGCTGGTTGAGGCACTGTTAGAACATTTCCAGTTCAGTGGTGATGAAAAGCCATCTTGGAATGGTGAAAGCCATAGCCTTCGAGAGTTGTTCACCAGCACATTAGATATCCGCACACCGTCAAAAGAGCTGCTGAAAGCGTTAGCTGAAGCAGCTAGCGACCATAGCGTCATTCAGATGCTTGCCGATGAAGACTCATCAGCGCTGAATGATTTCCTTTGGGGTAAAGATATCCTCGATCTCGTTAAGCACTACGCAGGCGTCTCGTTGTCACTAGCGGAGATTCTATCGCTGCTTAAACCAATCGCTCCTCGTGCCTACTCTATTTCATCAAGCTTGAACAAGCATAACGATGAAGTACACCTTACTATCGGTAGTGTGCGTTATGCCAATGATGAGCGAGAATATGGCGGAACTTGCTCAACTTGGTTAGCAGATCTCGTTGATGAAGGTGAAAAAGTGCCATGCTACTTTGCTCCAAATAAAAACTTCGCCGTTCCTGAAGATGATAAGGCCCCAATGATCATGGTTGGCCAGGTACAGGTATTGCTCCGTTCCGCGCTTTCCTAGAAGAGCGAGAGATACAGGCATCACCTGGTGACAACTGGTTAATCTTTGGCGATCGAAACAGTGCGACAGACTATATCTATCAAGAAGAGATTGAATCTCTACAGAAGAAAGAGGTTTTAACTCGACTCGATCTGGCGTTCTCTCGCGACCAAGCTGAGAAAGTCTATGTTCAGGATAAGATGAGAGAGCACGGTGCGGAGCTCTATGCGTGGTTAGAACGTGGTGGTTACTTCTTTGTGTGTGGCGATGCTTACTACATGGCAAAAGATGTCGATAAAGCGCTGCATGATATCGTCGCGCTGCATGGCAACCACAGCGAAGAGCAAACTAAAGAGTACATTAGCAACTTGAAGAAGCAAAAACGCTATGTGCGCGATGTTTACTAACCCAAGTTAGCCTCTGACACACGAAAAGGATCTCTGCAGAGATCCTTTTTTGTTTTGTGTCGTATACTCTTAATCATCAGATAGATAGAGGATATTATGAAAAAACAGATAGGATTTATTTTCGCCTCCTCCATTCTACTTACCGCTTGTAGCCAAGGAGTTGTCGACATGGATGATAGAACATCCTCACCTTGTGGTGATAAACCAAATTGCGTCTCGACTATTGATGACCGAGAGAAGCATTCTATTGCGCCTTTCAACTTAGTCGGTGAAACCAGTATCGATGCCATTGAGGAAGTCGCACTATCGCTCCCAGGAGCAAAAACTGCGGTAAAAGAGGGCCAATACCTTCGCATTGAGTGCACATCTCAAATCATGCGTTTTGTCGATGATCTCGAGATCAAAATAGAAGGTGAACAGTTAATTGTTCGTTCTGAGTCCCGTGTGGGTTACTCAGATTTCGGAGTCAATAGAAAGCGAGCTGAGCAGTTAAGAACTCAGTTGATGGCAGAAAATATTGTAAAATAATCAACATAAATCGACGCTCTATCGAATATAAAAAAGCCGAAGTATTCACTTCGGCTTTTCAATGTGAGTTGTATGCAAGGGCAAGACACCTTCCAACGAGATATGATCGCTATTCCGACTCTTCTCGAAATACAACTAATCGCTTCGGAGCCACTTTACCATCAGCATTCACTTCAGCAACCCCAATGAATAGTTTTTCATCACCTGAAGTCATACGCAGTGGCGTGCCTTCTGGTGCACCTAAAACAGGTACTGGCATTCCGTGCTGAACCAAGTTGGTAAGTTCCGCATCCAAGTTCACTTCAGGTAAATCTTGTACTGCGGTATCCATCGGCATAAGCAAAGGATCGAGCAACTCTTTTGGCGCTACTTCGTCACGATGTGCCTGTTCAAGTAGCTCATTGAGCTGCTCTAATGTCACCATTTTTTCATACGGGTATTTGGCAACACCAGTACGACGAAGGTAAGTCACATGAGCACCACAACCTAACATTTCGCCAAGATCATCGGTGATGGTGCGAATGTAAGTGCCCTTTGAACAGTGCACTTCCATTTCAATTTCATCGCCTTCAAAGCGAAGTAGCTCTATTGAGTAAACCGTTATTTTACGAGCTTCACGTGGTACTTCAATGCCTTCACGAGCATATTCGTACAGTGGACGACCTTGATACTTCAACGCTGAAAACATTGAAGGTACTTGGTCCGTTTCACCTTTAAAGCTTGCCACGCATTGCTCTAATTGCTCACGAGTGACATTCACTTCACGAGTTTCAACCACTTCACCATCTGAGTCTGAAGTATTGGTACGCTCACCAAGTTTCGCTTTCACAACATAACGTTTATCAGAGTCCAGTAGGAACTGAGAAAACTTGGTCGCTTCACCTAAACAAATCGGTAGCATACCTGTCGCCAATGGATCGAGTGCACCGGTATGGCCTGCTTTTTCTGCAAAGTAAATACGTTTTACTTTCTGCAGTGCGTCATTGGATGAAATACCCGTAGGTTTGTCGAGTAAGATAACTCCGTTAATTGGGCGACCTTTACGACGACGAGCCATTACTCTTCACCTGCCTGATCTTCATCACGACCGGCCTCGGTTTGCTTACGCTTGTCTTCACTCACAACTTCACTCACAAGGTTAGACATACGCATGCCTTCAACCAAAGTGTTGTCGTATTCAAAACGAATTTCAGGTGTTAGACGAAGGCGAATACGCTTACCTAACATCATGCGAATATGTACTTCGTGTTCACGTAGCGCCTTAATGCATGATTCCGGCGTTTGTTCGCCCACACATAGGAAAGTCACAAACACTTTTGCATATGCAAGGTCACGTGACACTTCTACGTCTGAAATCGTTACCATGCCTAGACGTGAGTCACGAACTTCACGTTGTAGGATCATGGCTAATTCTTTTTGCAGCTGCTGCGCTACGCGCTGCGTGCGGCTAAATTCTTTTGACATATCTTTTCTCTTATTAGAAAGAATGGGGGATGGTCAAAGCCAGCCCCCCATGGTGTATTCAACAACCAATTACTGCCGTTAAGACAGAGTAATTTTAGTCAAGAGTACGTTTAACTTCGACAATTTCGAAGACTTCGATTTGGTCACCAACGCGAACATCATTGTAGTTCTTAACGCCGATACCACACTCGTAGCCGTTTTTAACTTCTTGAACGTCATCTTTAAAGCGACGTAGTGACTCAAGCTCACCTTCGTAGATAACAACGTTATCACGTAGTACGCGGATTGGGTTGCTGCGCTTAATTAGGCCTTCAGTAACCATACAACCTGCGATTGCACCTAGCTTAGGCGACTTAAACACGTCACGTACTTCAGCAAGACCAATGATCTCTTGCTTGAATTCTGGAGCAAGCATACCGCCCATCGCTTGTTTCACTTCGTCAATCAATTGGTAAATGATTGAGTAGTAGCGAAGGTCTAGGTTTTCGTTCTCAACTGCACGACGAGCTGTTGCGTCTGCACGAACATTAAAGCCTAGGATGATTGCGTTAGAAGCTGCTGCAAGTACTGCGTCAGTTTCAGTAATACCACCTACACCAGAGCCAACAATGTTCACTTTAACTTCGTCAGTAGATAGTTTCAGTAGCGAGTCAGCAATTGCTTCAACCGAACCCTGTACGTCAGCTTTAAGTACCACGTTAAGCTCAGCAACTTCACCAGCAGCCATGTTAGAGAACATGTTCTCAAGTTTCGCTTTCTGTTGACGCGCTAGTTTCACATCACGGAATTTACCTTGGCGGTAGTTAGCAACTTCACGTGCTTTACGCTCATCACGTACAACAGTTGCTTCGTCACCAGACGCTGGAACACCTGACAAGCCGATAATTTCAACCGGGATAGATGGACCTGCAGTGAAGATCTCTTGACCATTCTCATCGCGCATTGCACGTACACGGCCGTACTCTTGACCACAAAGAAGGATGTCACCTTTGTTCAGCGTACCAGATTGAACAAGAACAGTAGCAACTGGACCGCGACCTTTATCTAGGCGAGATTCAACAACAACACCAGATGCCATGCCTTCTTCAACAGCCGTCAGTTCAAGAACTTCAGATTGTAGAAGAATAGTTTCTAGAAGACCTTCGATGTTTGTACCCTGTTTCGCAGAGATGTGAACGAACATGTTTTCGCCGCCCCACTCCTCAGGAATTACGTCGTACTGAGCTAGCTCATTCTTAACGTTATCTGGGTTCGCATCTTCTTTATCGATCTTGTTTACCGCAACAATCAGAGGTACACCTGCCGCTTTCGCGTGCTGGATTGCTTCGATTGTTTGTGGCATTACGCCATCGTCAGCTGCAACAACAAGTACAACGATATCTGTCGCTTGAGCACCACGAGCACGCATAGCGGTAAATGCCGCGTGTCCAGGAGTATCAAGGAACGTGATCATACCGTTTTCAGTTTCAACGTGGTATGCACCGATGTGCTGTGTAATACCACCAGCTTCACCAGAAGCAACGTGTGCTTTACGGATGTAGTCAAGTGTTGATGTTTTACCGTGGTCAACGTGACCCATGATAGTAACAACAGGAGCGCGAGGCACTGACTCAGCGCTGTTATCACGATCAGACAGTACCGCTTCTTCAAGCTCGTTTTCTTTGCGAAGGATAACCTTATGGCCCATCTCTTCTGCTACAAGCGCCGCTGTTTCTTGGTCGATAACTTGGTTGATAGTCGCCATAGCGCCCATCTTCATCATCACTTTGATAACTTCTGTGCCTTTAACAGACATCTTGCTTGCTAGCTCAGAAACAACAATCGTTTCACCGATTACAACGTCTGCTTTCGCAACGGTTGCTGTTTTATCGAAGCCGTGCTGCATTGAAGTTGGCTTAGCAAGTTTGCCTTTATTACGGCCTTTGCCGCGTTGGTTACGACCACCGCGATCATTGCTATCGTTGCCAGCTTTTTTCTTCTTCTTACGACGACCGCCACCCTCTTCACGACGGTCAGCTGCATCTTCTGCTTCACGAGCGTAAGTAGAAGTCGTTACATGGTAGTCAGAGTTTTCAAGCTCTTTCTTCTTCTGCTCAGCTTCGTTCCAGCGAGCTTCGTTCTCTTCAGCAAGTTTACGAGCTTCTTCAACAAGCTTAGCCGCTTCTTGTTCCGCTTTCTTCTTAGCCTCTTCTTCCTGACGGCGTTTTAGCTCATCAGCTTCTTTCTTAGCTTGCGCAGTAACATCTGCGTTTTTTGCATTCATTTCTTTCTTAGCCTTATCAGCTTGTGCGCGCTGTGCCTTTTCTTCAGCTTTGCGTTTTGCATCCGCTTCTTGCTTCGCTTTCTCTTCGGCTTCGCGCTGTGCTTTCTCTGCAGCTTCACGTTTTGCTTGCTCTTCAGCTTCACGTTTCGCAAGCTCTTCGGCTTCACGCTTAGCTGCTTCCTCAGCTTCGCGATTTGCTTCATCTTCGATAGTGCTGCGCTTCACATAAGTGCGCTTCTTACGCACTTCTACTTGAACATCTTTGCTCTTACCACCGCCAGCAGCAACACTCAGTGTGCTGCGCGTTTTGCGCTGAAGTGTCAAGCGAGTCGGTTCAGACTCACCTGACGTATCGCCATGTTCTTTTTTCAGGTGCGATAGAAGCTTTTGCTTCTCATCGTCTGAAACTTGGTCGTTGCTTGCTTTGTTCATTCCTGCATCAGCAAGTTGTTCAATCAAGCGGTCAACTGGCGTACCAATCTCTTCACTAAGAGCTTTTACTGTAAGTTGTGTCATGCCGCTTCCTCCTTGCTGAATTATTACTCTTCGTTGAACCAACAGATGTTACGTGCAGCCATGATTAGCTCGCCTGCGCGCTCGTCTGTCAATCCTTCAATGCCTTCTAGGTCATCGATACCTTGGTCTGCAAGATCTTCTAGCGTGGCAACGCCTTTTGCAGCCAGTTTAAATGCCATTTCACGCTCAAGACCTTCAAGGCCTAGTAAATCTTCTGCAGGTTCTAAACCTTCAAACGACTCTTCTTGCGCTAAAGCAATTGTAGTTAGTGCGTCTTTCGCACGGCTACGTAGCTCTTCGATGATCTCTTCATTTAGGCCATCAATTTCTAATAGTTCGTTTACTGGTACGTAAGCGACTTCTTCCAGAGATGAAAAACCTTCTTCTACTAGCATCTCAGCAAAATCTTGCTCGATATCTAGGTACTTCATGAAGTTTTCGATAGACGCCATTGATTCTTCTTGATGTTTCTTCTGAAGATCAGCAACCGTCATTACGTTTAGTTCCCAACCCGTAAGTTGAGAGGCTAGACGTACGTTTTGGCCATTACGACCAATCGCTTGTGCTAGGTTATCGGCTTCAACAGCGATATCCATTGAGTTTGCATCTTCATCAACGATGATAGAAGCAACATCTGCTGGTGCCATTGCATTAATAACGAACTGAGCTGGGTTATCATCCCAAAGAACGATATCAATACGCTCACCGCCAATTTCACCAGAAACAGCTTGTACACGAGCGCCACGCATACCAACACACGCACCCACTGGGTCAATACGCTTATCGTTAGTCTTAACTGCGATTTTTGCACGTGAACCAGGATCGCGAGCAGCACCTTTCAGTTCAATCAGCTCTTCACCGATTTCTGGAACTTCAACACGGAATAGCTCCGCTAGCATCTCTGGCTTAGAGCGAGTGATGAATAATTGGAAACCACGTGCTTCTGGTGCAACTTTGTATAGAAGACCACGTACACGGTCGCCCGGACGGAAGTTTTCACGTGGAAGTTGGTCATCACGTAGGATAACAGCTTCAGCGTTGTTACCTAGGTCTAGAATCACTGTGTCACGGTTAACTTTCTTAACCACACCAGTCACTAGTTCACCTTCGTTGTCGATGAACTGCTCTACGATTTGTGCACGCTCAGCTTCACGTACTTTCTGTACGATTACTTGCTTCGCAGTTTGAGTCGTAATACGGTCAAACGTTACTGAATCGATTTCGTCTTCAATGAAATCACCAAGTTCAATTGTTTCATCTTCAAACTTAGCTGCTTCTATAGAGATCTGTTTTGTCGGGAACTCAACTTCCTCTACCGCTTCCCAGCGACGGAATGTTTCAAATTCACCTGTTTTACGGTCGATCTCTACACGCACTTCGATTTCCATCTCGTGCTTTTTCTTAGTCGATGTTGCTAGCGCAATTTCAAGCGCTTCGAAAATACGCTCACGAGGTACAGCTTTCTCGTTAGAAACCGCCTCAACTACCGCTAAAATTTCTTTACTCATTTATCTAGCCTCTTAAGCTTCTATTTCTCTAGAGCTGTTTTCTCTAAAAAACTAAAATTTAGGGATTAGGTTTGCTTTCGAAATGTTGCTCAAGACAAAAACTTCTTCTTGTCCGTCAACCAAAACAGCGATGTTCTCACCATCAACAGATTGGATTACACCTTTCCACTTACGACGGTTACCCACAGCCATTTTTAGTACGATGCTTACCTCGTGACCAATAAACTGCTCATAATGTGCTGCTTTGAAAAGTGGTCTTTCAAGACCCGGTGAAGACACTTCTAGGTTATAAGCCACAGAAATTGGATCTTCGACATCCAGTACCGCACTCGCTTGGTGACTTACTTCAGCACAGTCATCAACATTGATGCCATTTTCATGATCAATATAAATTCGCAGTGTTGAGTATTCGCCTGCACGGATAAATTCTAATCCAACTAACTCATAACCAGCCGCCGCAACAGGTGCGTCTAGCATTTCAGTAAGTTGTCTTTCTAAACCAGTCATTTTAACCACTCCAGAAACAAAAAAAGGGCTCAGAGCCCATTTTAAATTCCAAGCAACTATCTGAACTTGGTAAAACCAAAAATTCAAATAACAAAAAACCCCGATAAGTCGGGGTTTTTTGTTGCTGGACCCTGATATGTTAAATGCACAATTGCATCTAACCCGCAGTGTTGTCCACACTACGCAAACTTGTCCACGAATCCTAAAAGGATTTGGTTGCGGGGGCCGGATTTGAACCGACGACCTTCGGGTTATGAGCCCGACGAGCTACCAAGCTGCTCCACCCCGCGTCCGACTTGCTGTGCATTATACGCTCAACAAAGTGTTTTACAAGTTTGTAAACGATGGTGCCGAGAGAGGGACTCGAACCCTCACACCAAAGGCACTAGCACCTCATGCTAGCGTGTCTACCAATTTCACCATCTCGGCAAATTCGTTTTATTGAGGGATTTCGTCACCGTTACCAGTTGGAATTCCACTCGCAGCATCTTCAGCTTGTTGGATGACTTGACCTTGAGTTGGGTCAACCCACTGCGACTCACTCTTGTTCGTCGTCATGTTACCAAGCACTAAGCTAAGGATGAAAAATACTGTTGCAAAAATTGCAGTCATTCGGGTTAGGAAGTTTCCTGAGCCGCTTGCGCCAAACACTGTGTTTGAACCGCCAGCACCGAATGAGGCTCCCATATCTGCGCCTTTACCTTGTTGAATCAACACTAGGCCAATTACACCAAGCGCTGCCAACAGGTAAATCACAAGTAGAACTGTAAACATTTTTCCACCTATGTTCCAAATTGTTGAGCCAGCGCCGTTCTAATTCATGATGCTAATCAAGATATTTTAGAACAAGGCTAGCGACCTCCTAACTGAAGGCCGAGCAATACTAGCGAAAGCCCCTGTCGCTGACAAGAAAAAATTGTAGAAATGTCTCATTTACCCAATCAAACGGTCAAAAAAAAGCCGAAACAATCGCTTTTCGGCTTTTCTTACTAATCGCAATGGATTATCAGCAGTTTGCTTTTACTGTTTCAGCAATTGTTGTAGCGCAGCTTTGAACTAAATCGGCATCTTCGCTTCTACCATGACACGCAACAAAGGCTCGGTACCCGACTTACGTAAAAGCACTCGACCTTTTTCACCAAGCTTAGATTCAGCTTCGACAACCGCGGCTTTAACTGCTTCTGCATCTAATGGGTTAGAATCACCACTGAAACGAACATTCTCAAGAACTTGAGGGTAAAGTGTCATGCCTTGAGACAACTCATTTAGCGTCATTTCACTGCCAACAACAGAAGCCAGTACTTGAAGCGCAGCAACAATCGCATCACCCGTGGTTACTTTATCCAGCAAAATCACGTGGCCTGAGTTTTCTGCACCGATCTTCCAACCTTTTTCAAGTAGTCGCTCCATTACGTAACGATCGCCAACCGCAGCGCGAACAAATGGAATGCCTAACTGTTTTAAGCCATTCTCCATCCCTAGGTTAGTCATTAACGTACCAACAACGCCACCTTTAAGTTCGCCACGACGTAGAGCATCACGAGCGATAATGTAGGCAATCTGATCACCATCGATCTTATTACCTAGTTCATCAACCATGATGATTCGGTCACCATCGCCATCAAATGCTAAGCCTAAATGCGCTTTTTCTTCTATTACGCGTTTTTGCAGTGCACGTACGTCTGTCGCACCCACTTCAGCATTAATGTTAGTGCCGTTTGGCTCAACTCCCATTGCAATAACTTCTGCGCCTAGCTCTTTAAAGACGTTTGGAGCAATGTGGTAAGTCGCCCCATGCGCACAGTCAACCACAATCTTTAGGTCAGCAAGGCTCAGCTCTGATGGGAAAGTGCTCTTACAAAACTCAATATAACGCCCAGCAGCATCATCCAAACGAACTGCTTTACCAAGTAGTGAGGACTCCACACATTCAATGTCCTTGTCGAGTTCGGCTTCAATGGCCAATTCAATGTCATCAGGAAGCTTGGTACCTTCCGATGAGAAGAATTTAATGCCGTTATCGTAATATGGGTTGTGCGATGCAGAGATTACAATCCCAGCTTCCGCACGAAATGTTTGTGTTAGATAAGCTACAGCAGGCGTTGGCATCGGCCCCGTAAATGTCGCTTTTAGCCCCGCAGCAGCAAGGCCAGCTTCTAATGCTGATTCAAGCATATAACCCGAGATACGAGTATCTTTGCCAATAATTACTTTCTTAGTGCCCTGCTTAGCAAGTACACGCCCCGCAGCCCAACCTAGCTTTAACACAAAGTCAGGCGTGATTGGATATTTGGCCCACTTTGCCACGTACACCATCTGTACCAAAATAACGTCTCTTATCAGACATGGTAAATCCTTCAGTTTTTTATCTGTTTTTAGTGGTTCGCCTGAACCATCTGTACCATTTTCATCGCTTCAATCGTTTCATCAACATCATGAACACGAAGAATTTGTGCGCCTTTCATCGCAGCAATCGTTGCGCAAGTCACGCTAGCGACTGTACAGTCGGCAGGCTTTTTATCTAGCACTTTAAAAATCATAGACTTTCTAGACATACCAGCAAGCAAAGGTAGGCCTAGTTGATGAAATTGTTCCAAATGTGCCAAAAGGTGGTAATTATGCGCCAAAGTTTTACCAAAACCAAAGCCCGGATCAAGGATTAGCTTTTCTTTCGCAATCCCTACTGATTCACAAGCCTTAACGCGCTCTTCCAAAAACTCGCTGATGTCGGATAGGATATCTTCGTAATGTGGCGCGCTTTGCATGGTTCTTGGTTGGCCTTGCATGTGCATCAAACACACAGGTACATTCGCCTCAGCTGCCGCTTCTAGAGCACCTGGCTCTTGCAGTGCTCTGACATCATTAATAATGTCAGCGCCAGCCTTAACTGCTTGGCGCATCACTTCTGCTTTGCTGGTATCAACGGAAATCCAGATTTGATTTTGCGCTCTTATGGCTTCAATCACTGGAATAACACGATTTAACTCTTCTTCTAACTCGACATCTGGAGCTCCAGGGCGCGTCGACTCACCGCCGATATCGAGAATAGTTGCTCCAGCAGCAATGATCTTAGTAGCCTGATCAAGTGCCGCATCAACAGAGTTAAATTTCCCGCCATCAGAAAACGAATCGGGAGTGACATTAATAATTCCCATCACTTGTGGGACTGACAAGTCTAGCTGTTTGTCGTTTGCATATAAGATCATGAAAATTAACCGTGACAATTAAATGCTATTTTCTGGGTTACTAAAATAGAAAAACCCCGGGACTATCCCCGGGGTTTCTATCTTATAAAGCTCTATTCAGCGTCTTTCTTTTCTTCAGACTCTGTTTGCTCTTCTGCTACTGGCGCAGCTTTTTCTGATTCAGCTTCAGCTTCTGGCTTCGCTTCAGATTTTGCTTCTGAAGCAGGAGCGTTATTGTTTTCACCCCAACCTGCTGGCTCTCGAATATCACTCTTGCGCTCCATCAGATCATCGATCTGACCAGCATCAATCGTTTCATACTTCATCAATGCATCTTTCATTGTGTGCATGATGTCCATATTATCTTCAAGAATTTGCTTCGCACGGTCATAGTTGCGGTCGATGATCATACGTACTTCGTCATCAATCAGCTTAGCCGTATCATCAGAAACATGTTTAGTCTGAGTTACGCTGCGACCAAGGAATACTTCACCTTCATCTTCTGCGTACAGCAGCGGACCAAGCTTTTCAGAGAAACCCCACTGAGTCACCATCTTACGTGCAATATCAGTCGCACGTTCGATATCGTTTGATGCACCCGTAGAAACTTTGTCTTTACCGTAAATAAGCTCTTCAGCTAAACGGCCACCGTACAAACTAGACACCATAGATTCTAGATGTTGGCGAGACATGCTCACACGGTCTTGCTCAGGAAGATACATAGTGACACCTAGCGCACGTCCGCGAGGAATAATAGACACTTTGTACACTGGATCATGCTCAGGAACTAGGCGACCAACAATTGCGTGACCAGCTTCGTGGTATGCCGTTGACTCTTTCGTTTCCTCAGACATCACCATTGAGCGGCGCTCTGCACCCATCATGATTTTGTCTTTCGCAAGCTCAAACTCGACCATGGATACGTTGCGCTTATTGCCACGAGCTGCGAATAGTGCTGCTTCGTTAACAAGGTTAGCTAGGTCTGCACCAGAAAAGCCTGGTGTACCGCGAGCGATCAAAGAAGGCTCAACGTCACCCGCTAGAGGCACTTTGCGCATGTGAACTTTAAGAATCTGTTCACGACCACGTACGTCTGGTAAACCAACCACAACTTGACGGTCAAAACGGCCAGGACGAAGTAGCGCTGGGTCTAGTACGTCTGGACGGTTAGTTGCGGCGATAACGATGATACCTTCGTTACCTTCGAAACCATCCATTTCTACTAGCATTTGGTTCAGTGTTTGCTCACGCTCATCGTGACCACCACCTACACCTGCACCACGTTGGCGACCTACCGCATCAATCTCATCGATAAAGATGATACAAGGTGCTGCTTTCTTCGCTTGTTCGAACATGTCACGTACACGAGATGCACCAACACCAACAAACATTTCAACGAAGTCAGAACCAGAGATAGTAAAGAATGGTACTTTCGCTTCACCAGCAATTGCTTTAGCAAGAAGTGTTTTACCTGTACCTGGAGGACCAACCATAAGAACACCGGTTGGGATCTTACCGCCAAGTTTTTGGAAACGGCTTGGGTCACGCAAGTAGTCGACCAGCTCTTTAACGTCTTCTTTTGCTTCGTCACAACCTGCAACGTCTGCAAAAAGTGGTCTTGATCTGCTCTTCGCTCATCATTCGAGCTTTACTCTTACCGAAAGACATAGCGCCTTTACCGCCACCGCCTTGCATTTGACGCATGAAGAAAATCCATACACCAATCAGTAAGATCATTGGGAACCAAGAGATGAAGATAGTACCAAGTAGGCTCTGCTCTTCTGGAGGAGTACCTTGAACTTTCACATTTTGATTGATCAGGTCATCAAGGAGTTTCTGATCATACACAGGCATGTAAGTTACATAGCGAGAACCACCGCCACGACGAACGAACGTAATTTCACCGTCTTTGAATGTTGCTTCCTGAATCTGGCCTTGGCCAACTTCCTGTACAAACGTAGTGTAATCAACTGCTCGACCGTTATTTTCACCAGGGCCGAAGCTCTGGAAAACGGACATTAAAACGACAGCAATGACTAACCACAGTATTAAATTTTTTGCCATGTCACTCAAGGTGTAAGCCTCGCGATAACTAATTGTAATTAAAGGTAGGGTACTACAGTTTGAAACCTGTAGCTATAGTGTTAACTTTTGCCTTTAGCAGCAAAAGAGTTAACCTTTGTAACCAGTGGCTACAATGAATACTTCACGAGAACGAGCTCGAGAAGAATCAGGTTTTCGAACCTTCACGGTTTTGAACATATCTCGTACATCTTTTACGTATTGATCAAATCCTTCACCTTGGAACACTTTGACCACAAAGCTACCATTGGTTGCCAGAACTTGTCGACACATATCCAATGCCAACTCAACGAGATACATTGCTCGCGGCTGGTCTACAGAATTGTTGCCTGCAATATTAGGCGCCATATCTGACATAACCACGTCCACCATGCTTGGCTGAATTCTTTCTAACAGCGCCTCTAGGACAGCATCTTCTCTGAAATCACCTTGTAAAAAGCTCACCCCAGAGATTGGATCCATCGGGAGCAAGTCACAAGCGATAATTTGCCCAGAATCTCCAACTATTTTAGCAGCATATTGAGACCACCCACCAGGAGCCGCGCCTAAATCCACGACCGTCATTCCTGAGGCTAATAATTTATCTTTAGTCTGGATCTCTTCCATTTTAAAGTAAGCGCGTGAACGGTAACCTTTTTTTCTGGCTTCGTTCGCATACTTGTCGTCGAAGTGCTCCTTCAACCAACGACCAGAACTGGCCGAGTGCTTCTGTTTACTCATTCTATTCTCAATAAGATAGATTGGGGACTTGTTAGTGCGTATTGCTGCGATAGTTACCGCCTATCACTAACAAATTATAGTCTTTAGCCATAGATGGCGTTAAAATAGGTTTTTTCAACCCTAATAGTAAAGAAAATTGGCCGCGTAATGAACCTAAGCACCAAACAAAAGCAGCATCTTAAAGGCCTAGCGCACAGTCTAAAACCTGTCGTGCTTATGGGCGCGAATGGACTCACTGAAGCTGTTCTAGCAGAAATCGAGATTGCCCTTGATCACCATGAACTGATCAAAATTAAAGTGGCATCTGAAGATCGTGAGACAAAACAACTAATTATCGATGCTATCGTGCGTGAAACTAACGCAGAGAAAGTACAGACTATTGGTAAAGTACTGGTATTGTATCGCCAGTCTGAAGCTCGCAAGATCGAACTTCCACGTAAATAGTACTTTGGTTTACCATCATTGTGGTAAATAGCAAGTAACAAAAAAGGTCGCATTCGCGACCTTTTTTAATCCCATTAAAATGGTCAATCCATTTTAGATGTATTCAACTTTATCGATTTCAAAATCTTTGTCGCCACCTGGTGTTGAAATCACAACCTCATCACCTTCGAGCTTACCGATCAAGCCACGAGCGATTGGCGAACTGACAGAAATACGGCCAGCTTTAATGTCCGCTTCATCATCACCAACGATTTGGTATGTTTTCTCTTCATCGGTATCAACATCAATTAGCGTTACCGTAGAGCCAAAGATGATCTTGCCCGTGTTTTCCATGCTAGTGACATCGATAACTTGTGCAACTGACAGTTTGTATTCAATGTCGCGGATCTGAGCTTCGCAGATACCTTGCTCTTCACGTGCTGCGTGATATTCAGCATTTTCTTTCAAGTCACCTAGCTCGCGAGCCTCAGCAATTGCCTCAGAAATTTGTGGGCGAAGCTTAAGTAATCTTTCAAGCTCTGTGCGCAGCAGCTGTTCACCGCGCGTTGTCATTGGAACTTTTTCCATCTTCTACCTCTATTGCCAAAGTATACTTTGGACAAAACAAAACTACCCAACCCACAGTCGGATCAGGTAGTAAAAGAATTCATTATTTTGCTTAGTGTAAACAATGTCGTGTTTTAAATCATCCAAATTTGAGCATTTGTCTTATCGAGCTACACAAAATCCAACTTAGCTCTCGCATCCATACGCCTCTTAAATGGGAACTTCAACTCATCTCTACATCATTGTAAGCCACGCCTTTGCATTTAAATACTGAACTCTAAGTTGTGAGGCCTGAGTATTTAGGTCATTTCATCAGTACTTAAAAACACCGTCCATTACCCAAAATCAACATATTGCTTAAAAGGTAATCATATTTCACACCTTTGACATATTTCTTACATATGAAACTTGATTAATTACAACTATGCGTCCACTCTAAGCATTGCGATGCGAAGTGCCTCGCAAATACAACTATTTATGGACAGTAAATTAGGACTATTAAAATGAACAAGAATCTGATTACTCTAGCGGTATCAGCTGCAGCAGTGGTAGCGGCATCTGGTGTTAACGCAGCTAACGTATATAGCAGCGACGGTACAGAACTTAATATCGGTGGCCGTGCCGAATTCCGTGGTGATTTTATCGGTGACAGTGGTAACGAAATCGATGGCACTATGGCGAATAACAGCCGTTTTCGTCTTAACCTAGGAGGCACAACAGAGATAACTAGTGATCTTTCTGGTTTTGGCTTCTACGAAGCAGAGCAAGGCGTTAATTCAAGCACAAGCAACGACGCTAACACTGACTTCAAACAACGTTACATGTTTGCAGGTCTAAGCGGTAGCTTTGGGGCTGTATCATTTGGTCGCCAAGATACGGCAGCGGTTCAAATCTCTCAAATGTCGGATGTCACCACTTTCACTGGTGCACAAAAAGCTTTTATCGATGCTTCTGACGAGCAAATTAATAACACCATTCTGTATACCGCTGACTATGAATCACTAACGCTTAAAGGTAGTGTTTCTCTTGGTGAAGCAAAAGACACTAACACTTCTGGCTTGTCTGTTATCTACACATTGCCAATGGGATTAGGCCTTGGCTTAGGTTATTCAGCTGGTAGCAACGGTGAGAACCTAGGCTCAAGTGAGGCAATTATTGCAGGTATTAACTACACACTAGATTCATTGTACGTTGCAGGTACTTACACAACAGGTGAACGTGACGACAGAAGTAGCACGGATTTCAACGGTGTCGAACTTGCTGCTAAATACGGCTTTGGTAACGGCTTCTCTCTAATGGGTGCTTACCAAAAAACTGATGGTGAAGTTGCTGGCGTTAAATCTGACGAGAGTGATTTCTTTGAAATTACTGGTGATTACAAATTCAACAGCAACATCAATGCTTACCTAGCCTACATGTTAAACAACATGGATGAGAGCTCAGTAGGTGCAAAAGATGCTGAAGACACGCTACGTCTTGGTCTTAAGTACTCTTTCTAAATCAGATAGACACTCAATTTAGTCAAAACCTATAGGTTTGAAAAAGGCTTAGCAAATTGCTAAGCCTTTCTTCTTTTAGGCTAGCCCAATACCAAAGCTCTCTTTATACTAACCAAATTCCATAATGCGCTTTGTCGCCACAAATCGCTTCTATTTCGTTTGTCATGGACTTCACAATGCATAAATGCTGGCTTTTCATTACTCTCTGCTTTTCATCCGTTGTTGCGGCCAATTACAATACAAGCGCATTACCGAAAGAGTCTCGCCATAGCTTGGTTGTAAAACAACTCTCTGAAAGTAATGAAAATTCCATTGAGAGCAATTCAGAGCATTTCTTCCCACCAGCCAGCACTCTAAAGATCATTACCGCTTTAGCAGCCACGTTAGAGTTAGACAATGATCACAAGTTTGAAACTAAATTACTTAATAGCGGTAATGATTGGATCATTCAGTTCTCTGGAGATCCTACTTTTACCTCTCAAGATCTTGATAACATTGTCAAAACGCTACGCGAAAACAGTAAAGGACAAACCATTGGCAACATATGGTTAGATAACTCTGCCTTCACTGGTTACGATCGGGCCGTCGGCTGGCCTTGGGATATTTTGGGCGTCTGTTATAGCGCCCCCGCCAGTGCAATCTCTATTGACGGTAACTGCGTTCAAGCGTCTATCTATACGCAAGCCCAAGGGAAGACTCGAGTTTATGTGCCTGAACATTTCCCTATCCATGTGTCGACAAAAGCGAGAGCGGTCACGAAAGAGCATCAAGAGAGCACTCTGTGCACTCTCGAACTCCTTAGTCAGCCAGACAATTTCTATCAGCTTCAAGGGTGCTTAGTCGAACGTGAAAAGCCCCTTCCACTTAAATTTGCCATTCAAAATCCCGAGCTATACACAACGAGAGTGACGTACAACTTGCTAAATCAGCATGGCGTGACAATAAATGGCAATGTCCGAGTTGGCACACCAAATCTTGATAATTCAGCAACGGTTTACACCCACTATTCTGCTCCTTTGCCTGAACTGCTTGAAGAGATGCTGAAGAAATCAGATAACCTAATTGCAGACAGCATCACAAAAACCCTTGGTGCTCATTTTTACTTACAAGCGGGCAGTTTTGGTAACGGCACCGAAGCCATCAAACAAATCATCTTTTCACGCACGGGAATCGACTTAGAATATGCTCAGCTTGCCGATGGCTCTGGCTTGTCTCGCAATAACCTACTTACTAGCCAATCCATGGCGAGCATTCTTGAATACATTTGGCAGCATGACAAAAAACTAGGACTTATTGATCTTTTTCCTAGAGCAGGTGAATCGGGAACGCTGAAGTACCGACGCAGTATGAGAAAAGAACCGATCAAAGGCCAAATAGCAGCCAAGAGCGGCTCTGTCTATGGCAGCTACAACATGGCAGGTTATGGGCTCAATGAGAAAGGCGAACCAACGAGTCTATTTGTTCAGTTCGTTGCCGATTATCACCCTAGAAAAAAGAGCGATAGCCCTGCGGTCATCGCTCCTATTACTCAGTTTGAAACTCAGTTTTATCAAGATGTTGTTCGTTACAGTCAGGAGATACCCAAGAAGTAATTTACGACTGTAAAGTAAATCCACATACCTGAGATATCAACGATGGATGCAAGTACAGGGCTCACCAATACGGCAGGGTCCATCTTGAAAGCTCGTGCAAGTATAGGCAGTAAGCCACCAAGCGTAGTTGATATTGTAACTTGAATAAACAACGCAACTGCAACCGCTAGAGCAATTGTATTGATGTCAAAGCCACCCGCTGATGCCGGATCGCTAAAAAATACGATACGACCAATCATCACAATCGCGATGGCTAAGGCTAGGCAAAGTGCCACGCGGCTCTCTTTCCAAAATACGGCCAACCACTGACGCTTTTTCAACTCACCGGTTGCAAGTGCTCGAATAACCAACGTTGCTGCCTGAGTACCAGTATTACCACCAGCTGCGGCAATAACCGGCATGTATACCGCAAGTAAAACTAACTGACTTAGCGTGTCTTCATATTGGGCAATAATCAGACCCGATACAATACCCAGCAGAGCCAACGCAATGATCCAACCAATACGCTGCTTTACATGCTCCAGCACGGAAGTACTTAAGTACCCCTGCGGCGTATCAACTTCAGAATGCACAAAGCCAAGCTGGTGAGCAAAGTGTCTGGCACGCCTATCGTGACCTTCTGTTTCTAGTACTGTTAGTAGTTGTTGTACATAGCTTATTGAACAGTCGTGCAAAATAGCCACCGCCTCTTCAATAGGCATTACTGTTAGCAAGTGAACTTGCTTAGTTTGTTCATACTGCAAAAATGCATTGCGCGCGGCCCCGATCTCTTCTTGAGAAAAAGCACGCGAAGTTTCTACATAATTATTGCTCATTACCGTCATGGCGAATCTCCCGATTGGCAAAGGTAACGACCATCAAGTAACACAAGACATAGCTATCCCTAGTCGGATGACTATAGCTTTACAGTTACTTTGATTGAATAAATGAGGAGTGATTGAGAAAGGAAAATAGATCCTACCGCTAGGTAGGACGGAGTGCGCCAATACCGAAGCGGGTTACAATGCCCTCTTAAAATTATTCACCCAGCAACTGGAGGATGGTCGGTATTGTTCATATTTATCTCCAAGATTACTGCTAATTTAGCAGCGGGCGTAGTCTAGCAAATACCCTAGTCAAAAGCTGTTCTTTTCTACCTTAAATCCGCATTGTCATAAAAGCTTCACATAAAATTGAACAATCAATACACGGTAAAAATAATTAGTTAAAACAATATTCATCGAGCATAAGCATTGGCAAAATCTCTCTGACTTAGCCAGCATTCACGCTCTATATCTAGGCTTAGAAACAACACTCGAACACATGCTCTTACAACGAAAAAAGCGCCCATTGGGCGCTTTTCATTAATCTAGATATTGCCGATTACTTAATAGTAATACGTGCAAACTTACGTTTGCCTACTTGGAAAACGTAAGTACGGCTTCCGGTGAAAATTTGCTATCTGCAATCTTTTCGCCATCCATCTTAACAGCGCCTTGCTTCACCATGCGCATCGCTTCTGAAGATGACGGACACAATGCCGCTTCTTTTAATAGGTTGCTTACCGGACGACCTGCATCAAACTCAAACTCAGGCATTTCGTCTGGAATCTGGTTCTTCGCAAAGCGGTTTACAAACTCTTGCTCTGCAGCATCGGCGTCAGCTTCTGAGTGGAAACAAGCAATAATCTCTTTTGCTAGCGCCACTTTCACGTCACGTGGGTTTTTGCCTGCTTCAACGCCAGCTTTCAGCTCTGCAATCTCTTCTAGAGGACGGAAAGATAGCAGCTCGTAGTAGCTCCACATCAAATCATCAGAAATCGACATGATCTTACCAAACATTTCGCTTGGCGCTTCGCTCACACCGATGTAGTTATGAGCGGATTTAGACATTTTCTTAACGCCATCTAGACCAACAAGCAGTGGCATCGTTAAGACAACTTGAGGCTTTTGACCGTTCGCTTTTTGTAGTTCACGACCCATTAGAAGGTTAAACTTCTGGTCAGTACCACCAAGCTCAACATCCGTTTCCATTGCTACTGAGTCATAACCTTGTAGGAGTGGATACATAAACTCATGGATAGCAATTGGTTGGTTGTTACCGTAACGCTTTTTGAAATCGTCACGTTCTAGCATACGTGCAACAGTTTGGCTTGCGGCGAGGCGAATCATACCTTCTGCACCAAGCTCAGATAACCATTCAGAGTTGAAGGCAATCTTAGTTTTCGCAGGATCTAGGATCTTAAATACTTGCTCTTTATACGTTTCAGCATTACGCAGAACATCTTCACGAGTTAGCGGTGGACGCGTTGTATTTTTACCCGTAGGGTCACCAACCATGCCAGTGAAATCACCAATTAGGAATGTTACATCATGGCCTAGCTCTTGGAACGCACGCAGTTTATTTAGAATGACTGTATGACCAAGGTGAATATCTGGAGCCGTTGGATCGGCACCTAGTTTAATACGAAGAGGACGACCCTCTTTTAGTTTTGCAATCAGCTCTTCTTCTGGAATTAGCTCATCAACACCGCGCTTAATCTCGCTAGTGCCGCTTCAATGCTCGCCATTCTTGTTCACTCCCACAGATTTGGCAAAAATAGTTTAATTCACCATCTTACTTGAATAGCGATGCTTTTTGAAACCAGTTAGACTAAACAGCTCGCTATTTTTTTAATACACACAGAACGAACGATAAAAATGCTGTCTATTTTTGCTCGACTTCCATGGATGCACCGAGCCCTTATCGCTATATTTAGCGCTATCATTGTTATCGCGCTCTTTTTTCTTCCCGATCCAAAAGATCTGCATCCTGAAGAGAGCCGATATGAAGTGGGACGTCACTACCCACTAACCATTAATGCTGAAGCCCTATCGCCAGGCAATCAAGTTGCTCCATCAGCAGTTATGCGATGGGAGAAGCATAAAGTCGGTAACGGCGAAAGTGCCGCTATTTTGTTTCAACGTCTAGGCTTATCGTCTCGTCTTTTATTTCAGCTTACTTCAACCAATAAAGATATTGAGCGTCAACTGTCTCGCTTAAGACCCGGTGATGTACTAGAGTTTGGCTTTGATGAAGATGACCAACTGATTCAACTAAAACGCCGCTTAAGCGCTTTTGAAACCTTCAAGATCACCCGTACAGACTCTGGCTTTCGTTCAGAGACGGACAAAAAAGAGGTGGCGTATCAATACAACTACGCCGAAGCTTCTATTACCTCCAACTTCTGGAATGCGGGTATTTCAGCCGGTTTAACCGCCAACCAAATCATGGAGCTCGCGGGTATCTTTGGTTGGGATATCGACTTTGCACTGGATATTCGCAGTAAAGATAGCTTCCAAGTGCTGTATCAAGAGAAAGTAGTTGAAGGCGAGGTTATCGGCGAGGTAAGATTATCGCCGCAGTGTTTACTAACCAAGGCGATACGTTCAAAGCCATTCTTGATGACAATACTGGCAATTACTACGACGAAAACGGTCGAGCGATGAAAAAAGCATTCTTACGCTCGCCACTCGACTTTCGCCGTGTAACGTCAAACTTTAACCCAACACGTCGCCACCCAGTAACGGGGAAAGTTCGCGCTCACCGCGGAACAGATTACGCAGCACCGGTTGGCACGCCTATCTGGGCGGCAGGTGATGGTGTGGTTCAAAAGTCTGGTTACAATCAGTTCAATGGTAACTATGTCTTTATCAAGCACAGTAATACTTACATCACCAAATACCTCCATCTACAAAAGCGCCGCGTGAAAACAGGTCAACGCGTTAAGCAAGGCCAAACTATTGGGACATTGGGCGGAACTGGTCGTGTAACTGGCCCTCACTTACATTATGAGTTCTTAGTTAATGGCGTTCACAAGAACCCAAGAACCGTTAAACTGCCCCAGTCAAAATCACTGACCGGTAAAGCGAAAACGACTTATTTGGCAAATTCAAAGCTCAGACTGGCTACGCTAGATCGATACAGCAAACTACTTTTTGCCAAGTAAAACATGCTTTAAAACCGCTGCTATATACATCGCGATAGACATTTGCAGTCCTGTTTCTTAAAACACAAAAAAAGCCCGTCACTATGACGGGCTTTCTGTTATCACTTCGTTTTATTTCTCATTTATTATTGTGCGGTACTCTCTTGAGCAGGCGCACTCTCTTCTTGAAGTTTATCCTCTGCTTTTTCCAGATTATGGTTGCGGCCTAGCATCAACATACATGGCGTCAGTACCAATGTAAGTACGGTCGCAAACGCCAAGCCACCCGCAACTGCGGTCGCCAATTGAGACCACCACTGCGTACTTGGTGCACCAAACTCAATCTTCTGGTTGATAAGGTCGATGTTCATCTCGAGCACCATAGGTAACAAACCGAGAATGGTGGTGACTGTTGTCAGCAATACTGGCCTTAAACGCTGAACACCAGTGCGAAGAATCGCCTCTTGCTTACTTAAACCACGGCGCAGTAATTGGTTAAATGTATCTATCAATACGATGTTGTTGTTAACCACGATACCCGCCAGCGCAATCACCCCGATACCCGACATAATAATGCCAAACGGTTTTTGGAAGATCAGTAAGCCTGCAAATACCCCAACCGTTGAGAACAATACCGCACTCAAGATCAAGAAGGCCTGATAGAAGCTATTGAACTGCGTAATGAGGATCAAAGCCATCACCGCTAAGGCAATCAAAAATGCTTTCTGCAAGAAGGCTGACGAGTTGTTCTGCTCTTCGTTTTGACCACGGATCTTAAACTCAACACCGCTTGGTAAATCGAGTTCAGACAAAGCTTTTTCGATATTTGGCAGTTCAAGCGCTAAGTTGTAGCCCTCCTTCATGTCTGCCATGATACTGATAATACGCTGGCCATCGACACGGTGAATCGTATCCTGTTTGGTTTCAGGCACAATGCTCGCGAAGTTGGTGATTGGAACTAAACCTGCTGGGGTTTTTACTCTCAGCTGATCAAAGCGCCCAATATCCCGCTTCTCTGTTGGATAACGAACCAGAATATCCACTTCTTCGTTCGCATCATCTGGCAAGTAATCACCAATCTTAAGTCCGTTTGTTACAAACTGAACGGTGTTGCCAACCAAAGTCGCATCTGCCGCAAATCGAGAAGCGTCATCGCGTCGGATATCAATTTGCCAATCAATTCCTTCTTTACTAGAGTTATCGCTCAAGTTGGTAAAGATCGGATTATTGTCTGCCCATTTACGTATCTGCTTCGCTGCTGCATCTAGGTTGTCCGGTGTTGTTGAGCTCATCTCTATCACTAAATCATGCTCAACCGGAGGCCCTGCATCAGGGAACTTATATTCGATCTCCACCCCAGCGAACTTACTGGTCGTTTCTTCCAGCTCTTCGATGATGGATTTGACTTTACGACGATACTGCCAATCAACCGGCGTAATTTGGATCTGACCGATCTCTTCCTTACCTCCCGTTTTGGTGTAGACGCTTTCAAATTCATCATGCCCCAGCATCACTTGTTCGATATCGCGCATAATGACGTCTTTTTCGTTGATCGACAGATCACCATAAGAACGTACTTTCACCGTAAAAAATGGCGGATCGACTTCAGGGAAGAACTCAGCGCCCAAGCCCGCTTTACTGTAGGTAAAGCCGACTCCAACAGCCATTAATATCGCTAACATCAATATTTTAAGCGGGTGCTTAATAGCAATCGCTAGCGTGTGGTAGTAGAGCTTAGTAATCCCAGTTGCTTTAGAGAAATCGCCTTCATGCAAGGCCACCATTTTTGCTCGATTCTGCGGATTAACGTTCTGTGGCTTACCAATTAGTCCTCCGAGCACCGGAACAAATAGAAGTGCCATCACCAATGACGCTGCCAACGTAGCAATCAAGGTGAGTGGCAAGTACTTCATGAACTCACCGGTAATATCCGGCCAAAAAAGCAATGGTGCAAACGCAGCTAATGTTGTGGCCGTAGAAGCCGTAATCGGCCAAGCCATACGTTTAGCCGCATCTCGATACGCTTCACGCCTTGGCGTGCCCTCTTGCATCCGCCTGTCTGCAAACTCGGTCACCACGATGGCGCCATCCACCAGCATGCCCACCGCCATAATCAAAGAGAAAAGCACAACGATATTGACGGTCAGTCCGAATACAGACAGTACCAATAGTCCTGTTAAGAACGAGCCGGGAATCGAGATTCCCACTAGCAAAGCTGTTCTTACGCCAAGAATTGCGATGATGACGATCACCACTAAGATAATGGCTGACAAAATGTTGTTTTGTAGATCATTAAGCATGATCTTCACATCATCAGATTGGTCCCACGTGTATTTTACTAATAGATTATTCGGCCAATCCGGTAACTTCTGAGCTTCATGTATTACCGCTTTAACAAGTTCCACGGTTTCAATGATGTTCTCACCCGCGCGCTTTTTCACATCGAGGACGACAGCAGTTTTTCCGTCTAGACGAGCAAAGCTTTCCGGATCACGGAACGCACGTCTAACCGTGGCAACATCACCAAAGGTAATTACCTGCTTACCATCAACTTTGATCGGCAGCTCTAAGACATCTTTAAGTGAATCAAATACTGAAGGTACTTTGACAGAGAAGCGGCCATAGCCTGTGTCAACAAAGCCTGCCGCCACGACGCGGTTGTTTAATGCAATAAGGTTATAGATATCGCCTTGGTCTAAACCATAGCTTTCCATGAGTAGTGGATCGACAATGATTTCAACAATATCTTCGCGGTCACCGGCAATGTCCACTTCCAGAACTTGTCGGTAACTTTCCAGTTTGTCTCGTAGTTTACGAGCAATAAGTACGTTGGTACGTTCAGGTACCGTACCGTATAGCACAACCGACAAGACAGGTTCTTCAGAGGCAAACGTCACCTCATTAACAGTAGGTTCGTCACTGTCCGCAGGCAGCTTAGGTTTCGCCAGGTCAACGGCGTCACGAACATCGGCCATGGCTTTGTTCAAATCGACACCAACAGAAAACTCAAGCACAACAGACGCGTGACCTTCTGAGGCAGTCGCTGTCATCTCTTTTACGCCTTCAATAGAACGCAGCTCCTGCTCAATAGGACGTACCAGCAAACGCTCTGCATCGGATGGTGATATCCCTTGGTGACTTACTGATACGTAGATCACTGGAATGGTAATGTCTGGACTCGACTCTTTAGGAATCGTGACATAAGTGACTGCGCCGGCAATTAATATCATCAGCAACAACGTCAGCATGGTCCGCGTGCGCGATAGCGCCGCATCAATCAGTGTGAACATTTATCACACCTCCTAGTTGTTTAATTGCTGTGATGTGCGATCTTGCTCAACCGCGACAACTTTATCACCATGTCGAACAAAGCCTTGCCCAACAGTGATGATACTCACTTGATCACCGAGACCAGAGAGCCAAACACCGTCTTGCTCAGCTTTTACCAACTGAATTGGTATGAACTCGACCAAATCATCTTGCAGAGTTTTAACCCCTAAGTTGCCTTCTTCATCCAACGCCAGCATTGCAGGTGTCACTTTCACTGCCATTTGCTCTTGAAGATCCAAAGTCACTTCGGTGCTGATACCCGCGGGGATTTTGCGTTCTGGGTTTGCCACTTCGATTTCAATTGGGAAAGTGTTGGTCGACTCCGAAGATATACGCGACATGTAGCGAACTTTGCCTGTTACGGTTTGGTCATTAATGAAGCGAACAGTCGCCTCTTGCCCATTAGCAATGTACTGAATGTGTCTTTCGCTCACGTCCGCTTCAATCACAAGCTTACTGAGATCGATCACAGTTGCGACTGGATCGCCAATGCCAACGTAATCGCCTAACTCGATGAATAGGTGGTCAACATAGCCCTCGAATGGTGCGCGAACCACAGTATTACGCAAAGACAACTTGGCGTTACTCACCCCTGCTTTTGCTTCTGCTAATGCGGCTTGAGCTGTGGCATAGGCCACCTCCCCTTGTAAGCCACGGCTCTTCAAAGACTCCGCTGCCTTAAACTCTTTCTGCTTCACTTGGAGCATCGCTTGGGCACGCTCCAACTGGATGTTGAGATCGCCTTTATCAATCTGAGCAATATGCTGCCCTTTTTTTACGAACTCACCTTTGCTTACTTTAAGATCGATAATTTTCCCGCTGAACTCAGCGCCTAATCGCGCCTGTTTATCTGGCGCTGTTCGACCATATAAATCTATAGAGCGAAAGGTCGGCTGTGAGACAAACGTTTCGAAGGCGACTTTGGCGAGTGGCACTGATTCTTCTGACGTTGAAGTGTTTTCTTCTTGTGCATTCGTACTACCCATCCCTAGCCAAAGAGCGAGTAAAAGCACAAGAATAAGAGAGACTAAATATGGACGAGCGGAAAAGAACCCGTTCGGAGAGTACTTTGGCATAACAATCCCTTGTATTCGTTTCATCAATGTTCATCATTGACTCTAACTTTTTTTATTATGAACACTTACCCTATACAATAAGTGCTCATAAATAAAATGAACTTATGGGGGATATTACGCCAGTCTCACTTTTTTGGATTAGTGAGAGGAAAGAAAAATAGCGTTAAACGCTGAATGACGCACCACAACCGCAAGTTGTTGTTGCGTTTGGATTGTTTACAAAGAAACGAGCCCCTTCGAGGCCTTCGGTGTAATCAACCACACCACCGACAAGGTATTGTAAACTCATTGGATCGACCACAAGCGTTACGCCGCTGTTTTCAATTGTGGTGTCACCTTCATTCACACTCTCATCAAACGTGAAACCATATTGGAAACCACTACAACCACCACCCGTGATGTAGACGCGCAATTTTAGTTCTGGATTCTCTTCCTCAGCGATCAGCGTTCTAACGCGTGTTGCAGCTGCATCCGAAAATGATAGTGGGATATTTACTTCGCTCACGATGACCTCTCTCATTCGTGTGATGCCCAACAGCTAGTTAAAGTTGTTGAGTCAAACTTGTTCTAATAATCTAGCGATTATCTAATACCTGACTGTTCCGTTCAAGTATTCACCGCAAGTTAAGTCAAAATCCGATTTTTTCGCGCTTTTTTGGCCGTTTCTGTTCTAAATCTAACCAGAATGTGGCGCAAAACATTCCTAGTTCGATAGGGATAGGTACAATGCGAGCCAAATTGGTCCTAGCAATCATAAGAGGATACATCCATGACCAAATCAGCAGAGCTTTATGAAAAAGCACAAAACACCATTCCGGGTGGCGTTAACTCGCCAGTTCGTGCTTTTAACGGCGTTGGCGGCTCCCCTATTTTTGTTGAGAGAGCCGATGGTCCTCTGATTTTCGATGCTGACGGCAAAGCCTACATTGATTACGTTGGTTCTTGGGGGCCTATGATTCTTGGCCACAACCACGGTGTTATTCGTGATGCAGTAATTAATGCTGCACAACGTGGTTTAAGTTTTGGTGCGCCAACCGAAATGGAAATTCAAATGGCAGAGCTTGTGTCTGAACTTGTCCCTTCAATGGAGCAGGTACGCATGGTGAGCTCTGGCACAGAAGCAACTATGAGTGCTATTCGTCTAGCTCGTGGGTTTACTGGTCGCGATAAGATTCTTAAATTCGAAGGTTGTTACCACGGCCACGCTGACAGCCTGCTTGTCAAAGCAGGTTCCGGTGCTTTGACATTAGGTCAACCTAGCTCGCCAGGTGTTCCTGCTGACTTTGCAAAATACACACTCACTGCAACGTTCAACAACCTAGATTCTGTACGTGAACTTTTTGCAGCAAACAAGGGTGAAATTGCTTGTATCATTGTTGAACCGGTTGCCGGTAACATGAACTGTATTCCACCCGTTGAAGGTTTCCACGAAGGCCTGCGTGAGATCTGTGATCAAGAAGGCGCACTACTGATTTTTGACGAGGTAATGACAGGCTTTCGCGTTGCATTAGGCGGTGCTCAAGCACACTACAACATTAAGCCAGACCTGACCACTTTGGGTAAAGTCATCGGTGGTGGTATGCCTGTTGGCGCATTTGGTGGCCGTAAAGATGTGATGCAATATATCGCCCCAACTGGCCCAGTTTATCAAGCAGGTACACTATCAGGTAACCCTGTTGCTATGGCGGCTGGTTACGCTTGTTTGAATCTTCTTAAAGAAGAAGGCAATGAAAAACGTCTTGCCGCGAAAACTAAGCAATTGGCAGATGGTTTCAAATCTCTTGCAGACAAGCATGGTGTGCCACTGCAAGTCAATCAAGTGGGTGGCATGTTTGGCTTCTTCTTTACCGAGCAAACAAGCATTACTTGTTATGACGACGTCGCTAAATGCGATATCGACCGCTTTAAGCGCTTCTTCCATCTAATGATTGAACACGGTGTCTACCTTGCTCCATCTGCGTTTGAGGCAAGCTTTACCTCTCTCGCTCATAGCTCTAAAGAGATAGAAGCGACACTAGAAGCCGCTGATCGCTGTTTTGCGATCATAGCGCAAGAAGCTTAATACTTTCCTCTTTATCAACGGGCTGTCGTTATTGATACTAGCGGCAGCCCTTTTTTATAGCGATAACAGCGAGCTATACCCTCTTTAGCATTGCTTACGATTAGCTTTGCGGTCATTATATCGACACAAACATTTTCATTGGAACGAAAGCGTGTCGGATAAACTCAAAATTGTCCCTAGCCACTGGGTACTTATCATCGCACTGTTAGCTTCGGCATTTGCCTGCTATTTATTAGTTGCGCCATACATGAATTCTATCGTGATGGCTTTCATCATTTCGCTGTTGATGTTCCCTATCCATCAATGGTTTGAGAAAAAGCTACCAAATCATCCCAACGTCTCATCATTGCTTTCTTGCATCGTACTCACTTTCATCATCGTTATTCCACTGATGTTCGTTTTTACGGCGATTGTCCAACAAGGCTCCCTGTTCTCACAAAATGCGTATCAATGGGTAACGCATGGTGGTATCCAAACCATTTTTGAACATCCTTTTGTTGTTAAAGCGTTATCGTTGGCTAATACCTACCTGCCTTTCGATGAAATTCGCCCTGAGGATATCGCACAAAAGATCGCTCAGTTCGCGACGTCGTTTGGTACTAACTTAGTTGGTGTTTCCGCTAAGATCCTCGGTGACGCCACTAACTTTTTGATGAGTTTTTTCTTAATGCTTTTTGTCTTGTTCTTCTTATTAAGAGATCACGACAAGATCATTAGCGCCATTCGTCATATTCTACCTTTGTCGAGAAGCCAAGAAGACAAACTGCTTGATGAGATCGAGAAGGTATCAAAATCGGCAGTGATGGGATCATTTCTCACCGCGATAGCACAAGGTTTTGCTGGTGGTATCGGTATGTGGTTAGCTGGTTTCCCAGGCCTATTCTGGGGCACGATGATGGGCTTCGCTTCCTTTATCCCTGTTGTGGGTACTGCTCTAATCTGGATACCAGCCGCTCTGTATCTGTTCCTCATCGGTGACATTACTTGGGCTATCTTCTTAACGGTATGGTCAGTAGCTATCGTAGGCTCGATCGACAACGTTCTTCGCCCATTACTGATGCAAGGTAGTGCCGGCATGAACACCTTAATGATCTTCTTCTCGCTGCTTGGCGGTATTCATCTATTTGGTCTCATCGGCCTAATCTACGGTCCACTTATTTTTGCCATCACTATGGTGCTATTTAACATGTATGAAGAAGAATTCAAAGACTTTTTAGACAAGCAAGACAACAGTTAATAAATCGGTGTAGTTTCTTCCAGCGCTAAACTTCTTCAAGCGGAGGGCAGATTGTGCGAAAATCTGCCTCTTTTGATCGAACCGAGTCTGTTATGTCCGCTTATATTGCTCCTAGCCAAATCGCCCAACGCCAACTTGAGTATTTCTCAGGTAAGCATGTGCTCGTCGCAGGTGAAGTCGAAGACCTCTTCCCACGCGAGTTAGCTGAGCATTGCGAATCAGTCTCGGTGTTTACCACCAACTATGGTTATTACCGTCAAATTCAAAAGCAATCGAATTTGACGTGTCAATTTGGCGCAGAGTTCGAGTTCGACGAAGGCAAAGGAGCTAAACCAGATCTTATCTTGCTCTACTGGCCAAAAGCGAAAGCAGAAGCCGAATATTTATTAGCTATGTTACTGGCTAAACTCGGCGTAAATACTGAAATCGTCGTGGTTGGTGAGAACCGTTCGGGTGTGAAAAGCATCGAAAAGATGTTCAAGGCTTACGGCATTGTCACAAAATACGATTCGGCTCGACGCTGCTCTTTCTATTGGGGACAGTGTACTCAACAGCCTAAACCCTTTGTTCTTGATAATTGGTTCAAATCTTATCAAGTGCAATACAATAACCTGTCCATTCAAGTAAAAAGCTTACCGGGTGTGTTTAGTCATGGTGAGTTTGATGTTGGCAGTAAACTTCTATTGGATACACTTCCATCCTTATCCGGAAAGGTACTGGATTTCGGCTGTGGCGCAGGAGTGCTCGGCGCAGTCATGGCTAGCCTTAACCCTTCCATTGAACTTGAGATGTGCGATATCAGTGCGCTTGCGGTTGAATCGTCAAAAGAGACATTAAAAGCAAACCATTTACAAGGTCGAGTATTTGCCTCAGATGTCTATTCAGATACTGCAAAGGATTATCAGTTTATTGTTAGTAATCCGCCATTTCATGCCGGATTAGATACCAGCTACAGTGCGACTGAAACATTGCTTGCTGATGCACCAAACCATCAAAGCCAAACCGGTCATCTGTACATTGTGGCCAACAGCTTCTTGAAATACCCTCCTATCATTGAAAAGACGTTTGGTCATTGTGAAACTTTGAGCAAGACAAACAAATTTGCCATCTATCACGCCAATAAGTGATATCTGTCTACAGTAAGTAATTACTATGCCTAGTAACGCAGAGTTACTGGGCAACTTTCCATCAGACTTCAAATAAAATGCGCCTATGTGCACGGTTTGATTAGCACTTGCTTGTCAAAGCGAAAAAACTCGTTAATTTCGTCATTTTAGATACTGCTTTTTCTGATTTGTATTGCAGTCGATGAGTTAAATTTCACGGAAATGACGTAATTACTATGTTCAGGTTTTATCGAAAACAAAAATTCAAACGCCTTCAAAATACGCTGATGTTAGCGTTTTTTGGTATTGAGCATTACCCCACTCACCATCATTGCACTTCTGTTTCTTCATTCTCATACTACAGACTTGCAAGAACAAAGCACCTCTCATTTAACCTCTGTACGCGATACAAAACAGCAGCAAGTTATCGACTACATGTACGCCAAAGAGTCAGAAGTCATGGGCTTTGTACGTTCTGAGCTGGCTTATGCAAGTGCGGGGCGATTCTATGGCATCGTTAATGCTTTCAGAGATCTGGGAACGAGTATTGATGATGCTCGCGATCATGCCCAACAACGTTATATTCCAGGCTCTGGCGACCAAGTCAAAACCTCAGTTTTGCCTCAATCAGATGTTTATAAAGGTAGTGAAAGATATCGTCTTCTTCACAAGCGCTACCACTGGGCATACCTAGAACTCCTCAAGCGTTCTGACTTTGACGATATTCTGTTGATTGATCTTTCGGGTAACGTGACTTATTCAATCTTCAAAAACGAAGATTTTGGTACCAATCTACTTACCGGAGAGTACAAAGATAATGTTCTAGGAGACACTTTCCGTCAATTGAAAGAGCTTGTGACCGAACGACGTAAAACCAATCAAGATTATACACCTGTTGTTATCTCCGACTTCTCGGTAACCAATGGTAGACAAGTCGCTTGGCTTGGGGCACCAATAATCCGCCAAGGATATCTACACAGCTACGCAATGTTTAGGCTGCCCAATAATGGTATTACTAAATTGATTGCCGACGGACAGAACAAAAGCTCCTCTTTGCGCACTTTGCTTGTTGGTGATGACAACCGAGTTCGCACTCTTGCCTACTCACAAGAAGAAGCAGATAAAAGTGTTGAAGTTATTGAGCGAGCTTTATCCGGCGAGTCAGAGGTTGGAACCTATACCAATACTATTGGCGAGAAAGTCATCGCAGCGTATGCACCGATCTCAGTAAAAGGGTTTAATTGGGCACTAGTAGTAGAAATTCCAGAGAGCGAAGCGTTTTCTCGTGTAAGACAACTTGAGAAGCTGTTTGTATTTGTCATGCTGTGTGCTGTCGTCTTGGTATTCATATCATCACACTACCTATCGAACTTCATCACTTCACCGCTACTGAAATTGACTTGGGCGGCAGAAAAAGTGTCTGCAGGTGATCTCGATGAAAGTATGATCAATACCAATCGAAAAGACGAAATTGGTAGGCTCGCTATCAGCTTTGAGCGTATGCAGCGATCGATCCGAGAGAAGATGAAACTGATCAAGCAGCAAAATAAAGAACTAGAGAGCAACTTACAGATCATTCAAAAGCAAAATGACGATCTTCAACTTGCCAATAAACTTAAAGATGAGTTTCTTGCCACAACTTCACATGAACTGCGTACACCGCTACACGGTATGGTGGGTATTGCCGAAGCCCTCGCTTCTGGCTCGAATGGCGCAATAACCGCCGATCACAAATATCAGCTAGATATCATTATCAGTAGTGGCCAACGCTTAACGACTTTGGTTGATGACCTATTGGATTACCATAAGATGCGTTATGGCAATCTAGACATTCAAACAAGTGCGGTGGATCTATCAAGCGCTACCCGCTTGGTACTTGAGCTGTCTAGCCATTTATTGGGTAGTAAACCAATCCGTATCATTAACCAAATTGACGATGCAAGCCTTTGGGTGTGCGCTGATCCGCAGCGAGTTGAACAAGTGCTTTATAACCTTGTAGGCAATGCCATCAAATACACCAGCGAAGGTAAAATTGTTATTTCTGCTGACATTGTTGATGACAACATTCGCGTGCAAGTCGTCGATACTGGTCAAGGCATCCCTGCTGAGCAACTCGAACACATTTTCGAACCATTAATTCAAGCAGGCAGCGATTCAAGCCGCTATCGTCAAGGCGCAGGTCTAGGGCTTTCAATTAGCCGACAA
This sequence comes from Vibrio aestivus, assembly GCA_003263845.1. GTDB lineage: Bacteria > Pseudomonadota > Gammaproteobacteria > Enterobacterales > Vibrionaceae > Vibrio > Vibrio aestivus. Next base: position 83,069 of record JYJN01000138.1, on the reverse strand, counting down.
CTGATCGAATTGATGGACGGCAGCTTATACGTGAGCAGCCAGCCTATGGTCGGCACAACATTTAGCTTCACGCTGCCAATCGCGAATGAACAGCAAATTGCAAAGGCAAGTTATAAAGAGAGTAATCACTATCAGGCACCGGAATCAAACGAGCTCGACTTACCTGATACGAACTCATTACCTGAAAATCCAGACGGGCCTCTACTGCTGATCGCTGATGATGAGCCGGTGAACTTAAGAGTACTCGACAGTTTCTTGCGTTTGGAAGGCTATCGGGTGAGAACTGCTCACGACGGGCCTGACGCTCTTGAGCAAATAGAGAAAGAAAAGCCTGAACTCCTACTGCTCGATATCATGATGCCCGGCCTCAGTGGTTATCAAGTGTGCGAGCAACTGAGACAACAGTACGACCACGCACAACTGCCAATCATTATGCTAACCGCATTGAATCAGACTGATGATCGAGTGCGCGGGTTTGAAGCGGGTGCCAATGACTATTTGTCCAAGCCATTTAATAAACAAGAGCTCGCCGCTCGAATTGTTGCGCACCTAACCGCAAGCAAAGCTGAGCAACGTCGAATCGAAAACCAGCAGTTGCAGTTGGAACTCAAGCACAGAGCGATGGTAGAAGCTAGCTTACTTGAGACTCAAGGACGACTGTTAGAGCAGCTTGAGTCTGCACCCGAAGCAATCATCTGCATCCGTGACGATAATAAAATTCAGTTTGCTAACCATGCAGCAACCAAGCTGTTCAAACGCAGTCAGGAGCAGCTCAAGCGCTCCAGCGCAGAAGAGCTGATCGCTCCGAAATATCTAAATGTTGAACAAGCACACTATTGTGGCAACATCGATATTTATGTTGAAGATGTCAGACAGCACATTTCATCTGATGTTCTATCTCTACCTGAAGGAGCTGGATTAAAATCCATGTACATCTTCAATGTCGGAGGTGGAGTCAATGCCGCACGCATTAATAACCTAGAGACTGCAATCGAAGCCTTGTCTAGTTATGCATTTGAGGGCGATAAGAACAAACTGCAGCAACTCAAAGAACTGGGGGGCGAATTTACCCGCTTGGCGGATAAAGTCTCGGGAGAGACCCGCTCAAAACAAGACATTATGCGTGAAGTGTTAGTAGAGTCGATGACTAATGCTTTGGAATACTGGGAGCGAGTAACAGGCCAAACTAAATTTACCTTTGCTGAACAAAGTGGCCTATGGCGCGTATATCTAGACCGTAGCACCCTTCAAACCCGAACACTGGATAAATACCTAAGAGTGGAAACATTGCCTAAGACGCCTCGCTGGAGGACGGTATTAAGCTCTCTTGATTACATTCTTGAGCACTGCCAAGAGCAAGGGCCAGAGCGAACCCATATTGAAGGCTTAAGAGACAAACTTCAGCACTTGTTGACCAGCTAACAAAATCCCTATCTCAACAAAAAGCGCCTTTTTAAGGCGCTTTTTTTGTGTCTAAATCACGCCCAAACCTTTGCGTCCCTATCTGACCCAGCCTACTCAAATGGTGATTAATTCATCAGCCAAAATAAGCAAAATTTAGGCATTGAATAATGCTGATAAAACCGTAAAAACACTGATTGTTCGTGCCTCTAATCACCTAATTCCCCCATAAAAGTTAGAGATTTAGTCCAGATTGCGAACCGAATCACAACATTTCGGCAGTTTTAAATTAACTCCAAAAATTAACGATAAAACAGCTTAGTGAGTAAGATCTCAAAAATGAAGACCAAAGAGCAAAGTAATTATTCACAGAACACTAGAGGTTAGTGGGCACTAACAAAAAAGGACCGATACGTGTAAAAGTGAGAGGTAGATCAGAGTGCAATAATTGAACGAATATAAAAATAACACGGACTTATTAACGTGTTTGACGTCAGCCAGTAACATTTTGACGTTTTTAACGGGAATTGAAATTGCTAAATGGGTCATTAGCGTGTTTTCTTACTCATGCCAAAGGCCTACAGGCCACTCTAGTTTTCTACTTCCTCCGAGTAGCAAACGTTTCAATGAGGTAGGCCTTGGAGAGTGTTTATCAATTGATGACATTCATATCCATTAGTGAAATGAAAGCAAATAGTAAGGAACAGCTATGCTTGCCAAAATTAAAAAAACAGCACTAGCCACTGCAGTAATCGCTACAGCAGCAACAGGTGTAACAGCTCCAGCAATCGCACAAAGTGAGCTAACTATTGTACCGCAGTTCTACCCAACGTTTGTAAGGAACTTCAACCCGTTCCTAGATACAGCGCTTAACACAACTACTGAGTTCATCTACGAGCCTCTAGTTGTTTTCAACCAAATGCACGGTAACGAGCCAGTTATGCGTCTAGCAGAAGACTTCTACATGTCTGATGACTTGATGGAAGTAACTTTTGTTCTGCGCGAAGGCATTAAATGGTCTGACGGTGAAGCAATCACTGCTGATGACATCAAGTTTACAATCGATCTTCTAGCTAAGCAGCCTGAGCTTGACCGTACTGGTGTAAACTCAGTAGTTAAATCTGTTAAGACTGAAGGCGACCGTAAAGTTATCTTCTCTCTAGTTGAAGCAACTTCTAACGCTCCATTCGAGATCACTAAAGTATCTTTCGTTCCTGAGCACATCTGGAGCAAAGTAGATAAGCCAGAAACGTTCTCTAACGAAAACCCTGTAGGTTCTGGTCCGTTCACTGCAATCGACACATTTACTCCACAGCTTTACGTTCAATGTCGTAACCCTAACTACTGGGACAACGTAAACCTAGATGTTGACTGTCTACGTCTTCCACAGATCGCTGGTAACGATCAGCTACTAGCTCGCATCATCAACTCTGAGCTAGACTGGACTTCTTCGTTCATCCCAGACATCGACAGCACGTACGCAGCTGCGAACCCTAACCACAAGTACTGGACTCCAGCGGCAGGTACTCAGTCGTTCATGATGAACTTCAAGTCGCCAAAAGAAGGTAACAACGAAGCAATCAACAATGTTGACTTCCGTCGTGCGTTCTCTATGGCTATCGACCGTCAAACTATCGTTGACATCGCGTTCTACGGTATCGGTTTCCCGAACAACTACGCATCAGGTCTAGGTGACGCTCACAAATCATGGGCTGACCAAGGAACTTACAACAAGTACAAAGGCTACAACACGTACGACGTTGCAAACGCGAAAGCTCTTCTTAAAGAAGCTGGCTTTAAAGACACTAACGGTGACGGTTTCGTAGAAACTCCAACTGGTAAAGAAATCAGCTTTGAAATCATCTCACCAAACGGCTGGACTGACTTCAACAACACTGTACAGCTTGGTGTAGAGCAACTTGCTGAAGTTGGTATCAAAGCAGTTGCACGTACTCCTGACTTCGCGGTTTACAACAAAGCGATGCAAGATGCGACATACGACATCGGTTACACAAACTACTTCCTAGGTGCGGATCCACACCAATACTGGAACGATACTTACAACTCAGCTCTACAAGAGGGTGAAGGTAAGCCACGTTTCGCTATGCACCACTGGAAGAGTGCTGAGCTAGACAGCCTGCTAAACAGCTTCTACAAGACAGCAGACCGTCAAGAGCAGCTTGAAATTGCACACAGCATCCAGAAGAAAATTGCAGAGAACCAAATCACTATCCCTGTAATGACTGGTGCGTCTAACTTCCAGTACAACACTACTCGTTTCGACGGCTGGTGGAATGAGAACAACCCTAAAGGTCGTCCAATGATTTGGGCTGGCGTTCAGGAGCGTCTACTTCAAGTACTTGATCTAAAACCTAAATCTTAATTTCTAGTTAGTTTGCGGTGCGCGCCTTGCGCACCGCCTTTTCCCCCCTTCCTTTATAGAAGCGTATTTATGGCGCCAGTCGTCAGGGGTTTTTTCGTCCAGAAACCAGCTACAGGATAGTCGCTGGCATGGAAAGGTGTGAGTTATGGGATTTTTTTTACGACGTTTATCGTTCTACTTCTTAGCGTTCTTAGTAGCCGCTACGATCAACTTTATTATACCGCGAGCAATGCCAGGTGACCCTGTTACCATGATGTTCGCTAATGCAACTGTTCAGGTAACACCAGAGCGTATCGCCGCAATGACAAAGCTACTTGGCTTTGTAGACGGCCCACTACATGAACAATATTTTACTTACCTGAAAAGTATCTTTAGCTGGAATCTTGGTATTTCAATTCAAACTTACCCACAAACAGTAAACGCTATGCTTGGCAACGCTGTGGGTTGGTCACTATTCCTTGCGGGTACAGCGGTAGTTCTATCATTCTGTATCGGTTCGGTACTAGGTATTTTTGCAGCATGGAAGCGCGGCAGCAAATACGACGCGTTTATCTCCCTGCCATGCTCGTTGTGCAAGCGGTTCCGGCTGTAGTTACTGCGATGCTAGCTCTCTATACTTTCGCAATCAGCTTTAAATGGTTCCCGACCAGCTACGCCTATACTCCGGGTCTGATTCCTGATTGGACAAGTTGGGAGTTTTATAAGGATGTTGCTTACCACGCTGTTCTTCCTCTAATTTGTGCAACTATCATTCAGATTGGTGGCTTCCTAATCAGCATGCGTAACAACATGATTAACCTGCTGAACGAAGACTACATTACGATGGCGAAAGGTAAAGGCCTTAGCGAAAACCGCGTTGTCTTCAACTACGCGGCACGTAACGCGATGCTACCGAGTGTAACCGCACTTTCAATGGCTCTTGGTATGGCAATTGGTGGTCAGTTGATTATCGAAATCATCTTTAACTACCCAGGCTAGGTACTGTTCTTCTTAATGCGATCAACGCTCGTGACTACCAGGTTCTACAAGGTCAGCTACTTATTATGACTCTGTTTATGCTGTTCTTTAACTTCCTAGCAGACTTGTTAATCGTTGTACTGGATCCTCGCCTACGTAAGGGAGGTAAATAATCATGAAAGCCCTAATTAAACTACTTTCGAATAACGGTAAGGCACTTATTGGCCTAGCAATTATCAGTGTTTTTATCTTTGGTGCTATCTTCGCGCCGCTTATTACTAAGCACGCGCCAGACCGTAAAACTGGTAATCCACATGAATATCCAGCTTTCGTAGTTAAAGCTGCACAAAACAACCCTGACGGTTGGGTTGCTGAAAACCTAGCAGATAACCGCCGCACATTACTGATGTCTAAAAAGGCAGACCACGTACTAGGTACTTCACGTATGGGTCGTGACGTGTGGTCTCAGGTTGTATACGGAACTCGTACCTCTTTGGCTGTTGGTTTTGGCGCAGGTATCGTTGTATGTTTCCTAGCAACAGTGATTGGTGTATCAGCGGGTTACTTTGGTGGTCGAGTTGATGACGTACTCACCGCGGCTATGAACATCATGCTAGTAATACCGCAGTTCCCACTGCTGTTTGTAATCGCCGCCTTTATCGGACAAGCTGGGCCATTAACCATTGCGATAGTAATTGGTGTGACCTCCTGGGCCTGGGGTGCGCGTGTTGTTCGAGCCCAAACACTATCTCTACGCGAGAAAGAGTTTGTTAAAGCGGCTGAAGTATTGGGTGAATCTTCATGGCGCATCATCTTTGTAGAAATCCTACCTAACCTAGTGTCAATCGTTGGTGCAAGCTTCATCGGTTCAGTAATGCTAGCCATCATGACCGAAGCAACACTATCTTTCCTAGGCTTAGGCGACCCAAGCAGCATCAGTTGGGGCGTAATGCTTAACAACGTACGTACGTCTTCATCAATGCTTGTTGGCGCTTGGTGGGAACTACTTGCTCCATGTATCGCACTTATCTTTATTGCAATTGGTCTTGCGCTTCTTAACTTCGCAGTTGATGAAATCGCAAACCCGCAATTACGTTCTCACAAAGGCATGAAACGCTGGAAGAAGCTTGCAGAGCAAGACAAAGCTGAGCGTAGCCCGGAACTACCACCACAAAATGCACTATGGAGCGGAGATAAATAATCATGACTGAACCACTAATTTCTATCCGCAACTTATGCGTAGACTACATTACAGAAGCTGGCGACGTTCGCGCTTGTAACAACGTTAGCTTCGACATCGCACCAGGTGAAGTATTCGGCCTAGCGGGTGAATCAGGTTGTGGTAAATCAACCGTAGCATTCTCGCTAATGCGCCTTCATAAGCCGCCAGCATTTATCACAGGTGGTGAGGTTATCTTCAACGGTGAAGATATCCTCAAATACAGCGATGATCGCATGACTGCGTTCCGCTGGAGCGAAATGTCAATGGTTTTCCAAAGTGCGATGAACGCTCTAAACCCAGTACTTACAATGGAAGAGCAGTTCTGTGATGTAATCATGCGTCATACCAATATGACACGTGAGCAAGCAAAACGCCGTGCAGAAGGTCTATTGGAAATCGTTGATATCCACCCTAACCGTCTGAACGACTACCCTCACCAGTTCTCTGGTGGTATGCGTCAGCGTTTGGTTATCGCGATTGCACTCGCTCTCAATCCGAAAATGATCATCATGGATGAGCCAACAACAGCACTTGATGTGGTTGTGCAACGCGAAATCCTACAGAAGATCTATGCACTGAAAGAAGAATTTGGCTTTGCAATTTTGTTCATCACCCATGACTTGTCACTAATGGTCGAGTTCTCTGACCGTATCGGCATCATGTACTCTGGTGAGCTTATCGAAGTCGCGCCATCGAAAGAGATTTTGACTACACCATACCACCCTTACACGAAAGGTCTGGGTAGCTCTTTCCCTCCATTAACTGGCCCTAAGACGAAACTAACTGGTATCCCAGGGAACCCTCTGAACTTGTTAGAAGTTCCGCAAGGTTGTCGATTCCAGGCACGTTGTGACCGAGTACATGAAGCATGTACTAAGGTTCCAACAACGCTACGTCAAATTGAGCCAAACCGTTTATCGAACTGTCACCTTTACGGTGAGCCAATTGCTCAAGCAAAAGTGTAAACAGCGATAAATAAATAAGAAGTATAAGTTTCTGGAGACAATTATGAGCAAACAATATGGCGAGCTACTCGTAGAAGGGAAAAATGTCGTTAAAGATTTCCCTCTTAACAGCAACTCTCTAAAGCAAACAAAGATGCGCGCAATTAATGACGTGTCTTTCAAAATGTACAAAGGTCGCGGCCTATCCGTTGTGGGTGAATCAGGTTCTGGTAAATCCACAACGGCCAAAATGATCGCCAAGATGTATGCACCAACCGAAGGTGTGATCGAGTACAAGGGCCGTGATATCCAAGATATCACGTCTCGTGCAGACCTGATGCACTACCGCGAAGGTGTGCAGATGGTATGGCAAGACCCGTTTGGTTCTCTTAACCCAACGCACAACATCTTCCACCACATTGCACGTCCGCTACTCATCCACAAAAAAGTAACGCCGGGCAATAAGAAAAGAGCTACAAGAACGCGTTTACGACCTTCTTGAGCAAGTGGGTTTGATTCCACCAAAAGAAACAGCAGAGAAGTTCCCTCATCAGCTTTCTGGTGGTCAACGTCAACGTGTAAACCTAGCGCGTAACATTGCGGTAGGTGCAGAGGTTGTACTTGCTGACGAACCAACTTCGATGCTCGATGTATCGATTCGTGCAGGTGTTCTTAACCTGATGGAAGAAATGAAGTTTGAAAAGCAAATGTCACTTCTTTACATCACGCACGATATCGCAACTGCGCGTTACATCGCTGAAGATCTTGCGGTTATGTACGTAGGTCACATGGTTGAATGGGGTGACACTGAAGAGATCATCCACGATCCTCAACACCCGTACACTCAGCTTCTTGTTTCTGCCGTGCCAGATCCAAGCAAGTCAATTCACGAGAAGCTGAAAGGCAACAAAGGTGAAATCCCGCTTTGGACGCAGCATCTGTCGGTTGTCCATTTGCAGGCCGTTGTACTCACGCTACTGAACAATGTCGTGAGCAACTTCCGGGGGTTACTCAGCTATCAGAGAACCACTTCGTACGCTGTTACCTATACGAATAATTGCATAATAAGGCTCGACGGCACCCCGTCGAGCCTCTCTTAGCTTTAACTGACCCAAATAATAACAATAATATTTTCCGGAGAGATTCAATGCTGCTACTCACCAACCACATTGGTTATGAAGCAACAGGCCCAAAACAAGCCATTATCATGACGAGCAAAGCTCGCCTTTCCTCTTATAATGTTTTGCTTGTATGCGCTAAAGGCCACCACACAGTCGCTACTCTTGATGTTGAAAAACACGGAAAAGTAGCAAACTGGCATCAAGGCTACTTTTACAGCATCGACTTTAGCCAAGTGAATCTTTGCGGAAAATATTATCTTCGTTTCGATAACATCAAATCAGATACTTTCGAGATCGGTAGCAACATCCTTATGGATAAGACGTTTTCCGATCTATTGCATTACTTCAAGTCTCAACGATGCACTGGCATTTTTGACCAAAAGGATAAGCAAGTACCGCTGCTAGGCACTAATACTACTGCCGACGTGCGTGGTGGCTGGTACGATGCTTCTGGTGACGTAAGTAAGTACTTAAGTCACCTTTCTTACGCCAACTACCTAAATCCACAGCAGATCCCAATGGTGACTTGGAATATGCTCAAAGGTTTAGAAGATTTAAAACACCACTCAGATTTTGCTCCGTTTTCTCGTACCCGCCTCATGGAAGAGGCGTTAGTGGGTGCTGATTTCTTAACCCGGATGCAAAACTCTGAGGGTTATTTCTACATGACCGTATTCGACAGATGGAGTAAAGATGTCGAGCAACGCGAAATCTGTGCTTATGAGACTCAAGACGGCCATAAGTTCGATGATTTTGAAGCGGGCTTCCGCCAGGGTGGCGGGGTATCTATTGCGGCTCTTGCAGCGGCTTCACGACTTGATGTCCACGGCGACTTTGACCAAGCGACTTACCTAGATAAAGCGATCAAAGGTTATGACCACTTAAAAGAGTTCAACCTCAAATACCTTAATGATGGTCAAGAAAACATTATCGATGAGTACTGTGCACTGTTAGCTTCTGTCGAACTTTACCGCTCAACGCAAGACAGCAAATACTTACTCGAAGCACGTACTTGGGCAGAGCGCCTATCAAGCCGCCAGTCTACTGATAGCGAATTTGAACACTTTTGGTCGGCAAATAGTGACGGATCACGTCCTTATTTCCATGCAGCTGAAGCAGGTCTTCCTGCCATCGCATTAGTTGAGTACATCAATTGTGAGACAGACGATACATTCAAAAATGCAGCTATCCAAACTGTGGAACGTGCCGTGCAGTTTGAACTTAACATCACTCATAAAGTAACTAACCCATTTGGTTATCCACGTCAGTACGTCAAGTCAGTAGATGGTGACAAACGTGATGCGTTTTTCGTCGCTCAAAAAAACGAGAGTGGATACTGGTGGCAAGGTGAGAATGCTCGTTTAGCATCGCTGGCAGCAATGGCATATACCGTCATGCCAGTAATCTCCGATAAAGACCTAAACAATCAGCTTACTGCTTACGCGCAAAATGCACTTAACTGGATTGTGGGTTTAAACCCATACGATATGTGCATGCTCGACGGGCATGGTCACAACAACCCTGACTACCTTCCACAACTTGGTTTTTACAATGCCAAAGGTGGTGTTTGTAACGGGATTACAGCCGGCTTTGACGACGAGTTAGACATCGCATTCAATCCAGAAGGCCAGAAAGATGACATGCTACAAAACTGGCGTTGGGGTGAGCAGTGGATCCCTCACGGAGCTTGGTTCCTATTTGCTGTGATAAAGCAGTTCAAGCATCTTTCTCAGGAGCAAAACTAATGGCAACTTACTACGTAGGAATTGATGGCGGCGGCACTTCTTGCCGTGCACGAATTCGTGATGAACAAGGTCTTCTTGTCGGCGAAGGGAAAAGTGGTAGTGCCAATATTTTGTTAGGTGTAGAGGTAGCAATGGCTTCTATCACTGAAGCTATTACGATTGCAGCAGCACAAGGTGGGCTAACAACATCCCATTTTAGTCAAATGCATTTAGGTCTTGCGCTGGCTGGCGCGGAGCAAAAAAATGCTTGGGTTAAGTTCATGGAGTTGGAACACCCGTTCGCAAGTGTCACCCTTAACACCGACGCTTACGGCGCATGTATTGGAGCCATAATGGTGAAGATGGCGCGATCATGATTGGTGGTACTGGGTCTTGCGGTATTTACATTCAAGGATCCGAGCAGTTTGTCGTCGGTGGGCGTGAGTTTCCGATTTCAGACCAAGGTGGCGGTGCCGTTATGGGGCTGCGCCTGATTCAGCAAGTTCTCTTATCCGTTGATGGCATCGTGCCGAAAACGGAGCTTGCACAACATGTACTAAACCACTTTGACAACAATGTTGACGCAATTGTTGACTGGTCAAAAACAGCCATACCTAAAGATTATGGTCAATTCTCTCCAGCAATTTTCGAGTATGCCAACCTAGGAGACAGCCTAGCGATGGAAATGTTAAAGCAAACGGCTAATGACATTGAAATGTTTCTTATCGCGCTAAATCGCAAAGGGGCCACTCGTATTTGTTTAATGGGAAGCATCGCAGAGCGAATCAAAGCATGGTTATCGCCTCCAGTTCAAAGCTGGATCGTTGAACCACAATTCGATGCTATTGAAGGTGCCATCATGTTTGCTGGCAAACCAGAACATAATCTGTATTAGGGAGAGACCATTATGAACTACCGTATTGATTTAGCCGTCCTCTCCGAGCAAAAACAATTCTGCCGGTTTGGACTTACTTTGCACAACCTGAGCGACCAAGACATCACTGACTGGTCTCTTGAATTTCTGATGGATCTTTTCATCCAACCAGACAGCATTACTCATGGCGAGTTAACTCAGATTGGTAGCTACTGTTTACTCAAACCTGAACTAGACGTATTGAAGGCAAACCATCACTTCTATTGCGAGTTCAGCATCAAAACGACACCGCTTCGTTTCTACACTGATGGCCTAAAAGATGCGGCGCTTGTTTGCGGCGATCCTACGCAACGACATCAAATTGCATTGACTCCAATCGCGTTGGCTTCACCGCTCAAAAACAGAGCGGAAGTACAACCTGTGATTGCAAGCGATCTGCCAATCATTCCTAAGCCTAAATCAATTAAACAAACGGAAGGGACTTATTGCCTAACGTCCACTAGCCAAATCACCATCCACTCTGAAATTGCTGAAAAAGCGGCGAAATGGTTAGACGGTGAATTGATCGGTCTGTTTGGTTTCAAAGCAAACTCAATTGGTAAGAGCGACATTGTATTCAAGGCAAATCCTACCCTAGACGAAGGGGCCTATCATCTCGTTGTGAATGCTCAGGGTATCTCTTTAGAGTCCGGCTCTTCTCTGGGTTTTGTCCACGCAAGTGCCACTTTACTGCAAATCGTAAAGCCGATTGACGGTACTAACGACCTCACCGTTCCCTATATTGATATTCGCGACGAACCTCGCTTCAAATACCGCGGCATGATGCTGGACTGTTCACGTCACTTCCATCCGGTCGAGCGCGTTAAACGTCTAATTAATCATTTAGCGCATTACAAATTTAACACCTTCCATTGGCATTTAACCGATGATGAAGGCTGGCGAATTGAAATCAAATCTTTGCCTCAGTTAACTGAGATTGGTGGTTGGCGTGGTAGCGACCATGCTCTTGAGCCACAATTCAGCACCCTTATTGACACACATGGCGGCTTCTATACGCAAGAAGAGATCAAACAGGTTATCGAATACGCTCTCGAGCGTGGTATTACCATCATTCCTGAGATCGACGTTCCAGGCCACTGTCGTGCGGCTATTCAAGCACTTCCTGAGATGCTGATTGACCCTGAAGACAAATCGGCTTATCGCAGTGTTCAGAACTACACAGACAACGTGTTATCACCAGCAATTGAGGGGACATACGAGTTCCTCGACAAAGTGCTTACTGAAGTTGCAGAACTCTTCCCTGCGAAATGGGTGCACATTGGCGCAGACGAAGTGCCAGATGGTGTGTGGTCGATAGTCCAAAATGCCATAAATTGATGGTTGAACACGGCTACCAAGATATTAAAGAGCTCCAAGGTCACCTACTTCGCTACGCAGAGCAGAAGCTTCGTTCCCTAGGTAAACGTATGGTTGGCTGGGAAGAAGCTCAGCACGGCAACAAAGTGAGTAAAGATACTGTGATTTACTCATGGTTGAGTGAAGAAGCGGCTCTAAACTGCGCCAAGCAGGGCTTCGACGTTATCTTGCAGCCAGGTCAAATGACTTATCTCGATATGGCACAAGATTACTCACCAGAAGAACCAGGCGTCGATTGGGCGAATGTGATTCCTCTAGAACAAGCTTACCGATATGAGCCGCTGGCTGAAGTTCCAGACAATGATCCAATTCGCAAGCGTATCTTAGGCATCCAGTGTGCATTATGGTGCGAAATTGTTACCAACCAAGATCGTATGGATTACATGGTCTTCCCACGCTTAAGTGCACTAGCCGAGGCGTGTTGGACTCACAAATCTGCACGAGACTGGGATGATTACTTAACACGGTTAAAAGGTCACTTACCTCTGCTGGATATTCAGCAAGTTAACTACCGAAACCCGTGGAAATAAACCAATTTGTTCAAGCCTAACCCTACATCAATTTGGCTTGGCAGTTTTCACTAGCATGAGTTTTAGCTGCGTTACTTGCAGCTTATTAAAAAGGAAATGACAATGAAATACGGCTATTTCGATAACGACAATCGTGAATACGTCATCACTCGACCAGATGTTCCAGCGCCATGGACTAACTACTTAGGCACGGAAAAATTCTGTACTGTTATCTCTCATAACGCAGGTGGTTACTCGTTTTACAACTCACCGGAGTACAACCGCGTTACTAAATTCAGACCAAACGCTACATTTGATCGCCCAGGGCACTACGTTTACCTGCGTGACGATGAAACAGGTGATTACTGGTCAATCTCATGGCAGCCAGTAGCGAAAAGCCTAGACGAAGCAAGCTACGAAGTTCGTCATGGTTTGTCTTACTCGAAGTTCAAGTGTGAATACAACGGCATAACTGCAGAGAAGACGCTTTTCGTTCCTAAAGGCGAAGATGCAGAAGTCTGGGATGTAGTGATCAAGAACACGTCGGATAAGCCACGTACTATCAGCGCATTTTCTTTTGTAGAGTTCTCATTCAGCCACATCGCATCAGACAATCAAAACCATCAGATGTCTCTGTACTCTGCTGGTACTGAATACAAAGATGGTGTGATTGAGTACGATCTCTACTACAACACTAACGATTTCGAAGGTTTCTACTACCTAGCTTCAACATTCGACCCAGATTCATATGACGGTCAACGTGATAGCTTCCTTGGCCTATACCGTGATGAAGCAAACCCAATTGCTGTTGAACAAGGTAAGTGTACCAACTCTGCTCAAACTTGTTACAACCACTGTGGTTCACTGCACAAGCAATTTGTCATCCAGCCAGGTGAAGAAGTACGTTTCGCATACGTGCTAGGTATCGGTAAAGGTAACGGTGCTCGTCTGCGTGAAAAATACCAAGATCTTGCCAACGTAGATGCAGCATTTGCAGGCATCAAAGCTCACTGGGACGAGCGTTGTGACAAGTTCCAAGTTAAATCTCCAAACGAAGGTCTAGACACTATGATCAACGCTTGGACACTGTACCAAGCAGAAACATGTGTCGTTTGGTCTCGTTTTGCATCCTTCATCGAAGTGGGTGGCCGTACCGGTCTTGGTTACCGTGACACAGCTCAAGACGCAATCTCAGTGCCACACGCTAACCCAGCCATGACTCGCAAACGTATCGTTGATCTCCTTCGCGGTCAGGTTAAAGCAGGTTACGGTCTACACCTATTCGATCCTGATTGGTTCGATCCAGAGAAAGCAGACGTTGAACCATCTAAGTCACCAACAGTTGTTCCAACACCATCTGATGATGACAAGATCCACGGTATCGAAGACACATGTTCAGATGACCATCTATGGATCGTGCCTACCATCTGTAAATACGTGATGGAAACCGGTGAAACTGAGTTCTTTGATGAAGTCATTCCATACGCAGACGGTGGTGAAGCGACAGTTTACGAGCACATGAAAGCCGCTCTAGACTTCTCAGCTGAATACGTAGGTCAAACAGGTATCTGTAAAGGTCTACGTGCCGACTGGAACGACTGTCTAAACCTTGGTGGCGGTGAATCTTCCATGGTTTCATTCCTTCACTTCTGGGCACTTCAAGAGTTTATCGACCTAGCTAAATACCGTAGTGACCAAGCCGACGTTGATAAGTACACCACTATGGCTGAAGGCGTTCGCCAAGCATGTGAAACTCACCTTTGGGATGACGAGGGTGGCTGGTACATCCGTGGTCTAACAAAAGACGGTGACAAGATCGGTACTGCACAACAAACTGAAGGTCGTATCCACCTAGAGTCAAATACACTTGCTGTTCTATCTGGCGCAGTTTCTCAAGAGCGCGGTGAGAAAGCGATGGACGCGGTTGACGAGAACCTATTCTCTGAGTACGGCTTGCACCTAAATGCACCATCGTTCGCAACACCTAACGATGACATTGGCTTCGTAACGCGTGTATACCAAGGCGTTAAAGAAAACGGTGCAATCTTCTCGCACCCGAACCCATGGGCATGGGTAGCAGAAGCGAAGCTTGGCCGTGGTGACCGTGCAATGAAGTTCTACGATGCACTAAACCCATACAACCAAAACGACATCATCGATAAGCGTGTCGCTGAACCATACTCATACGTACAGTTCATTATGGGTCGCGACCACCAAGATCACGGCCGTGCAAACCACCCATGGCTGACAGGTACGTCAGGCTGGGCTTACTTTGCCGTCACTAACTTCATTCTTGGTGTTCGTACTGGTTTCGATGGTCTAACAATCGACCCATGTATCCCAACTTCATGGCCTGGTTTCGAGGTAACTCGTCAATGGCGCGGTGCGACTTACAACATCAAAGTTGAAAACCCAAGCTCTGTAAGCAAAGGCGTTAAGTCTATTACAGTGAACGGCCAAGCGGTTGAAGGCGCAGTTCCAGTACAAGCTGAAGGCAGTGTCAACGAAATCGTTGTTGTACTTGGTTAATCAAATGGGGCGCTAAATTAGCGCCCTACTTTACTCACCTTCATAACTGCCATTTCAATGTCATCAAATAGGCATAGAAAGGCCCTAGGGTATAACAAAGGGCTAGGTATAAGGTGAACTTAAAAGGATTAAAGAATGATTAAATTTGGTACAGGTGGCTGGCGCGCATTCATTGGTGAAGAGTTCACCAAAGACAATGTTCGTTTAGTAGCGCAAGCCATTTCAAACATTATTAATACAGAGAATGTCGCTGAAAAAGGCTTTATCGTTGGCTATGACCGCCGTTTTCTATCAGATAAAGCAGGCCGTTGGTTTGCCGAAGTACTTGCTGGCAATAACATCACTGTAAGCTTCATCGATAAATTTGTTCCAACTCCAATAGTCATGTTTAAGGCAAAAGAGATGGGCTGT
The DNA here is from genome assembly GCA_003263845.1 of Vibrio aestivus. Taxonomy (GTDB): domain Bacteria; phylum Pseudomonadota; class Gammaproteobacteria; order Enterobacterales; family Vibrionaceae; genus Vibrio; species Vibrio aestivus. Next base: position 67,578 of record JYJN01000138.1, on the reverse strand, counting down.
GCATATTCAGCGTGTATCACCGCTTCTCACAACCCTGCCGATTACAACGGTATCAAGGTGTTTATCGAAGGTGGTCGTGATGCTGACGAGATCATCACTGAAAAGATTGAATCTCAAGTCTCCACTCTCACTCAAGATCAAGTGACCAGCGTTGAGTTTGAACAAGCGGTTGAAGACAAGTTGATCGACGTGATCAACCCGATGAATGAGTTTGTTGATTCGATCATCGACTTCATCGACATTGAAGCGATCAAACAAGCCAACCTTCGCGTTCTGATCGATCCAATGTTTGGTGTAGCGAAAAACGCGCTACAAACCGTATTGATCAATGGCCGCTGTGACGTGGACGTGATCAACGACGGCAAAAACCCTGACTTTGGTGGTTTGATGCCATCACCGAGTGCGGCAACCCTCTACCGTTTGAAGCACCTAGTTGCAGCCGAAGGCTACGATATTGGTATCGGCACCGATGGTGACGCTGACCGTCTTGGTATTATTGATGAAAAAGGCGACTTTATTCACCCGAATGAAGTGCTGATTCTTCTTTACTACTATCTACTGGAATACAAAGGCTGGAAAGGTTCAGTGGTACGCAACATCGCAACCACACATATTCTCGACAAGATCGCAGCCGATCATGGTGAGCAGAGCTTTGAAGTTCCTGTTGGCTTTAAGCACATCAGTTCTCAAATGGAAGCAGATGATTCGCTTATTGGCGGTGAAAGCTCGGGTGGTCTAACTATCCGTGGCCATATCAAGGGTAAAGATGGCGTGTTCGCCTCTAGCCTATTAGTAGAGATGATCTCGGTAACGGGTAAAAAGCTATCTGAACTACTCGAAGAGATTTACTCTAAGTATGGTTATGCCTATACAGCGGAAGGTGACTGCACATTTAAAGCGAGCCAGAAGCAGGCGCTATACGACAAGATCTACGTCGAGAAACAACTTCCAGATTTCGAATTTGAAATCGAAAAAGTCAGTTACGAAGATGGAGCGAAAGTGTACTTCAAGAACGGAGGTTGGGTTATTGCTCGATTCTCTGGCACTGAGCCGCTACTTCGTATCTTTGCAGAGATGCAAGACAAAGACACTGCGGAACGTGTTCTTCAACAGGTAAAAGAGTTTCTTTCTCTTTAGTTGTTACCACCCGCTCACCTGAGCACCCTATAGGTGAAGAACACTTGCCCGGCCTTGAGCCGGGCTTTTTTATGTCTGATGATTTAGATGTAGTAACCCACTACTACCCACAAATGTAAATAGATTGTTAAGTTTGAATTCCAATTATCAAAAATGGAGATTGAACATGGCACACGTACTAATTATCGCAGGCGACTTTGTTGAAGACTATGAACTGATGGTTCCGTTTCAAGCTCTGCAAATGGTTGGACACCAAGTTGATGTTGTCTGCCCTGGTAAACAGATCGGTGAAACGATTAAAACCGCCATTCATGACTTTGAAGGCGATCAGACTTACACTGAGAAAGTTGGTCACCAGTTTAGCCTCAATGCAGATTTTGCTCACGTAGATGTTAATCAGTATGACGCCTTAGTGGTGCCAGGAGGACGAGCTCCTGAGTACCTACGCTTGGATTCTCGAGTCATTGAGATCGTCCAAAGTTTTGCCAAGCAGAAAAAGCCTATCGCTGCAATTTGTCACGGCTCTCAGCTGCTCGCTGCAGCTAAGGTGATTGAAGGCAAGTCTATCTCTGCTTATCCAGCCTGTGCGCCAGAAGTTACCTTAGCGGGTGCTACCTACGCCGAGCTTGAAATGGACCAAGCGACAACCGATGGTATCTTTGTCACGGCCCCAGCTTGGCCCGCTCATCCTGCTTGGCTTGCACAGCTTCACGCACTACTAGACTAGACCAAAGGCGTAGTGAAACCTGCTCTAGGCTCACTATACTAATAAAAAAATCGAGTCAGGAAGGCACATGTGTGAAATCTATTCTGGAGCCGAAGAGCAACTTTTTGAGCTTAAATCGCGATCGGTACGAATTGACGGTGTAGTGACTAGCATCAGGCTAGAAGCCGTGTTCTGGAAAATAATTGAAGATATCGCGGCAGAAGCAGATATTTCTGTCGCGGAATTTTTGACTCGGATATATAACGAAGTGATTCAGCAAAGAGGTGCGCTGGGCAACTTCACCTCTTTGTTGCGTGTCGCCTGTACCACTTACCTTAATGGTGGCAAGCGGCTACAAATCTAGAAGGCCAGTACGCCCTGCGTTTCGATATTAACCGAAACCGCCTGTCCAATTGACAACGCTTCCGATGAACTTGCAAACAAGCGACTGCCGTTCGCATCAATCACATAACGACAGTGATCACCCATAAATTGCTGTTCTAATACTCGAACTGAGCTCTCTTCAACACCGCTAATCTGCACATGTTGCGGTCGTAAGAGTAACTCACACTCTTGGTTAAGGTTGATGTCAGTTTGAGCTTGCGCTTCAACAATACCTAACTCTGTTTCAAATCCAGATTCAGAAACACGCGTCGCCTTCACATAGCTGCCACCACCCAAGAAGTCTGCGACAAACTTACTTGATGGTTGATAATAAAGATCCGACGCAGCACCGTATTGTTCAATCACACCGTGGTTCATTACCGCCATTTTGTCAGAAAACGCAAACGCCTCTTCTCGGCTGTGCGTAACAAAAATCGCCGTTACACCCTGCTCTTTAAAGATCTTACGAATCTCACGGATCAGCTCATGACGGACTTGAGTATCGATATTTGAAAACGGTTCATCAAGAAGCAGCAAGTCCGGCTTGTAAGCCAGAGAACGAGCAATAGCAACACGCTGCTGCTGACCACCTGATAGCTGATGAGGAAAGCGTTCCTTAAAGCCTGTCAAGTGAACCAACTCTAGCATCTCATCGACTTTGTCCGATTTCTCTTTTTCGCTTAAATCCTTCAAGCCAAATGAAATGTTTTGCGCCACAGTTAGATGAGGGAACAATGCGTAATCTTGGAAGATCATACCAATGTTTCGTTTCTCAGGAGCAACCCAATTATTACCATCATCAATGGTCATGCAGTTCAGGCTCATATTCCCTGAACTTAAAGGAAGCAAACCTGCAATAGCTTTTAATAATGTCGTTTTACCGCAACCACTGGCGCCCAGTAAGCAAACTATTTCGCCTTGGTCAACTTCAAGAGACAACGACTCTAAAACCGTCTGAGTTTCGTATTTACAAGTAAGATCACGAATAGAAAGTGCGCAACTCATTAGTGGCTATGCTCCAGTGAACGGTTAACAATAATCAGCGGAATCAAACCCACCAAAACCAGTAGTACCGCAGGCATTGCGGCAAGCTCTAAATGCTCATCAGAGGCGAAGTTAAAAACATAAGTCGCCAGCGTTTCAAAGTTAAATGGACGAAGTAGCAAAGCAGCATTCAGCTCTTTCATCGATTCAATGAAAACCAGTAATCCCGCGATTAGCGCTCCACGACGAATTAATGGTAAATGCACGCGTTTGAGCATCTGATTCGAATTACAGCCCATTGTTCTAGAGGCCATATCCAGAGAAGGTGAGATCTTACTTAGACTGCTTTCTACGCTGCCAATTGCAACCGCAGAGAAACGTACTACCATAGCAAAGATAAGCGCAAACATAGAGCCTGAGAAGATAAGTCCTGGACGGCCCCACTCCATAGAACGAGCGATATCATTCACCAAGTGATCCATAAACACAACCGGAACCATTACACCAATTGCCAATACCGTACCTGGAACAGCGTAACCCATTGACGAAAGACGCATGAATGCCAAGCTAGATTTGTTCGATTTAACACGATTATTAAAGTTCACAATAACAGCGATAAATACAGCAATAACCGCGGCTGTCAGAGAGACTTGCAAACTGTTTACCGCGTACTGACGAAACTCTTCAGTCCAACTTTGCGCGAAATATTGATAAGCATAGATGCACAGCTGCAGTAAAGGGAAGATAAACGCGATCGAGATAAGTCCCCAACACCAAGTAAGAGCCGCCCATTTTTTCCAACCTGTGAGCTCATATTTGAAGTCTTCACGGCTATTAAACTGGCTCTGAAATAGCTTTTGCTTGCGGCGACTGTAACGCTCAGCACTTAGCAAAACTAAAACAACGACCAACATCATTGCCGAGATCTTCGCAGCAGCCGTTAAGCTATGGTAACCGAGCCATGTATCGTAAACCGCAGTGGTCAAAGTGCTCACTGCGAAATAGCTGACGGTTCCAAAATCTCCAATGGTTTCCATTGCTACAAGCGACAAACCAACAGCAATCGCCGGTCTGACTAGCGGAAGCGACACACGAATAAAACTTTGCCACGGGGTGCACTTTAGAATGCGAGCAGACTGGAGCAGAGAAACGTTTTGCTCCATAAACGCCGCACGACACAATAGATATACGTATGGGTACATCACCAAAGAGAGTACAACGGTTGCGCCACCCAAGGTGCGGATATCAGGGAACCAATATTCTCCGGGCCCAACCTGTCATATCACGCAGCATGATTTGTACAGGGCCTGCAAAATCAAACCAGTCGGTAAAGATATAACCAACAATATAACCGGGCATTGCAAGAGGCAGGACGAGCGCCCACTGCAAGATTCGCTCTGAAGGTAATCGGCACATCGCCATAAGCCAAGCGCTAGGGATACCAAAAACAAGAGAGAGCAGCATGACACCCGTCACGAGGGTAACGGTATTCCATGCGTAAGTGGGCATCACCGTTGACATTAGATGCGGAAACAAGTCGTCCGTATCGCCAATGGCGGTGTAGAAGATCGCTAAGATCGGCAAAACCAGCAGCAAAGCAACGCTTAGACTACTGGTTTTCCATAAGATGTTTTTTTCTTTCATTGCCTAACTACAACAAGGCAATATGAAACACAAATGCGTTTGCAAATACATCTCATATCCCTTTAAAAAATAGGGTACAGTTATACCCCTATATGCTTTTAAAGGTCAAATTTCACTTCATCTAGAAGGCGAATTGCAGTTGCGTGATGCTCTGCGATTTCATCTAGAGAAATAGTGTCAGCTTTGAAGTCACCCCATGAAGCAACTAGCTCAGAACGCTCAACGCCTTCTTTAACTGGGTACTCGTAGTTTACTTCTGCGTACATGCTTTGCGCTTGGTCGCCTGCTAGGAACTCCATTAGCTTCTGAGCGTTATCACGGTTTGGAGAGTACTTAGCCATCGCCATACCAGAGATGTTTACGTGCGTACCTTCTGCATTTTGGTTAGGGAAGTTGATGTATACCGCATCAGCCCATGCTTGTTGGTTTTCATCGTTAACCATTTTACCTAGGTAGTAGCTGTTACCTAGAGATACGTCACATAGACCTTCGTGAATCGCTTTCACTTGTGCACGGTCGTTGCCTTGTGGCTTACGAGCTAGGTTAGCTTTAACGCCTTCTAGCCAAGCTTTTGCTTCAGCTTCGCCGTGGTGAGCGATGATAGAAGATACTAGAGATACGTTGTACGGGTGCTTACCAGAACGCGTACAGATTTTGCCTTTGAACTCTGGCTTAGCAAGGTCTGCGTAAGTGAAGTCGTCACCTAGCTTACCAACACGATCACGTGAAGAGTAAACTGAACGTGTACGAGTCGTTAAAGCAAACCACTCGTTCTTGTCGTCTTGGTACTGAGCAGGAATGTTTTTCTCAAGAATGTCACTCTCTACAGGCTGAACAAGATCTTTGCTTGTTAGTTCAGAAAGACGGCTAATATCAACCGTTAAAATCACGTCCGCAGGGCTGTACTCGCCCTCTTGTGCTAATGCTTCAGCTAGGCCTTTCTTAGCAAACTTAACGTTTACTTTAATGCCAGTGTCTTTCGTGAACTCGTTGAACATTGGCTCAACTAGGAAAGGTTGACGGTAAGAGTATACGTTTACTTCTTCTGCAGCAGACGCCGCGATAGGCGCCAAAGCGCTACATGCTAATGCAGAAAGAGTTAGCAATTTTTTCATTAGTCCAGTCCTTATTTGGTAATGATAACGTTTATCAGTTGCGTTATTATATTCATCATTATTAAGAATACAATGATCATAGACAAAAAAACCTGCCTATGCAGGCAGGTTTTTTAGCTAATGATTTGTAAGAGAATATTACTTCACTGAAACAAACTCTGGGTAAGCACCAACACCACAATCGTGCATATCCATACCTTCTAATTCTTCTTCTTCCGTTACGCGGATACCGACCGTTGCTTTAAGTACTGCCCATACCACTAGGCTTGCACCAAATACCCAAGCAAAGATTACTGCTGCACCTAGAAGCTGCGCACCAAATGTTGCGTCACCGTTGCTTAGCGGCACAACCATTAGACCGAAGAAGCCACATACACCGTGTACCGAGATAGCGCCTACTGGATCATCAATCTTAAGCTTGTCTAGACCTACGATGCTGAATACTACCAACGCACCTGATACCGCACCGATTGCTACAGAGTAAAGCGGTGATGGGGATAGAGGGTCAGCTGTGATTGCTACAAGGCCTGCTAACGCGCCGTTAAGAATCATTGTTAGGTCTGCTTTACCCCAAGTCGTTTTACATACTAGAAGTGCTGCAATCGCACCCGCTGCTGCTGCTGCGTTAGTGTTTAGGAAGATTTGACCAACTGCCGTTGCGTTTTCAAAGTCAGACACCATTAGCTGAGAACCGCCGTTGAAGCCGAACCAACCGAACCAAAGGATAAACGTACCTAGTGTTGCTAGTGGCATGTTTGAACCTTGAATTGGGTAGATTTCACCATTCTTACCGTATTTACCTTTACGAGCACCTAGAAGTAGTACACCTGCTAATGCTGCTGCTGCACCTGCCATGTGAACGATGCCTGAACCAGCGAAGTCACTGAAACCTGCTTCAGATAGGAAGCCGCCGCCCCATGTCCAGTAGCCTTCCATTGGGTAGATAAACGCTGTCAGTACTACAGAGAAAATTAGGAAAGACCAAAGCTTCATACGTTCCGCTACCGCACCTGATACAACAGACATTGCTGTCGCAACGAATACTACTTGGAAGAAGAAGTCAGACTCTAGAGAGTGATCTGCACCTTCACCTTGCGTACCAATAAGGGTTCCGAAAGAAGGCAACCAACCACCTTCACCGTTATCAACATACATGATGTTGTAACCAACGATTAGGAAGGTCGTACACGCAATGGCGTAAAGACAGATGTTCTTAGTCAGAATCTCAGTCGTGTTCTTTGAACGAACAAGACCTGCTTCTAACATTGCGAAACCTGCCGCCATCCACATTACTAACGCACCTGAAATGAGGAAGAAAAAAGTGTCTAGTGCGTAACGTAATTCCGTTACTGTTGTTGTTAATTCCATGATTATGCTCTCCAATCCTTCGAATTCTTATAGGGCTTCAACGTCTAGCTCGCCAGTACGAATACGTACTGCTTGGCTTAAGTCGTACACAAAAATTTTACCGTCGCCGATTTTTCCGGTATGCGCAGCTTTACTCACTGCTTCCACCACTCGGTCTACATTTTCTGCTTGAGTTGCGATTTCCAGTTTTACTTTTGGCAAGAAATCAACTTGATACTCAGCACCACGGTATAGCTCTGTGTGACCTTTTTGGCGGCCAAAACCTTTAACTTCTGATACCGTCATACCTTCGATGCCAACATCGGCTAATGCTTCACGTACATCGTCTAGTTTGAAGGGTTTGATAATTGCGTTAATCAGTTTCATTGTGTCCTCTCCCGAAGCTCTCATCCTTTTCCTTCTATAATCCAAGTGCCGTGCCAGGTTTTTAAGTTATTGATTTTTAATTATTTTTCTTATTTACACCCTCTAAAATGCAAAAGGCCGCACCATATTGGTGCGACCCACTCCCTATAACAATGCATTAACATATTCTTTCACCAGTTCGGTGCAATATGTCGAAATGCTTAATTGATTAGTAGCCTAGAAAGTCTTTCCAGCGTTCAATCAGCAGCTCAAAATCATCGATACCACAGCTTGCCGTACTCTCTGAGTTGTAAAAATCGAACTCACTGTCCTCTTCTAGCATCATTTCATGGTCAAGAACGTTCTCTTGAATCGTGACTTCATCGCCTTGAATGCTCAAACTGATTTCAGCACCTTCCAAGCGACAATCACTTGAAAGCTTGCCTTGAGAGTCGGCAATTAAAGCTTCTACTTGAGCAATCTTATCTCTGTCTTTGCCGATCTCCTCTTGGAGCCAGCGTCCAACTATCTCGTGGCCCATGCTGCATTTCACATAGTATTCACCCATCAATGTATTTCGCGTAAATTCAAACTCCATATAGGCTCCTAATCACAGTGAATGCTTAACATCTATCCTAGTTGCTTTGGGTGGCAACATTACAAGGGCGGTGAGTATATAGCGCAAAGTCATCCTCAACCAGATCAAAAAAGCACTTACCTTTCGATAAGTGCTTTTATATTTTAGAGTGTAATCAATCCAAGATTATGCTGGCTCTTGGAAAATAACCGTATCTGCTTTTTCTGTGTACTGACCCATCTTATGGAAGTTGAGGTAACGGTATGTATCCGCAGCCGTTGCATCAATCTTCTGAGCGTACTCTAGGTACTCTTCTTTCGTCGGAATACGACCAAGAATCGCACCAACTGCAGAGAGTTCTGCAGACGCTAGATAAACGTTAGCACCAGTACCGAGACGGTTCGGGAAATTACGAGTTGATGTAGACATAACCGTTGCTTTATCTGCAACACGCGCTTGGTTACCCATACATAGAGAACACCCTGGAGTTTCGATACGTACGCCGGCACGGCCAAAGATACCGTAGTAACCCTCTTCTGTTAGCTGGTCTTTATCCATCTTCGTTGGTGGTGCTACCCATAGGCGAGTACTTAGAGAGCCATTGAACTCTTCCAGCATTTTACCTGCAGCGCGGAAGTGACCGATGTTGGTCATACATGAGCCGATGAATACTTCTTGGATCTCTGTGCCTTGAACATCAGACAATAGGCGAGCATCGTCTGGATCATTTGGTGCACATAGAACTGGCTCAGTGATGTCAGCAAGATCAATCTCGATAACATGTGCGTATTCAGCATCTGCATCCGCAGAAAGTAGTTCAGGGTTTGCTAACCACTCTTCCATTGCGGTAATACGACGTTCAATCGTGCGTACATCGCCGTAACCTTCCGCGATCATCCACTTAAGCATAGTGATGTTCGAGTTTAGGTACTCTTCGATAGACTCTTGAGACAGCTTAACGGTACAACCTGCCGCTGAACGCTCTGCTGATGCATCTGATAGCTCAAACGCTTGCTCAACAGAAAGGTGCTCAACACCTTCGATTTCTAGTACGCGACCAGAGAATTCGTTGATCTTACCTGCTTTTTCTACGGTTAGTAGGCCTTGCTTGATGCCGTATAGTGGAATTGCATGCACTAGGTCACGTAGCGTGATACCTGGCTGCATTTCACCTTTAAAGCGAACCAAGATAGATTCAGGCATATCTAGAGGCATCACACCAGTTGCTGCTGCGAATGCAACTAAACCAGAGCCTGCTGGGAATGAAATACCTAGAGGGAAACGAGTATGCGAGTCACCACCTGTACCTACCGTATCAGGCAGAAGCATACGGTTTAGCCATGAGTGAATTACACCATCACCCGGACGCAGTGAAACACCTGCGCGGTTCATGATGAAATCTGGCAGTGTGTGGTGAGTGTTAACGTCAACTGGTTTTGGGTAAGCCGATGTGTGACAGAAAGATTGCATCACTAGGTCTGCAGAGAAGCCAAGACAAGCTAGGTCTTTCAGCTCATCACGTGTCATTGGGCCTGTTGTATCCTGAGAGCCCACTGTTGTCATCTTAGGCTCACAGTATTGACCTGCGCGAACACCTTCAACGCCACACGCTTTGCCCACCATCTTCTGAGCGAGCGTATAGCCTTTATCAGATGCAGATGGATCAACTGGCTTAGCAAACAGGTCTGTTTCTTCAAGACCTAGAGAAGTACGTGCACGACCTGTTAGGCCACGACCGATAATCAGTGGAATACGACCACCAGCACGAACTTCGTCAAGAAGCACATCGCTAAGCTCAAAGTTAGAGATGACTTCGCCGCCTTTACGTACAACACCTTCGTATGGGTAAATTTCAATCACGTCACCCATGTTCATCTGTTGAACATCAAGCTCGATTGGTAGTGCGCCTGAATCTTCCATTGTGTTATAGAAAATTGGAGCAATTTTACCACCCAGACAAACACCACCTGTGCGCTTGTTTGGTACAAATGGGATATCTTCACCCATGAACCAAAGTACTGAGTTAGTGGCTGATTTACGCGAAGAACCTGTACCGACAACATCACCAACATAGGCAAGTTGGATGCCGTCTTTTTGTAGCTCTTCGATTTGTTTGATAGGGCCAACAGTGCCAGGCTCATCTGGGTTAATCCCTTCACGTTCCATTTTCAGCATTGCTTTCGCGTGTACTGGAATATCTGGACGAGACCAAGCGTCTGGTGCTGGAGATAAGTCATCGGTGTTCGTTTCACCGGTAACTTTGAATACTTTTACAGTGATCTTTTCAGCCACTTTCTCTTTCGATGTAAACCACTCAGCGTCAGCCCACGATTGTAGAACTTGCTTAGCTGCTTCGTTGCCTGCTTTCGCTTTTTCTTCTACATCGTAGAACGCATCAAACATCAGTAGAGTGTGAGATAGTGCTTTTACAGCGATTGGTGCTAGTGCATCATCGTCTAGAAGTGCAATCAGTGATTCAATGTTGTAACCACCTTGCATTGTGCCCAGTAGCTCTGCCGCTTTCTCACGGCTCACTAGTGGAGAAGTCACTTCGCCTTTAGTAATAGCAGTTAAGAATCCAGCTTTTACATAAGCCGCTTCATCTACACCTGGTGGGATTCGATTTTCTAGAAGATCAAGAATGAACTCGTCTTCACCTTGAGGTGGGTTCTTTAACAGTTCAACAAGTCCTGCGACTTGTTCTGCGTCTAAAGGTTTAGGGACAACTCCCTCTGCAGCACGCTCTTCGACGTGTTTACGGTAGGCTTCAAGCACGACTTTTTCCTCTCATTGCGGTTCCTCCCTCTTATTGCTATTTATTCAAAGAATAAGGGAGTGAACATCCTTGGAAACTTGGCTCTCCATTGCCAGACAAGTCATTCAATTGTATTGATGAGCAGCGCCAGAGAGGCCAAACTGTGGGACGTAAGATAGCAAATTTAACCTAAAATTAAAATCTGATCATTTTGACCAACATAGCAACTTAAGACGAAAGTTGCATGATTTTCATAAATTAATCCGATGAAATTAGGTAAATATTCACTACTTAAATGTTGTCCCAATGATTAAATAAACGGAATCGAATTGCTCTTCAGTAAAGCCATATCCGAACATGACGGGGCCGATTGGCGAATTGATTCCAGCAAAGACACTCGCCGCCTGATAAAGAGGCGCATCTTGAAAATTAATATCCGGATCAGACCAGACGCCACCGTATTCTATAGAGCTACCAATGTAGAGCGGTGAGCTAAACAACCCAAAATCATTATCAAACCAACGGTAACGGTAAACCAAACTGGTAAACGCCAAGTTCTGACCGATTAGGCTGTTTCTAGGGATACCAGATAAGTTCAAAAAGCCGCCGATGGTCTTTGGATCTATCGGCAGTGTCGCTTTTTCGTTTTCAACGATACCCAAGTTCATATTCGCGACTAAAGTATGACGCTCATAAGTGTAAGCACCAATGAACTTAGCGTTCACTTCTGTCACATTATCCGCCGACTGACCTCGGTAGGCCCCAAGGCAAGACGTATTGGTTTCAGACGTATCTCTTGAAAGAAGATACTCAACATCAAAGTACATACCCGAGCGTGGTAAGCTAAAGTCATCAAGTGTGTCGTAACGATAGTTAACAAAGCCCCCCTCTCGTGTGAAATCAATGTCACCACAAGCAGGCAAAGTAGAGAGTTCAGCATAACCTTTCGTGTACCTCAGGCCTGCTCTAAATTGACGCCACAGCTTTTCTTGATAACCAACTGCCCATTCGGCCTCCCACTGACGATAAGTCACAGGCAAAGTGTTTTTGGTGTCTTCTAAATTTGGATCCACAAAGCCGTCAGAGCCAACAGGAGCGTAGCGTTTATCGTTGTTGTAACCAAAGCCGACAGTGGTAAAGAGCTTTTGAGTTGACATCAGCGGAGTGTAAAACTCGGCTTCAATCAGCTTATCAGTGCCCATTTCAAGGTTGGTTCGGAACTCACCGCCATCCAAACCAATATCAGTGAAGTTCAGTGAAAGACCCAAGGAGTACTGGCTTTCAGTGGCAAAGTCATCCTCAAGGAAGAAACGCATGTTAGCGTAGTTTGGTCCCCAAGATTTCTCGTTCACACTGACAACTAATTTGTCTTTGTCATCTTCGCGCTCATAGCGATAGGTAATAAGTTCGAAACGATCCAGTGCGTATAGATCTTGAATACTCTGCTCAAGCTCTTCCGAGTCGAACGCTTGTTCAGGCTTAAGCGCTAAGCGGTTACGCAGTAATCGTTCACTGTAGTGAGTGTTGTTTTCAATAACAATTTCATCGACCACGATCTCATCGCCATATTCAAGCTTTTTGCGCGCCGCCTGTTTTGCATCAATATAATCTTGATAATCGGCTGTCGAGAGTGTGAGTGCCGACAGCTTATCTTCAACCGAACGAACGACCGAATACCCCTGCTTAAACGCATCGGGCATCTTATCGAACTCAGTGGTTTCCATCTCCCCCACTTCAGGTCTTAAGAAAAAATCTTCTTCGCCTAACGTTGACGCTTGCTGGTTCGTACTTCTTCGCACCAAATAGTTGGATAACTGATCGGCTACAGAGAATATGGTGGTGAACTCATCTTCACTTTTGTAATCGGTACTGATATCCACCGCAATTACGATATCCGCCCCCATGGCACGAGCCACATCGACCGGCATATTGTTCGTCACGCCACCATCGACAAGCTGCTTGTCACCAATTGTGTATGGCGGTAACGCGCCGGGTACAGACATACTGGCCATCATGCATCAACCAAGTAGCCCTCGGAAATAATGACAGGTTCAAGCTCAATAATATCAGTCGCAACCGAACGGTAAGGGATAGCAAGATCATCAAAGGACTCAAATGGCGGCAAATTTCCGGTGGTTTCACGCAGAATTCGCAGCATACCCTGACCTTTAACCACACCACGGGGAAGTTGGATTTCGCTTAAGCTAAAGCCAATATTGGGATTGATCTGGTAGCGATCTTCGTACTCTTTATCTCGCACACGGCGCTGGCTGCGATCGACTCGATCGCGATAACCACTCGACCAATCAACGCTATAGATAAAGCTTTCGATTTCGGCGGCGCTCATACCGGTGGCGTAAAGACCTCCAACATAGGCCCCCATACTCGTACCGGTAATAATATCGACTGGTATACGCATCTCTTCCAGTGCCTGCAACACGCCAATGTGCGCTGCACCCTTAGCACCGCCACCAGCCAATACCACAGCAACGGTTGGCCGATCCTGATTGGCCACATTAATAGACGCATCTGCAAAGCTAGCACTACTCACTAGCGATGCAGCTACCCACATCATTTTTGTAATTGTTCGCACGAAACCAGCACCTAGATAAAGGAACGAAGTGAAATCTAATTAGTAGATATCATAGTCAGAGATACCTATAAAAAGAAACACTTAATTTGCTAAACAGTACGCCTTAATTCCAATCAAACAGATTCTGTATCCAGCCTTTCGATTGATTTTCACAATGCTGCTTGAACGTCTGGTTCACATCCCAGACCGGCAACTTGGTTTGACTAGTACAGTCTATTTCCAGTGCACCTTCAGGCAAAGCACGTACGCCTACCGTTGCGATGCCTCGTGGCCAAGGGAGAGATAACTTCTCAGGAATTCTCGACTCAAGATAATCGGAATACACTCTTAGCGCCCCGCTAGAGCCCGTCAGTTTGGTTGGCTTGTTATCATCTCGACCGAGCCAGATAGTAGTCACCTCTCGCCCATCTACCCCAACAAACCAGCTGTCACGTGTATCGTTACTGGTTCCGGTTTTACCTGCAAGCGCCGCCCAAGCAAAACGGTTGTTAAGATAACGCCCCGTCCCTTCCATCACACCACGCTTCATCGCATAGGTGGTCAGCCACGCGGCTTGCTGATCAACCGTCTGTTTAACCCTAGGGATAGATTCATACAAAACTTCACCATCCAAATCGATAACAGAACGCAGAGCCGACAATTCAGCCTTTCGTCCCGAATTGGTCAGCGTTTGATACATCTGTGCGACTTGGAATGGCGTCAAAGTGAATGACCCGAGGAACATCGACGGTACCGGGCGAATCTCTGCTCTATCAACCCCAAGCTTCTCCAATGTGTTCACAACATTCGGAATGCCTAATTGCATACCCAACTGAACTGTTGGCACATTCAAAGAGCGAGAAAGCGCTGAGTAAAGCGGAACATCACCTCTAAACTTTCGATCATAGTTTCTTGGCGACCACACGTTACCCTGACTGCCCTTCAAACTGATCGGCTTATCTTGCAGCGTTGTCGCCAGATTGTATTTCTCAGGTTGACTCAGTGCGGTGAGATACACGGCTGGTTTTGCTAGCGATCCAATCTGTCGGCTGGCGTTCAGCGCCCGATTAAAGCCGTCATAGCCAGTGCGCTTGCCCCAACCATGGCGCGAATTTCACCACTGTGGCGGTCAACCGCAATCGCAGCGGCTTCCAATTCTTTCCCTGCTGTTTTCGCCAGTTGAGGAATGCGAGATGAAATTGCGTTTTCCAGTTCATGCTGAGAAACCGGATCGAGCGAGGTAAAGACCCTTAAGCCATTTTGCGACTGAAATGCAGGGCCGACTTTCTCTCTTAACTCAATATTGAGCTGCTGGAAGTAAGCAGGCTGACGACTCGCTATGCGAGGATTATCTTGAATATCTAACGGACGATTGGCCGCTTCATCATACTCTGATGCCGTCAACGTGTTTTGCTGCATCATCAGACGCAGAACAAGGTCACGGCGCTGCTTGGCACGATCTGGGAAGCGAATAGGGTTGTAGTACGACGGCCCTTTCACCATACCGACTAAGAGCGCTAACTGATCAATACGCAATTCTTGAATCGGCTGACCAAAGTAGAGCCTAGAAGCCAGTCCAAAACCGTGAATCGCTTCACCGCCACTTTGGCCTAGGTAAACCTCATTCAAATAAGCTTCGAGAATTTGGTCTTTGTCATAGCGATAATCAAGAATGATGGCGATGTAAGCTTCCCTTAACTTTCGCCACAACGTGCGTTCACTCGACAAGAAAATATTCTTCGCCAGCTGCTGAGTTAAGGTACTACCCCCTTGCACCGTACGGCCTGCCTTTGCATTGGCCACTGCTGCACGAAGTATTGCCACAGGCGAAACACCATCATGCTGATAGAAGTTGCGATCTTCCGTGGCGAGAAGAGCATCTACCATCACTTCAGGAAACTGCTCTCTACGTAGGAAGAGTCGCTGTTCTGGCGTATTCCTCTCAAGCATTCCGAGCATTTTAGGCTCAATTCGCAGATACCCAAGATCGCCTCGCTGATCCAAAGATTGAATACGCTGTAAGCCAGATTGATCGAAATGCAGCATGACGTGTCTGTCTGCTTCCGGTCCATCAGAGAACTCAAACGGACGACGAATCAACTCGACACGCGTGGAAGAGGCAGAGTACTCACCGGCATAACGCGGCGAACGCACTTTTCGGTAGTTGAGCACATCAAGCTCATTGGTCAGCTCTTTCAACGAAAGCGAATCGCCTGGAGAAAGATGTAAAATTCGCGCATAGACCACGGTTGGCAGGTCAAACAGCTGACCTTCAAAACGCTGCTTAACCACGCTGTCTAAATAAATGCCGACAAACAAAAGCACAGAAAACAGTGCCAAAGCACTCTTCCACGTAATACCCCATAGCTTTTGCTTCCACGAACGTTTGTTTGCCGCATTTTTCTTAGATGGGCCTTTCTTGGCTGAAGAACGACGCGGCGATTTTTTCGCTGTAGATTTACTGGCGGTTTTCTTCGTCGTTCGCTTGGTGGCTGGCTTCTTCGAGGTTGGCTTTTTAGGCGTTGTCATTACTTATCCAACTGTCGTTTCGTTTTGGTTGTTGCTACATGATTTGCAGGATCGTCTGGCCAAACGTGTTTTGGATAGCGTCCTTTCATCTCTTTTTGCACTTCCTTGTAAGACCCTGCCCAAAAACTGGCAAGATCTCGCGTTAACTGAAGTGGTCTTTGTGCGGGTGAAAGCAGCTCTAGCACAACTTTCTTTGTCCCTTGAGCAATTTCAGGTGAACTTTGCTCACCATACATCTCTTGCATTCTGACCGATAACATAGGCTCATTACCCACTTGATAGCGGATGCGCTTGTTAGAACCGGTAGGCACTCGGTAATGTGTCGGCAGCCAAGTATTAATCTCTTGATTGAGCGGCCACCCTAAGCGTGCTTCCAAAGCCTCTCTCACCGAAAGCTTGGCTAACTGTTTTACTGACTTAATACCATTCATATAAGGTGCTAACCACGCTTCTAGATCATTCAGTAAGCTTTGATCATCCATCCTCGGCCAAGACTCATTCGGCAGCCACTCGACTCCGCAGCGCACGCGCTCAAGGTACTCGTTATCGCTTTCCTTCCACTCTAGTACTGAAAGGCCTTTACGACGGATAAAATTAAGTAAAGCTTGCGTCATTTTTTCGCCATCAGGCGCTGGAAGATCGCGCGTTTTGATCACTAATTTACCCAGCGTTAGCCGCTGCTGAGCCACGAGAAAGCCTTTGTTTTCATCCCAATCCACGTGTTCTTGGTCATCAAAAGCTTCAGGGAAATACTCTGCTAGCTCATCGATATCGATTTTCACCGCCCGAAACACTTGGCTGGCATCTCGCCCTGTGCGCATCAAGTCAAAGGCAACAACATAAGCTTCATCAGATAGGGTTTGCTCATTACTGATCTCTGCGCCATGACCGTTAGCAAGTCGAAAAGCACTGTGGGAAGTGCCAGAACTGCGTCGCTGGGCAATACGATCAGGGTAAGCGAGTGATAGGACTAAACCTAGCTCGTTCTCTGCTACATTTTCCAATAAAAAACGACACTTTGAGTTTATTCGCCAACTGTTTCGCTCGCGTTAATACTCGTCGCCCATTGTTATGCTTGCCGACTTTTAGTCGATGCAGGCTGTATTGCAGATCAAGCAGGTTACGTTCAGGCTCTTCCACTAACGCGGCAGCAGCAATCGCTGTTTGCACCATACTTGAGCCTTGAGATTTTGCTCGGACTAACATGCTGGCTAATCGTGGTTCTAAACCTAATGAATAAGCTTGACGACCTTGAGAAGTAAGCTGTCCCGCTGGATCAATTAACTGCAATTGAACAAGAAGTGATTGCGCTTGAGAGAAGGCGGCTTTAGGCGGTAAATCCAACCAACGAAGCCCTGAAGGATCTTGCTCCCCCAGTTAATGAGCTCCATCGCCAGCGAGCTTAGGTCTGTGTGAAGTATTTCCGCACTCGGCACCTTGGGCTGTTGATTAAGCTGCTGCTCGCTGTAAAGGCGACAGCAAAAGCCCGCTTCTATTCGCCCAGCACGACCAGCACGTTGATGAGCCGATGATTGGGCAATACGTACTTGCTCTAACTTAGTGATGCCAGTTTTGGGATCAAACTTCGCAATTCTTTCTAGACCGGAGTCGACAACGATTCGAATGCCTTCAATGGTCAATGATGTTTCGGCAATGTTGGTTGCCAGCACCACTTTACGACGCCCTTTGTCTGCCGGAGCAATCGCTTTTTGCTGCTGAGCGTAGTCGAGCTGGCCGTACAGCGGGCAAACGTCAATATCACTCGGCAGGTTTAGCTGTTCTTCCAATTGGCGAATCGCGCCAGTACCCGGCAGAAATGCCAGCAACGATCCTGACTGCGTGCTCATTAACTGGCGAATGGTTTCCGCCATCTTAGGCACCAATCGATCATTCACGGCGAGAGGCTTGTAACTGTAATCGATAGGGAAACTGCGGCCTTGCGATTCAATGTATTTCGCATCTGGCATCAGAGACTGCAACGCCTCTTGATCTAAAGTCGCCGACATCACCACCAGTTTAAGATCGTCGCGAAATGCTTCTTGGATCTCTAAACACAACGCCAAGCCCATATCTGCATGAATACTTCGTTCGTGAAACTCGTCAAAGATGATCGCATCAATACCCGTAAGCTCTGGGTCCGACTGGATCATTCTTGTCAGGATCCCTTCCGTCACAATCTCTAGTTTGGTTTGCTCACTAACTTTAGATTCACCTTTAACTCGATACCCCACTCGCTGGCCCACTGGTTCACCCAACTGCTTAGATAGATAAGTAGCGATATTGCGCGCAGCCAAACGTCTTGGTTCTAGCATAACAATTCGCCCTTGAACCGCTTCTCGCTTAACCAATTGAAGTGGGAAAAAAGTCGACTTACCCGCACCGGGTTCTGCTTTCAAGATTGTTTGGTGACAAGAGCGGATTGCATCTAGAAGATCATCAATAACGCTTTCAATGGGTAAAGTGTGAGAAGGAGCTTGTGACAATGGGCTATCCCTATGATTTAATATCAAGACTATTGTACATAAAAACAGTAAAAAAATGCACTTCAAACCTTCTTTACAAACGGGAACGCTCATCAAACGTTACAAGCGCTTTCTCGCAGATATTGAACTTTCAGATGGCGAAGTCCGTACTATCCACTGCGCTAATACAGGTGCTATGACGGGGTGTGCAACGCCGGGCGATACTGTTCTTTATTCCACTTCAGACAACACCAAGAGAAAGTACCCAAATAGCTGGGAGCTCACTCAGACACAAGCGGGTCACAGCATTTGTGTAAACACCGTACGCGCGAATCAACTGGCGGTCGATGCAATAAACAATGGTGTCATAAAAGAGCTGCAAGGCTATAAGGAGCTGAAAACTGAAGTGAAGTATGGCAGTGAAAATAGTCGCATCGATATCTTGCTCAATAGCGAAGATAAGCCACACTGTTATGTAGAAGTGAAAAGCGTGACTCTGTTGGATGACACTGAAGATGGTCAGGGCTACTTCCCTGATACAGTGACAACTCGAGGTCAAAAGCACCTGCGGGAGCTCACAGAAATGGCAAATAATGGAAGCAGAGCGGTACTTTTGTTTACTGTTTTACATTCAGGCATTGAAAAAGTTTCGGCTGCCCACCATATAGATGCCAATTATTCGAAATTATTGGACCAAGCGATACAACAAGGTGTGGAGGTACTGTGCTACAAGGCAGAGTTCTCCGAAGATGGCTTCTCTCTCGAATCTGCTGTTGAATTTATCAATAACAGTAAAAAAGTGATGCCACCTTCACAATGACAATAAGATTAGTTTCCTAGAATTGCCACCTCAGTTTGTTTTTGCTATAGATACCCGCCTTAAATTGACTGCTCAAGCAGTTGACTAGGTGTTAGTAGGAGTTGCTGCATGCCAGAATCAAAGAAAAAAGCGCTAGGCATCCTAGCCATTGCAGGTGTTGAGCCATATCAAGAAAAGCCAGGTGAAGAGTACATGTCACCTGAGCAAATGGCTCATTTTACAAAGATTTTAGAAGCTTGGCGTAATCAGCTTAGGGAAGAAGTAGAACGCACGGTTCATCACATGCAAGATGAAGCGGCTAACTTCCCAGACCCTGTCGACCGCGCTTCGCAAGAAGAAGAGTTCAGCCTAGAGCTGCGTAACCGTGACCGCGAGCGTCGCTTGATCAAGAAGATCGAGAAAACGCTAACTAAGATCGAAGAAGACGATTTTGGTTTCTGTGAGTCATGTGGTGTGGAAATCGGCATTCGCCGTCTAGAAGCACGTCCTACTGCAGACCTTTGTATTGACTGTAAAACTCTTGCAGAAATCAAAGAAAAACAGATGCAAGGCTAACGAAGTCGAGTCATAAGAAAGGGAGCTTAAGCTCCCTTTTTGTTGTTTTTATACCCATTGAATTTGTTATCTTTTGAGGCTGCAAGCGCCATATAGGTTAGATACATATGAGTTACGTCGGCCGATTTGCGCCCTCTCCTTCAGGCCCACTTCACTTTGGTTCTCTTGTTGCCGCGCTAGGCAGCTACTTTCAAGCCAAGTCTCAGCAAGGCAAATGGTTGGTTCGCATCGAAGATATCGATCCACCAAGAGAAGTCCAAGGTTCGGCAGAGTTAATCTTAGCGGCACTTAAAGCTTATGAGCTAAATTGGGATGATGAAATCACTTATCAAAGCGACCGCTACTTCCTGTATCAACAGCAAATCGATGAATGGCTAGCAAACGGGCAGGCGTATTACTGCCAATGTACTCGAAAACAGATCAAGCAATCGGGCGGATATTACCTTGGCACTTGTCGAAATAATCCACCTAAAATTATTGATGAGTGTGCGATTCGTTTACGTATGGATCATCCGGTCAATCAATTTACCGACCTGCGGCATGGCGACATGCTCATTCCTGATGCACTCGCACAAGAAGATTTCATCATCAAACGACGCGATGGCCTTTATGCCTACAACCTAGCGGTTGTGTTGGATGATATCGAGCAAGGCATCACAGAAATTGTTCGAGGCGCCGATCTCATCGAGCCTACAGGCCGACAAATCAGTTTGTATAAAACTCTTAACGTTGAGCCAGTAAACTATCTGCACTTGCCACTCGCAATGGATGAAAATGGCAATAAATTGTCCAAGCAAAATCATGCGACAGCGATTGATATCAACAACCCAAAGCCTACGCTATTAATGGCAATGACGTTTTTAGGATTTCAATTACCTCATGACATTGAAGCCAAAACAGTGAGTGAAATCATTGCTTGGGGAAGCCAGAATTGGCGTCTAAAACAACTGCCTGATTCGACTAAGATCACAGCAAAGTTCTCAAATGAGGCTGTGTAAGCTATTATTAGCCGCAAAATTCATCCTCACAGGGTGATAACACATATACCAACAGAGATTGGCTAGGCCGATCTTTAATAGAATTTAGATGAAAAACAACGACCAAACACAAAGCGAGACTACCGTGTATCCAGAACTTTCACTGAATATCATCACTCGCCAAGAGCACAATGTTTCGCGAAAAAAAATCAGCGACAATGCCCTAAAAGTTCTTTACCGATTAAACGGTGCAGGCTTTGACGCATACCTTGTGGGTGGTGGCGTACGCGACTTGCTACTTGGTCAGTCTCCAAAAGATTTTGATATTGCGACTAACGCAACCCCAGAGCAAATCAAGCAACTGTTTCGCAACTGCCGCCTAATTGGCCGTCGCTTTCGTCTAGCACACATCATGTTTGGTCGAGATATTATTGAAGTGGCGACTTTCCGTGGTCACCATCAAGAGCCAAGTAAAAATGTGTCTGCTCAATCAAAAGAAGGCATGCTACTACGCGATAATGTCTACGGGACTATCGACGAAGATGCTGAGCGTCGCGATTTCTCGATTAACGCGATGTATTACAGCATCAGCGACTATAGTATTCACGATTACGCTAGCGGTATTGAAGACCTAGACGATAGGCTGATTCGTCTTATTGGCGACCCTGATACGCGCTACCGAGAAGATCCAGTTCGCATGCTGCGCGCAATTCGTTTTGCGGCCAAACTTGATTTCGACATCGAAGAAGACACGGCTGAGCCGATTGAGCACCTAGCCCATCTTCTCCGAGATATTCCATCAGCAAGGCTCTATGAAGAATCGCTGAAGCTTCTGCAATCAGGCTATGGACTAGAGACATACCACTTACTTCGTGAGTACAACTTGTTCCAACAGCTTTTCCCAATTCTAGCGGAACACTTCACAGAAGATTACTCATCACCGACAGAACAGATGCTTGATCTCGTGCTTGACTCCACTGACATCCGTATTGAAGAAGGCAAGCGCATTAACCCTGCGTTTATGTTTGCCGCCATGCTTTGGTATCCGCTCAACAGCTTTGCTGAGTCATTAATGACGGAGCGCAAGCTAGGGCACTACGATGCGATAATGGAAGCCAGCAACATCATTCTTGATCAGCAAGTGAAAACCATTGCGATTCCTCGTCGACACACTGCAACCATTCGTGAGATCTGGCAACTGCAACTTCGCTTGCCTAGACGTAATGGAAAGCGCGCATTCCGCCTAATGGAACTAAACAAGTTCCGAGCGGGCTACGATTTCCTAGAGATGCGTGGGGAGGTTGAAGGTGAAGAAACCAAACAACTCGCTAAATGGTGGGAAACTTTCCAAAACGCAGGCCGTAATATGCGTCAAGCAATGGTTACTGATGTTGACGGCTCAAGCCCTTCATCCAAATCAGGCCGTCGCCGCAAGACTTACCGCAAAAAAAAGGGTAAATCAGAATCATGATCACCGCCTACATCGCAGTGGGCAGTAATCTTTCTGATCCTGTCACGCAAGCTAATGACGCCATTGAAGCCCTAAAGCAGCTGCCAAAAAGTCAGTTTGTAAGTAGCTCATCGCTTTACTCAAGCACGCCGATGGGGCCTCAAGACCAACCGGATTACATCAATGCGGTGGTCGCTATACAAACCGAATTAACGCCTATTGAGCTACTCGACTGCACCCAAGCTATCGAGCTAGAGCAAGGGCGTGTCCGCAAAGATGAACGTTGGGGGCCAAGAACCCTCGATCTCGATATCATCTTATACGGCAATGAGGTGATCGATTCCGAACGTCTAACCGTTCCACATTATGGAATGAAAGAGCGCGAGTTCGTGCTCTACCCGCTCGCAGAAATCGCACCAAGTTTAACTCTCCCTGACGGGACTGACCTGCAAACGCTACTCAAAGTAGTCAATAGAAACGGGCTCAGTACTTGGCAATCATAGCCAACTCCTAGTAAGGAATACCCATGAAAAAAATCACCATCAACGACCTTATCAAATGCAAAAAAGAGGGTCGAAAGTTCGCGACTTCTACAGCCTATGACGCAAGCTTTGCGCAGCTGTTCGAAAGCCAAAACATGCCAGTGCTCCTTGTAGGAGATTCACTTGGTATGGTTCTACAAGGTAAAAGCGATACCTTACCTGTCACTGTTGATGACATTGCTTACCACACGCGCTGTGTGCGCGCAGGTAGCCCCAACTGCTTGTTAATGCTGATATGCCATTTATGAGTTACGCGACGCCTGAGCAGGCGTGTGAGAACGCAGCAACCCTGATGCGTGCGGGCGCGAACATGGTGAAACTTGAAGGTGGTGACTGGTTAGTTGATACCGTCAAAATGCTTACTGAGCGCGCGGTTCCTGTATGTGCTCACTTAGGCTTAACGCTCAATCGGTCAACATTTTCGGCGGTTATAAAGTTCAGGGCCGTGAACAAGAAAATGCCGATCGCATGGTAAAAGATGCCCTAGCACTTCAAGAAGCAGGCGCACAAATCATTCTGCTTGAATGCGTCCCAGCAGGCCTAGCCGCTCGAATTACCGAAGTACTTGATGTGCCAGTCATTGGTATCGGTGCGGGTAATCAAACTGACGGCCAGATCTTAGTTATGCACGATATGTTTGGTATTTCGGCGAACTACATGCCAAAATTCTCGAAAAACTTCTTAGCTGAAACAGGCGATATGCGCAAAGCGGTGGCGAAATACATTGAAGATGTAGAAAGTGCCGCGTTCCCAGATGACGCTCATACCATCGCCTAATTTAACGGTCTATAAGGATTGAAGATGCAGACATTTGCTGAGATTAGCGCTCTGAGAGAGCAAATCAAACAGTATAAACGTGAAGGTAAGAAAATAGCGTTTGTCCCAACGATGGGCAACCTGCATGAAGGACACCTGACACTCGTACGCAAAGCGCGCGAGCACGCTGATGTAGTTGTAGTTAGTATCTTTGTTAATCCAATGCAGTTTGAACGTGCAGACGATTTAGCAAACTACCCTCGTACCTTAGACGACGACCTAAGCAAACTAACGACGGAAGCTGTCGAGATTGTCTTTACTCCTACGCCAGCGATCATGTACCCAGAAGGTTTGGACAAGCAAACCTTTGTTGAAGTCCCTGGTCTTTCAACCATGCTTGAAGGCGCTTCACGCCCGGGGCATTTCCGCGGCGTGGCAACGATTGTGACTAAGCTATTCAACATCGTTCAACCTGATGTTGCTTGCTTTGGCGAGAAGGATTTCCAGCAGCTGGCGGTTATTCGTCAGATGACGATTGATCTAGCGATGGACATCGAAATTATTGGCGTACCAACTGTCCGTGAAATGGATGGCCTAGCAATGAGCTCACGCAACGGCTTACTCACCATGGACGAGCGCCAACGAGCACCAGTACTAGCAAGAACCATGCGTTGGATCAGCAGTGCCATTCGTGGTGGACGTGACGATTACGCATCGGTCATTGAAGATGCAAGCGATCAACTTAGAGCTGCAGGCCTACAACCTGATGAGATCTATATTCGTGATGCTCGAACACTGCAAGCTGTCACCACAGAATCAAGCCAAGCAGTTATTCTGATGTCGGCTTTCCTCGGCCAAGCCCGACTCATTGATAATCAAGTGGTTGAAATGGTTATTGAAAGCAAGGAAGAAGAGTCTGTTGAGACGACTTCTGATAACGAATAGACCGTAGTTCCAAATTACCTAGTCTATGAATGTAAAAAGGGGTGATGCATCGCATCACCCCTTTTCTATTCTTATCAACGCTTCATATCCGCCTTTTTCAAGGTGGCTGTCAGCAAATGCGTTACCACTTACGAACGTAGTCCAATGCCTTTGGTAACCAAGTAGTGTGCAATGGCATAAAGCACCACAACAAACACGCCGAGCACGCCAAACGATGTCACGATACCCACATCTGATACGCCCAAAAAGCCGTAACGGAACGCATTCACCATGTACACAATTGGATTAATCTTCGATACACCTTGCCAGAACTCTGGCAGCAAGCTGATTGAGTAGAAAACACCGCCCAAGTAGGTCAATGGTGTTAGCACAAACGTTGGAATTATTGAGATATCATCAAATGTGCCAGCAAATACAGCGTTGATTAGGCCACCAAGAGAAAACACCACCGAGGTTAAGAAAACTGTGGCAATGATAATGCCCCAGTGCTCAACTTGCAGGTCGACAAAAAACAGTGACACAAATGTCACAATCGCACCCACCAGCAAACCACGTACGACTCCACCCATGACAAAGCCAGCAATGATCACGTAGTTTGGCACCGGAGCAACTAGGAGCTCTTCAATGTTTTTCTGAAACTTAGCACTGAAAAATGAAGAAGCGACATTGGAGTAGGAGTTGGTGATCACTGACATCATAATGAGGCCAGGCACAATGTATTCCATGTAACTGAATCCGTTCATCTCTCCAATTCGAGAGCCAATCAAGTTACCAAAAATAATGAAATAGAGCGTCATGGTAATCGCAGGTGGAACCAATGTTTGCACCCAAATTCGGGTAAAGCGATTTACTTCTTTAGTCAATAGGCTAACGAATGCCGTCCAGTACAAACTATACATTCTTGCTCTCCTCACGCTGCTCTTTAACTATGCTGACAAACAGCTCTTCTAAGCGGTTCGCCTTGTTTCGCATCGACAACACTTTAACGCCCGATTCCGTCAACTGAGTAAAGACATGGTTCAAGCCATCACTCTTTTCAATCTCGATTTCTAACGACCCCTTCTCGACCACCTGAGAGTTCACGCCCGACAACTGTGGAACATTTTCCACGTTTTCGATATCGAGAATAAAGGTCTCTACATGAAGCTTATTGAGCAACGATTTCATCGTGGTATTTTCAATCAGCTCCCCACGATTGATAATGCCAATATTGCGACACAGCATTTCCGCTTCTTCTAGGTAGTGAGTTGTTAAGATAATGGTAATGCCTTGCTTTTCGTTGATCTCTTTAAGGAATTCCCACATAGAACGACGAAGTTCGATGTCTACCCCGCGGTAGGTTCATCCAATATCAACAGCTGAGGCTCATGCATTAATGCACGCGCAATCATCAAACGACGCTTCATACCACCCGACAGATTGCGAGCTCGCTCGCTGCGCTTCTCCCATAGATCAAGCTTTGAAAGATAAGTCTTAGCACGCTCTTTAGCCAAAGCACGCGACACGCCATAGTAGCCAGCTTGCTGCAGAACGATCTGCTCTACCGTTTCAAACTGGTTGAAGTTGAACTCTTGCGGCACTAACCCTAAATTCTGTTTAGCCAACTCTAGATCTGTATCAATATCAAAGCCAAATACTCGTGCTTTTCCACTGGTTTTATTCACCAAGGACGAAATGATCCCGATAGTCGTCGACTTACCTGCGCCATTTGGCCCCAACAAGGCGTAGAAATCCCCTTTCTCCACCTTCAGGCTGACGCCCTTTAAAGCTTCAAAACCACCCGAATAGGTTTTACGAAGCTGCTCAATCTCTAATGCATACATAAATTGCACGACTCTCTATACCAGTGTTGAGTAACAAATGCTAACAAGTTTGCCAGTTTTCAACCCTACATTAGCAATTAATAATAAAAAAGCGCAGAA
Source organism: Vibrio aestivus (assembly GCA_003263845.1). Lineage (GTDB taxonomy): Bacteria > Pseudomonadota > Gammaproteobacteria > Enterobacterales > Vibrionaceae > Vibrio > Vibrio aestivus. The sequence continues at coordinate 41,033 of JYJN01000138.1, read as the reverse complement.
GATCCCCTTCTGCGCTTTTTAGTTTCCAGTCGAGCGATAAATCAGTTCAGAGGCAAAAGCTCCGCCGATGAGCCATCATGCCTTTCAACATGTCGAATAGCCGCATTCAATGCTTCATAGCGGAACTTGTAGGTATTCGCATCCGGCACTAAGTCAATCACATGAAATTTCTCTAGCTGCTCACGTGTCTTTTCATTCGGACACAGCAAGTAAACGCTGCATTTAGCCTCCAGTGCATCCTTGATGGCATTTTCTAATGCCAGACCAACTGTTACGTCAATCATTGGCACATCGGTCAAATCAAGAATCATCACCTCGTAGTCACTAATACTGGTATGCTGTCTTGAAATCGCTTTAGAAACACTAAAAATCATTGGGCCAGATAGGTAGAAAAACAGCACTTTTCCATTGGCTTTATCCAGCAAACCGCGTTCGCTATCTGTCAGAGGTAAGTCATCATCATCCGCATCACTGATCGCTTTTACCTGACGAGCTTGTTCACGACTCAAACGCTCAATAATAATGATGTTAGAGATGAATACGCCAAGGCCAACAGCAGCAATCAAGTCAACAAACACCGTCAACAACATTACGCCATACATGATGGCCATACCCGCAAAACTCACTTTGTGAGCGCGTTGGATAAAGCTCCAATCAAGAATGTTAAAACCAACGTATACCGCAATACCAGCAAGAACCGCCATTGGGATAGGCTCAGTCAATCCGCCAGCCACCAATACAACCAATGCCAGCACCAGTGCGCGAGTAATTCCAGAGATAGGCGAGCGGGCTCCAACCTGAATGTTGGTCACTGTCCCCATTGTTGCACCCGCGCCAGGCAATGCTCCAAACAGACCCGAGAGCATATTAGCAAGGCCTTGGCCACGCAGCTCTTTATCTGAGTCGTGTTCTTTACGAGTTAGAGAGTCACCAATAACCGCTGTTAGCAAGGTATCGATACAACCAAGCGTACCCAATACCAAGGCATCAATCACCATCTCGGTAAAGATTTCTGCATTGAAATGAGGAATGACGAGTGACGGTAAGCCCGCAGGAATTTCTCCAATACGACGAATGTCGTCTGTGCTAAACATCACTACAGAAAGTATCGTGACAGCCACCAAAGCGACAAGCTGAGCTGGAACGTAGCGGCGATAAGCCTTAGGGAATAAAAACAAGATAGCCAGTGTCACTACGCCAAGAAACAGCTCACTAAACTTCATATTATCTATAATGTTTGGAAGCGCAGACAATGTGCCCATCACGCCACCTGCCGGCGCTGCTTGCCCTAATAATGGGGACAACTGAAGAATTATCAGAATAACCCCGATTCCCGACATGAAACCCGAAACCACGCTATAGGGCATCAGCGTGACGTATTTTCCAAGTTTTAGAGTGCCAAGCAAGATCTGAAATGCCCGGCCATCATCACAACGGTAAATGTCATCGCCATACCCGTTTCTGGGTACTTAGCCATCATGCTTGTCAAAACGGCTGTCATGATCACCGTCATCGGACCCGTAGGCTCCGAGATAAGAGTATTCGAACCGCCAAAGAGAGCAGCAAAGAAACCGACCATGATTGCGCCCCAAAGTCCGGCTTCTGCGCCAGCACCCGAAGCAACACCAAATGCCAGTGCGAGTGGTAATGAGATGATAGCGGTTGTCACACCACCAAAGAGGTCACCTTTCAGGTTAATATCATCAAAACGACGTCCAAACACAATTCAGCTCCCTGCTGATAGACAAACAAACGGCATCACTTTAACAAATCTTATTTAAGGAAACTAAACATTAAATAAGATTTATTATCTTCACGTTATAACCAAACAACATATATTCAACTATCTTTATGATTTTATATGCAATAACTAGTCAGATGAGTACATTTTCATGCATTTTAATCAAGATAGGGTTTTCGACATTGTGTATAGTATCGGCAGCAAATCGAGGATTTTTTTATGCCGGAAATTAAACAACTTTTTGAGAACAACTCGAAATGGTCACAAGAGATCAAATCTGAGCGTCCTGAGTTTTTCACCAAGTTAGAAGAAGGCCAAAGCCCAGGCTTTTTATGGATTGGGTGTTCTGATAGTCGTGTCCCAGCAGAACGGCTAACCGGATTGTATTCAGGTGAGCTGTTTGTACATCGAAATGTCGCCAACCAAGTGATACATACCGATTTGAACTGCCTCTCCGTTGTTCAATACGCGGTTGACGTACTCAAGGTAAAGCACATTATCGTCTGCGGTCACTATGGCTGTGGCGGCGTACAAGCCGCAATCGAAAATCCGCAACTGGGACTAATCAATAACTGGCTTCTGCACATTAGGGATCTCTATTTAGTGAACAGAAAGTTCTTAGATGGATTGCCACAAGAAGAGCGCTCGAACAAGCTCTGTGAGATTAATGTCGCTGAACAAGTTTACAACTTGGGTAATTCAACCATCTTACAAAACGCGTGGGAACGTGGCCAAGATGTCGAGATTCATGGAGTGGTCTATGGTATTGGCGATGGCAAACTTGAAGACCTAGGTGTACGCTGCTCTAGCCGTGAAACCCTTGAGCTAAACCACAAAACAGCAATGGAAAATATCCTAAGCGTCGATTAGTAAAAATGCCCACAACAATGTGGGCATTTTTTATATCTACAAGCAAAAAGTTAGATTACCCTTGCGGGATCACTTTGCCGATGTAAGGTAGATGACGATATTTCTGAGCGTAATCAATGCCCACCCCAACGACAAATTCATCTGGAATTTCAAAACCGATCCACTTTGCATCCACTTCTACTTCACGGCGTGATGGCTTATCAAGTAACGTACAGATTTGGATCGATTTAGGTTCACGAAGAGAGAGAATTTCTTTTACTTTGTTCAGCGTGTTACCTGTATCAATGATGTCTTCTACTAGCAGGATATCCTTGCCCTTAATATCGTCGTCTAGATCTTTCAAGATACGAACATCTCGAGAGCTCTCCATGCCATTTCCGTAGCTAGAAGCCGTCATGAAATCAACTTGATGAGTCACTTCAATCGCACGCGCAAGGTCTGCCATGAATACAAATGAGCCACGTAGTAGACCGATCATTACCAAGTCTTCGCTGCCTTTATAGTGCTCTGTAATTTGCTGCCCTAGCTCTTTAACGCGATCACTCACTTCCTGCTCAGTGATCATAACTTCAACTGTATGCTTCATACCTGTCTCACATTGTTAGTGGCTTACGAGAATCTATAGAGTGTAGCCACAATAGGATTAGTTGGCCGCTAGTTTAACATCCATAAACTATGGCGTTAACCGTTTCAGTTACATCCTTATTGAGAAATAGGTCACTTAAAGAGACTTTAATTGTTCAATTTTTATTAAAATTGTTGATAAATCCTCCACTCCATATTGACCTCCTAGCATATGCACCATTACACTCATAGAGCTTTAAGCAAATTATAAAACAATAAATAGAGCGATACGCTCATTACAACGTTAAAAAATGGCAAGGAAATAAACCCATGGACTCAATTGAAAAAAGGCCACGTACGCGCCTATCACCTCAGAAGCGTAAGCTACAGCTAATGGAGATCGCGCTAGAAGTTTTTGCTAAACGTGGCATTGGCCGAGGTGGTCACGCTGACATCGCAGAAATTGCACAAGTCTCTGTTGCAACTGTGTTTAACTACTTCCCAACTCGCGAAGACTTAGTCGACGACGTACTCAATCATGTCGTACGTCAGTTCTCAAACTTCCTTTCTGACACCATCGACCTTGATGTTCACGCGAAAGAAAACTTAGCAAACATCACCAATGGCATGACCCGCTTAGTTGTTAACGACTGTCATTGGTTAAAAGTTTGGTTCGAGTGGAGTGCATCGACTCGTGATGAGGTATGGCCACTGTTCGTAACCACTAACCGTACCAACCAAATGCTGGTTCAAAACATGTTTGTTAAAGCCATTGAGCGTGGTGAAGTATGCGCAGAACACGAGCCTGCTGATCTTGCGACTCTTTTCCACGGCATTTGTTACTCGCTATTCATTCAATCTAACCGCATTCAGAATGAAGCGGCGCTAGAGAAACTGACTCAGAGCTACCTTGATATGCTGTGCATTTACCAGCATGCAGAAGAGTCTGTAACTAGCTAAACGACGCTTCCCATATAGAAAGATAAAGCTTACCTATTGGTAAGCCTTTTTTTGTTTGAGAGTAGCCTCAGTGGAACCTGCATTGGCTGAAAAACAAAAAGCCGCTGAACATTCAGCGGCTTTAGCATCTACATATACTCAAAATGATTGCAGTTGCAGCTAGGCAACCCTTTCTTTGTTAACACACTAAAGTTCAGTCCTATGAGCATAGATGTACTATGTCATTAGGACGGCCGGCGATCCGGTGAACTTACGCACTTAACAACGCTGCGGCTTCAAGTATGAAGAGTATTTACTTTTTCTTTTTCACTGCTTTTTTGTTTGGAAGGTCAGTGATAGAACCTTCGAATACTTCAGCAGCTAGACCAACAGATTCGTGTAGCGTTGGGTGAGCATGGATTGTTAGCGCGATGTCTTCAGCGTCACAACCCATTTCGATTGCTAGGCCGATTTCACCTAGAAGCTCACCACCGTTAGTACCTACGATAGCACCACCGATTACACGGTGCGTGTCTTTATCGAAGATCATCTTCGTCATGCCGTCTGCACAGTCAGATGCAATTGCACGTCCTGAAGCTGCCCATGGGAAAGTAGCCACTTCGTAGTTGATGCCTTCCGCTTTCGCTTCTTTCTCAGTCTTACCAACCCATGCCACTTCTGGCTCAGTGTAAGCGATTGAAGGAATAACTTTAGGGTCAAAGTAGTGCTTCTTACCAGAAATAACTTCAGCAGCTACGTGGCCTTCATGCACACCTTTGTGAGCAAGCATTGGTTGACCAACAACGTCACCGATAGCGAAGATGTGTGGAACGTTAGTACGCATCTGCTTATCAACGTTGATGAAGCCACGCTCGTCGATTTCTAGACCCGCTTTTTCACCATCGATTAGCTGACCATTTGGCACACGACCGATAGCAACTAGAACAGCATCGTAGCGCTCAGCTTCTGCTGGTGCTTTTTTGCCTTCCATTGAAACGTAGATACCGTCTTCTTTCGCTTCAACTGCAGTTACTTTAGTTTCAAGCATTAGCTTGAACTTGTCTTTAATACGTTTAGTGTAAACTTTAACGATGTCCTTATCCGCCGCCGGGATAACTTGGTCAAACATCTCTACTACGTCTACTTTAGAACCTAGAGAGTGGTAAACCGTACCCATCTCTAGACCGATGATACCACCACCCATGATAAGCAGTTTTTCTGGTACTTCTTTCAGTTCTAGAGCATCCGTTGAATCCCAAATACGTGGGTCTTCATGTGGAATGAAAGGCAGTTTGATTGGGCGAGAACCCGCAGCAACGATAGCGTTATCGAAGTTTACAACTGTCGACTCACCTTCGCCTTCTACTAGGATAGAGTTAGGGCCAGTAAACTTACCGTATCCGTTAACCACTGTTACGTTACGCATCTTAGCCATACCGCCAAGACCGCCAGTCAGTTGGTTAACCACTTTTTCTTTCCAAATACGGATCTTGTTGATGTCTGTTTGTGGTTCGCCGAAAACTACGCCGTGATCAGCCATAGCTTTTGCTTCTTCGATAACTTTAGAAACGTGAAGAAGAGCTTTTGATGGAATACAACCAACGTTTAGACATACACCGCCAAGAGTGCTGTAACGTTCAACTAATACTGTTTCTAGACCTAAGTCTGCACAACGGAATGCAGCTGAGTAACCAGCAGGACCAGAACCAAGTACAACAACTTGGGCTTTAATTTCTTTGCTCATTGTGACCTCTTGTAGTCATTATCCCTAACAGGCTGAGAAGGTATTCTTAAATTATTGGACTTTCAAACCGTGAATATTTTACAGAGTTGTTAACAGTGTGAAAGTAGCTTTAAGTTAGCCTGTGAGCTAGACAACAATTCGTTTGAGAATCCCGGATTAATTGCCAACTGGGACAACAACAAATTGTCGATGTTATTAATAGTAGAGGCGGCTGTTAGCCGCCTCTAAATCATCTATCTATTACAGAACTAGACGACGGATATCTGATAGTGCCGCGTTCAAGAATGTAATGAAACGCGCACCTTCTGCACCATCAATCACACGGTGGTCGTATGATAGAGACAGCGGAAGTTGTAGACGTGGTTCGAATTCTTTACCGTTCCACACTGGCTTCATTTCAGACTTAGATACACCTAGGATACCAACTTCTGGTGCATTTACGATTGGTGTAAATGCAGTACCACCGATACCACCAAGGCTAGAGATTGTGAAACAACCGCCTTGCATGTCAGCTGCAGTTAGCTTACCAGCACGAGCTTTCTTAGACACAGCCATTAGCTCTTCAGATAGCTCGTAGATACCTTTTTTGTTCACATCTTTGAATACAGGAACAACTAGGCCGTTTGGCGTATCTACTGCAATACCTACGTTTACGTACTTCTTAAGAATAATGCTTTCGCCATCTTCAGATAGAGAAGAGTTAAACGCTGGGAATGCTTCTAGAGCTTTAGCAACCGCTTTCATGATGAACACAAGAGGAGTGATCTTCATGCCAGTGTCTTTCTTCGCTTCGATTGCGTTCTGCTCTTTACGGAATGCTTCTAGCTCAGTGATATCAGCGTTGTCCCACTGTGTAACGTGAGGGATCATTACCCAGTTACGGTGTAGGTTAGCACCAGAGATCTTCTTGATCTTAGAAAGCTTCTGAACTTCAGTTTCACCGAACTTGCTAAAGTCCACTTTTGGCCAAGGTAGAAGACCAAGAGCAGAGCCGTCACCACCTTTGCCAGATGCCACTGCACCAGACTCAAGACGCTTAAGTGCATCTTTAACGTAAGCTTGAACGTCTTCTTTAAGAATACGGCTCTTACGGCCAGTACCTTTAACCTTAGATAGGTTAACGCCAAATTCACGAGCAAGACGACGAACAACAGGAGACGCGTGTGCGTAGTCGTTGTTTTCTTGGAAGTCGTTCGCTGCAGGTGCTGGAGCTTCAGCTTTTGGTGCAGGAGCTGCTGCTGGAGCAGGTGCTGCCGCTTGAGCTGGAGCCGCTGCAGGAGCAGGTGCTGCGCCTTCAACAACGAAAGTCATGATTAGAGAGCCAGTCGTTACTTTGTCACCAGCTGCAATCTTGATCTCTTTTACTGTACCAGCAAATGGAGCTGGAACTTCCATTGAAGCTTTGTCGCCTTCAACAGTGATTAGAGATTGCTCTTCTTCTACTGCATCGCCAACCGCTACCATTACTTCAGTAACTTCTACTTCGTCACCGCCGATATCAGGAACATTTACTTCTTTTTCTGATGCCACAGGAGCTGCTGCTGGAGCCGCTTCAACTGCAGGAGCAGCTGCTACTGGTGCACCAGAGCCTGCTACTTCGAATACCATCACTAGAGAACCAGTTGATACTGAGTCACCAGAAGCGATCTTGATCTCTTTAACTGTACCAGCGAATGGTGCAGGAACTTCCATTGATGCTTTGTCGCCTTCAACCGTTAGAAGAGATTGCTCTTCTTCGATGCTGTCGCCAACTGCAACCATGATTTCAGTCACTTCTACTTCGTCGCCACCGATATCTGGAACGTGAACTTCTTTCAGTTCTGCCGCTGCTGCTGGAGCTGGAGCTGCTGCACCTTCGGCTTCGACATTTTCTTCAACGAACAGCATGATTAGAGAACCAGTCGTAACAGAATCACCTTCCGCTACTTTGATTTCTTTAACAATACCTGCTTGAGACGCTGGAACTTCCATAGAAGCTTTGTCGCCTTCAACAGTGATCAGAGACTGCTCTTCTTCAACCTTGTCGCCAACGCTTACAAGAATCTCAGTAACTTCAACCTCATCCGCACCGATATCAGGTACATTAATTTCGATTGCCATTGCTTATTTACCTTCTAGTTAAGCGCTGTATTAAGCGTATTGTGGGTTAGTTTTTTCAGTGTCGATGTTGAACTTAGCAATCGCTTCAACAACGACTGACTTCTCAACATCACCACGTTTCGCTAGCTCAGTAAGAGCTGCAACGACTACGTAGCCTGCGTTAACTTCGAAGTGGCGACGTAGGTTCTCACGGCTGTCAGAACGGCCGTAACCATCAGTACCCAGTACTTTGTAAGACTCAGAAGGCATAAATGCGCGAACTTGCTCAGAGTAGTTCTTCATGTAGTCAGTCGCTGCGATTGCTGGCTCAGTACCCATTACTTGTGCAATGTATGGAACTTTCGCTTCGCCTTCAGGGTGTAGCATGTTGTAACGCTCTGCGTCTTGACCGTCACGAGTTAGCTCGTTGAACGATGTTACAGAGAATACGTCAGATGCGATGCCGTACTCTTCGCTTAGGATAGTCGCTGCTTTACGTACTTCGTTCATGATAGTACCAGAGCCCATTAGCTGAACTTTAGACTTGTCACCTGCGTAAGACTCAAGCTTGTAGATACCCTTACGGATTCCTTCTTCAGCACCTTCTGGCATTGCTGGCATTGCGTAGTTTTCGTTCATTACAGTTAGGTAGTAGAACACGTTCTCTTGGTTCTCACCGTACATGCGACGGATACCGTCTTGCATGATCACTGCAACTTCGTAAGCGAATGTTGGGTCGTAAGAAATACAGTTAGGAACTGTGTTCGCCATGATGTGCGAGTGACCGTCTTCGTGCTGTAGACCTTCACCGTTTAGCGTTGTACGACCTGCTGTTGCACCTAGTAGGAAACCACGAGCTTGTTGGTCACCCGCCATCCATGCCATATCGCCAACACGTTGGAAACCAAACATAGAGTAGTAGATGTAGAACGGGATCATTGGCAGATCGTTTGTGCTGTATGAAGTCGCAGCAGCAACCCAAGAAGCCATTGAGCCTAGCTCGTTGATACCTTCTTGTAGAACCTGACCAGATGTCGCTTCTTTGTAGTAAGAAACAATGCCTTTATCTTCTGGCGTGTATTCCTGACCGTGCGGGTTGTAGATACCGATTTGACGGAATAGACCTTCCATACCAAACGTACGAGCTTCGTCACAGATGATAGGAACGATGTTCTTACCAATGTTCTTGTTCTTAAGCAGGATGTTAAGAGTACGAACGTAAGCCATAGTCGTAGAGATATCACGCTTCTGCTCACTTAATAGCGGCGCGAACTCTTCTAGCTCAGGTGTTTTGAATTCTTGAGTGAACTTAGGTAGACGCTGTGGCGTGTAACCTTTTAGTTCTTTACGACGAGCGTGTAGGTATTCGTATTCCGCAGTACCTTCTTCAAGTTTCAGGTATGGAAGTTCCGCTACTTTCTCATCAGATAGAATGTCTTGAAGACCTAGACGATCACGTAGGTGTAGTACGTGAGTCATGTCCATCTTCTTAACTTGGTGCGCGATATTCTTACCTTCAGCCGCTTCACCCATGCCGTAACCTTTAACAGTCTTCGCTAGGATTACAGTTGGACGACCTTTAGTGTCTGCCGCGTTTTTGTAAGCTGCATATAGCTTAGAAGACTCGTGACCACCACGCTTAAGAGCGAAGATTTCATCATCTGTCATGTCTGCTACTAGTGCAGCTGTCTCTGGGTACTTACCAAAGAAGTGTTCACGTACGTAAGCACCGTCTTTAGACTTAAATGTTTGGTAGTCGCCATCTACAGTTTCGTTCATTAGCTGTAGTAGTTTACCAGTCGTGTCTTTCGCCAGTAGTGAATCCCAGTTGCTACCCCAGATAACTTTAACAACGTTCCAACCAGCACCTTTGAATAGGCCTTCTAGTTCTTGAATGATGCTACCGTTACCCATTACAGGGCCATCTAGACGCTGTAGGTTACAGTTGATTAGGAAACATAGGTTGTCTAGTTTCTCACGCGCCGCGAAAGAAAGTGAACCACGTGATTCTGGCTCATCCATCTCACCGTCACCTAGGAATGCGTATACACGCTGTGCAGACGTATCTTTCATGCCACGGCCGTCTAGGTACTTAAGGAAACGCGCCTGGTAGATCGCAGAAATTGGACCTAGACCCATAGATACTGTTGGGAACTGCCAGAACTCAGGCATCAGTTTAGGGTGCGGATATGAAGGGATACCTTTACCGTCTACTTCTTGACGGAAGTTATCTAGCTGATCTTCAGTTAGACGACCTTCAACAAATGCACGAGAGTAGATACCTGGTGAGATATGACCTTGGTAGTAAACTAGATCGCCACCGTCCGTCTCGTTTGGAGCACGGAAGAAGTGGTTAAAACAAACTTCGTAGAATGCAGCTGCTGACTGGTAAGAAGCCATGTGGCCACCTAGGTCTAGGTCTTTCTTAGATGCACGCAATACGATCATGATTGCGTTCCAGCGAATGATTGAGCGAATACGACGCTCTAGAGTCACATCACCAGGGTAAGCTGGTTCTTGCGCTGCAGGAATCGTATTGATGTAGTTAGTGTTGATACCAGTTGGCATATCAACGCCATCTAGACGTGCTTTTTCTAGAACGGTTTCTAGTAAGAACTGAGCACGTTCTACACCTTCTTCACGTACCACTGATTCAAGGGCTTGCAGCCAATCTTGAGTTTCTAGTGCGTCTACGTCATGCTTCATATCAGACATGGCGATCTATCCTTTTGTTGGTTTGATCTACTTATTATTCGATGTAATGACTCTATGAGTCGTTACCCTGCTGGATTCGGCGCAGAGAACGCTCACGGCGACTCTCTTCACGGCTCAAATCCAACAATGTTTCTTCAATATAGGCCAAGTGCGAATGTGACATTTCTCGCGCCTTTTCAGGCTGACCAGAAACAATCGCATCCACAATATTTGCCCTATGGATACTGACTTTCTCAACTACTTCTTCACGACGATGAAGCAGTTCTAAGTTCTGTAATACGTTTTGCTCAAGCAATGGTGCAAGGCTTCGAACAATATGCAGCAGCACCACATTGTGAGCGGCTTCTGTTAAAGCAATAAGAAATGCCATAACGGCAGATGCTTCAGCTTCAATATTATTGTTCGCTTGCTCTGCACTGATTGTCTCCAAGCACGCTTGAATTCGAGCAAAGTCTTCATCGGTGCCACGAATGGCCGCAAAATAGGCTGAAATCCCTTCCATCGCATGACGCGACTCAAGAAGATCGAGCTGAGTTTCAGAATGGCTAGACAATAAATTTAGCAGAGGATCTGAAAAGTTCTTCCAAATATTCTCACTAACAAATGTGCCACCGCCTTGGCGTCTCGTTAATAGCTTTTTCGCTTCTAAACGTTGTATCGCTTCTCGAATTGAAGGGCGAGACACGTCGAACTGCTTAGCTAGCTCTCGCTCTGGAGGCAGCTGCTGCCCCGGAGAAAGTGTCCCTTCCACTATCAACCTTTCTAGCTCCTGCTCGATAACATCGGAGAGCTTAGGCTGACGAATCCTTTGATAAGCCATAGTTGTATGTTCTTCTACTCTTTGCAGTCAATTGGTATTACCAATTTTGTGTTGGAGCAGAAATTAACATAATTAAAACGCCACTGTCTAGGTAAAAATTGATTCAAATCATAGAAACGATCGCGCACTAACACTTACGCAACATCGACACATTAAAACAGCAAAAGAATTGGTATTACCAATTACAAAATATAAACAGGCGGGGAAATAGCGTGCTAGGGATCACAGTATGACCGCTAGATTTTAAATAAATATGAATAGAAAAGAAAAAACCATAGAAATAGGTTAAGAAATGAATTGGATTGTAAAGCGCCTTTTCAAGTGTCAAAAAGGCGCTTTGATAGGCTTATTTTGCTCGATATGTTCAACCATTAATTGTAAAGAACGGTTACCTCTAAACTCGTTGATATCGAGTTTGTAGGCGAGATGCACCGTTTTTACCGACGCATCTGGCCAGCGTCTGAGATCGATATTAAACGCGATACCATCGATCATAATGTTAGTTGGGTGCCCTTTGAACAGAGGCTCTAACATCAGTTTGAGGTGCTTTTCACCCACCAGCTTTTGGTGGAGCACTTTGAACTCACCATCAAATATAGGCTCAGGGAAGGCTTGCCCCCAAGGGCCACCAGAACGAATCAACTCCGCAGTATGCATTGAGAACTCTTCGGGAACCAATTCGCCATCACTCAGCACGATGCCTTTCAAGGCCGCATCGTCGAGCTCTTCACGCACTACTTGGTCAAATAGTTTTGAAAACTGTTCAAAGTCTTTCTCTTGAATCGTTAATCCCGCCGCCATTGCGTGGCCACCAAACTTGATGATCAAACCAGGGTTTTGAGTATCAATACGGTCCAAAGCGTCACGCATGTGTAAACCAGGTATCGAGCGACAAGAACCTTTAATACTGCCCTCTCCTCCATCAGCAAAGGCGATCACAGGACGGTGGAATTTCTCCTTAATTCGAGAAGCTAGTATACCAATCACACCTTGATGCCAATCTCGTTGGAATAGTACTAGGCCGTGAGGCAGCTCGGCATTTTCACCAAACTGTAAACGCTCACAAAATGCCATGGCTTCTTGCTTCATGCCCTCTTCAATCTCTTTACGAGTTTGATTCAAGCCATCCAGCTCGCTAGCCATACGACGAGCGGCGTGGATGTTGTTACTCATTAAAAGCTCTACACCAAAGGACATGTCATCCAAACGGCCGGCAGCATTGATTCTTGGCCCCAATGCGAAACCAAAGTCGGACGCAACCAAACGGCTCGCATCGCGTTTTGCTACTTCAATCAGAGCCTGAATACCCGGTCTAGCTTTACCCGCTCGAATGCGCTGTAGGCCTTGATGGACCAAGATTCGATTGTTTTCATCTAGCGCTACGACATCGGCCACGGTACCCAGAGCTACCAGATCAATCAGCTCCATCAGCTTAGGTTCAGCCATACCTTGATTCGCAAACCAGCCGACTTTTCGCATATGAACGCACAAGGCCATCATTAAGTAGAAAGCAACACCAACACCCGCTAATGACTTAGAAGGAAATGCACACGATTCCAAATTAGGATTAACCATCGCATCCACATCCGGCAGTTCGCTGCCCGGCAAGTGATGGTCTGTTACTAATACTTTTAAACCCTTTTCTTTGGCATAACGGACACCTTCAATGGAAGACACGCCGTTATCCACCGTCATGATGACTTGGGCACCAATATCGATGGCTTGATCGACCACCTCAGGGCTTAGACCATACCCATCTTCAAAACGGTTCGGCACTAAATAATCGACATTATTGCTACCTAGCATACGCAAGGCTAACACCGATAATGCGGAACTGGTGGCCCCGTCGGCATCAAAGTCTCCAACGACGATAATTCGCTTTTGGGTCTCTATTGCTTGGAACAACAGTTCAACCGCGGCATCTATTCCCGCAAATTGCTGATAAGAATGTAGAGCTCTGGCGCTTTTTTCTAATTGCTGCTCGGATTCAATACCACGACTAATATAGATGCGGCGTAATAGTGGTTCAATGGATTGGGGAAGGAGATCGAGATTAACTTCGGGTCTACGTTGAATTTCTATCATAGAAGTCAAAGTAGGCTGGTACGCTCTGGCACGACTCAGCCACTTCCTTAGTGTCTTTTAGTTTAGGCGATTTAACAGTTCAGCTGGTGGTACATAACCACCCACCATTTCACCACTCGGTAGGAAGATTGACGGCGTTCCGCTGATACCCAATGAGCGACCAAGGTTGTAATGTTTCGCCACAGTATCTTTACATTGCGCCATATCGCCGCTTGGATCAATCGACTGGCGGTTAATCTTAGCATCATGCATAGCTGTTTGTTGATCCTCGGCACACCAAATCGCAGCCATTTGATCCGCAACCGAACCCGTTGCGCCTTGGCGTGGGTAAGCCATGTAGCGAACCGAGATACCCAGATCGTTGTAGCCACCAATTTGATTGTGCAGGCGGACACAGTAGCCACAGGTAATATCAGTGAATACTGTCACGACGTATTTTTCTTCATCGGCTTTAAACTCAATAACCGAATCTGATACAGATTCAAGCTTCTTGGCATTTTCAGGTGCTTGACGCATTGCCATCACATCGACGTACTTCCCATCTTCACCGATTTGATATAGGGTTCCCATGAAAAAGTACTGGCCATCAGCAGAGGCAAATAGTGTTCCTCCCGCTGTTTCTACTTCGACTAAGCCGCTAACTTCCGAAGCCTTGACATCCACGACGTTAGCACCAAGCTGAGTGAACTTATCCATGATGGCTTGTTTATCAAATGCAGCATCGACCGCTTCGACTTGTGTAGAAACTTCGGCAGAGGCCGTTTCTTTTTCAGCATTACATCCCATCACAATCAAAGGTAGGCTGAGGAGTGTTAAATAACGAAGTACGCTCATTGATTTGGTTACCTATGTTTTAAGCACGCGGATGGTGCTCACTATGAATTTGTTTCAGTCGTTCCGTTGCGACATGAGTATAAATTTGCGTTGTCGATAAGTCACTATGACCAAGAAGCATCTGCACAACTCTGAGATCCGCTCCGTAATTCAACAAATGCGTGGCAAACGCGTGTCGCAATACGTGTGGCGATAGGTGTTCAGTATCAATTCCAGCGACTACCGCATAGTGTTTAATACGATGCCAAAAGGTCTGACGGGTCATTTGCCTTGCTCGCTTACTCGGAAAAACCACATCAGAAGAGTTTCCCGCCAATAGTTCAGACCTGCCTTGCGCGATAAAAGTTTCAATCCAGTCGACGGCATTTTCTCCCATCGGAACTAATCGTTCTTTGCCACCTTTACCTGTCACGCGCACCACACCTTGGCGCAAGCTGATGTTTTCCATAGTCAGACTAACGAGCTCTGTCACACGCAATCCCGTCGCATAAAGCAGCTCAAGCATGGCCTTGTCCCGCAACTCCATCGGATCGTTAGGATCGGGGGCATCTAACAATGCATCCACCTGCTCTTCCGAGAGATCTTTAGGTAAACGCTTGGGTAGTTTAGGGCTTACCAATAGTGAGCTTGGATCGTCGGCGCGCACTTTTTCTCGGTGCAGGTATTGAAAGAGACGACGAATCGCAGACAGCATGCGAGCGCGTGATGTTTGCTTATAATCTTGGTCAGCCAACCAAGCTTGGTAGTCTTGTAAACCCGATAAGCTAATGAAGTCTAGACGGTAATTCTCGTCTGACATCCACACCAACAGCTTATTAAGATCATTTCGATAAGATGCTAGCGTGTTCTCTGACAAACCTCGCTCCATCCACATCGCATCAAGAAATTGTTCCACTAGCCTTGATCAGGGGACATTATTTTCGTCACGGCAAACCTCATGTTTATCTTCGCTCAGAGTAAGGGACGAATCACTGCAAAGCCATAAAATTTCACATTAAACATGCTTAGGCGCTGCAATTCTCAACATTTTGTGGGTAGAATCCCCCATTGCTCAACCAAATTATGTGAATTATGAAGATTGGACTGTTTTACGGCTCAAGCACCTGCTATACCGAAATGGCGGCTGAAAAAATCCGAGCTATCATTGGTGAAGAACTGGTCGATATACACAATGTGAAAGACTCACCGTTAACCCTAGTCAATAATTACGACCTACTGTTGTTTGGCATTTCTACATGGGATTTTGGTGAAATCCAAGAAGACTGGAGCGCTATATGGGAGCAAATCGCTGGCATTTCTCTAAAAGGCAAGTGCGTCGCGTTATTCGGCTTAGGCGATCAAGAAGGTTATGGCGAGTGGTATCTCGATGCAATGGGGATGCTTCATGATGAGTTGAAAGCCGTTGGTGCCTCACTCATCGGTTACTGGCCAAACGATGACAGTTACGAATTCGAAGCTTCTAAAGCCCTCACTGAAGACGGTAAGCATTTCGTCGGTTTAGCGCTCGATGAAGACTCACAATACGAACTCAGCGACGAGCGAATCGCCGGTTGGGTCGAGCAAGTGTTAGTGGAATACCACGACACGCTTTAGTGTTTTAGGCTTATCGCAACATGATGCGATAAGCCAAGTTCATTTCAAAGTCTAAAGCTGCAGCACTCACTCTTAATTAATGCACTATTGATTAATAAGCGCTCGATATTTTATCCAATCGAATACCAATCCCGGGTCCGTTTTGCGCAGCGGAGCGATATATTGATGCCCTGTCACTCTGCCTGATGTAATTTTCTGATAACGCAGTTGTAAAACACGCGTCAATGTCGCTAATGCCTCGTACTGTGCTTGGGTATAGGCAACATAATCGCTACCTTCCATCTCAATACCTATCGAATAGTCATTGCACTTTTCGCGCCCTGCGAAGCTAGACGCGCCAGCATGCCAAGCTCTTGCACTAAATGGTACAAACTGAACCACTTCACCATCGCGCCGGATCAAACAGTGCGCCGATACACCCATCTTATGGATAACTTGAAAAAAGGGATGCTCGTCAGGGTTCAGTTGTCCTGTGAAGAACTGTTCAATATATGGGCCGCCAAACTGACCCGGTGGTAGGCTAATGTTGTGTACCACCAGCAATGAAATATCTTCTTCATCACTGCGTTTGTCATAGTAAGGAGATGGCACATGTCGCGCAGCCAAATACCAGCCTCGAGTATCAATATGTTGATTAGAATCGGTCACTGACTCAACCATGTGTGCTATTCCTTTACTGCAATTGAAATTCGATTTTAGCAATTTAGTGACTAAATACGAGATAAAGGGCTGAAATTCACTTCAACACATCGTATCATTCCCACCCAGTTCAATTCAGACATTAGATTTGCGATGAAAAACACACATAATAGCCAAGAGCGCCTTGATTATTTGAAGCAGCAGCTGCCTTTAGAGATCACTCGCGCAGTCGCCGATACACTAAAAGAAGATCTAGCGGTCGCCTTGATCTAACTGCCGATATCACCGCAAGTCTAATTCCTGAAGATGCTCATAATGTGGCAACCATCATCACACGTGAACACGGTGTGTTTTGCGGCCAAGATTGGGCCGACGAAGTCTTCAAGCAGCTTGCTAGCCAAGAGAATGGTAGTAAAGTGAGTATTGAGTGGCATGTGAAAGATGGGGACACAGTTGAACCAAACCAAGTACTGTGCACTCTTTCCGGCAGCGCAAGAATGCTCCTAACTGGTGAGCGCAATGCAATGAACTTCATCCAAACGCTTTCTGGTTGTGCAACGATTACGGCTGAATACGCTAAGCAAATCGAAGGCACAGGCTGCCGCCTGCTTGATACACGCAAAACCATTCCAGGTCTCCGTAGCGCGCTTAAGTATGCCGTTGCTTGTGGTGGTGGTTTTAATCATCGAATCGGTGTATTTGATGCTTACCTAATTAAAGAAAACCACATCATTGCTTGTGGTGGCATTACTCAAGCCATTACCAAGGCCAAAGAACTTAACCCTGGTAAGCCTGTTGAAGTAGAAACGGAAAGCCTAGAAGAGCTACAACTGGCCATCGATGCAGGCGCAGACATTATCATGTTGGATAATTTCACCACCGACATGATGCGTGAAGCCGTCAAAATCAACGCTGGTCGCGCAGCACTAGAGAACTCAGGAAATGTCACGCTAGCTACAGTGCGTGAATTTGCAGAAACAGGGGTCGATTACATATCTGTTGGTGCTTTGACTAAACACCTTAAAGCTATGGACCTTTCCATGCGTTTTAAGTAACACCCCCTAATAAAGCGCATATAATTCATATTGATAGAAGAGAGGCTTGCCTCTCTTTTTCTTTTCCACCCTTCAATTCTTAGCGCCACTTCAAATCAATATGTCAGTTTGATGAAATTATTCATCAAGTTTCACAATATCACTCGCGCAAGCTCATCGAGTGCATTCTAAATATGCAACTAAGTTATTAATTTATCTCCATTGTTTATTAATTTACATGGTGAAGAAAATAATGAGACACAACCCTAAAAAAGCTAAAGGCTTTACCCTTATTGAACTGATGATTGTTGTGGCTGTGATTGGCGTATTGGCGGCGATTGCGGTTCCAAAGTATCAAGATTACGTTATAAAAGGCTCTCTAGGATCCGCTCTAGCTACAGCAACCGCACTGAAAACAAACTATGAAGATTACGTTGCCGTTAGTGGGGCTGCTCCTACTACTTCATCTGCAATTAAAGCCACAGCCTTTAGCCTAGGAGCGATAAGTGTTACTTCTGGTGGCATTACCGTAAATATTACTGAGGGTGGTGGTAAAGGTAACTCTGTAATTTTGGCTAGAAGCACCTCGGGGGATTGGTCATGTAGTACCTCTGGTGCAGGAGCAAGCAATGTAACCTTGAATGGCTGTTAAACTTGCACTCTAACCTTTCCAAACTCCTGCGTCAGGCCAACTTACTGTCTGAAACGCAGGAGTCTGAAGTTGTTTTTCATGCTAAACAGTCAAATTGTTCGATTGTCGAAGCTTTGCTGACACTTGAACATTTTGACTCTCAGCAGCTCGCCTTTGGTTTGAGTGAAGTGGTGGGGCTACCCATTGCTGACCTCTCTCAATACAACTATGCAGAACTTTGCCAGCAGCTTGGCCTACGTGAACTGATTACCCGCTTTCTTGCTCTTCCTATCAGTAGTGACGAGTTTACTTTAACCCTTGCTGTTACCGATCCAACTAATGGGCAGCTTGAAGATGAGTTTCGTTTTGCCACTGGTTTACAAGTCGAATATGTGTTGGTTGATTACCATACGCTGCAGGCAGCTATTCGCAAACTCTACGGTCATAGCCTTGGTCAGCAAAACGCCATTGGAAAAGAGATAAGCCAAGATGAGTTGGCCAACATTGTTGAGATATCCGACGACGAAAACCAAAGCATTGAAGACCTAAGTCAAGATGACTCTCCCGTTAGCCGCTTCATCAATCAAATTTTGATGGATGCAGTACGTAAAGGGGCATCTGATATTCATTTTGAGCCCTACGAGTCCAGTTATCGCGTACGCTTTCGTTGCGATGGCATCTTGATTGAAAACCAACAACCAGCCGCTCACCTCAGCCGCCGATTATCTGCCCGACTAAAAATCTTAGCTAAGTTGGATATTGCAGAGCGTCGGCTACCCCAAGATGGGAGAATAAAGCTGCGACTTGATGAGCTAACCGCTATCGATATTCGTGTTTCTACCCTGCCAACCATGTGGGGAGAAAAGATCGTGCTGCGGCTGCTCGATAGCAGTGCGGCAAGTCTTGATATTGATCGACTTGGCTACAGTGAAGAACAGAAGAAACTTTATCTAGAGGCACTAAAAAAACCTCAAGGCATGATCCTAATGACCGGCCCAACAGGAAGCGGAAAAACGGTTTCACTGTATTCTGGGCTGAATGTGTTAAATAAATCTGAAGTCAATATCTCAACTGCAGAAGATCCTGTCGAGATTAACCTAACGGGAATCAATCAAGTTCAAGTCCAACCTAAAATTGGTTTTGGCTTTGCTGAGGCGCTTCGGGCATTTCTGAGGCAGGACCCAGATATCGTCATGGTCGGCGAGATACGCGACCTAGAAACCGCATCAATAGCAGTAAAAGCAGCACAAACTGGGCACTTAGTATTATCGACTCTGCACACCAACTCCGCATCGGAAACCATTGTTCGCCTACACAACATGGGGGTTGAAAACTTCAACTTAGTGTCATCTTTAAGTCTGATTGTTGCTCAGAGGTTAGCACGCCGCTTATGCCCTCACTGCAAGCAACTCCATCCACTCCCTGAAAGTATTCGAAACTCCTACTGCATTCCTAATGACGCCATCATATACCAAGCAAACAACAACGGTTGTAACCAGTGCAATGGCGGTTATTCGGGGCGGACTGGTATCTATGAAATGATGACGTTCAATGCATCGTTAACCACTGCAATTTTGCAAGGTGCAAGTGTACCTGAAATTGAAAAAATAGCCGTGAACAATGGTATGAAAACACTGGCTCAATCTGGCATCGAAAAGCTCGGAGAAGGAATAACCAGCTTCGCTGAACTTCAACGTGTTCTTTACTTGTAGGATTTAAGCGATGAAAGCCAAACCAACAGCACTTAAGAATTATCGCTGGCGTGGTATCAACCCACAAGGCAAACGGGTGAAAGGACAAGCTCTTGCTCTGACTGAAATGGAGATAAGAGATAAGCTCAAAGAGCAGCACATACAAATAAAAAAAATCAAACGCAGTAGTGTCTCTTTTATCACCAAACTCTCTCACCAAGTTTCAGCTAAAGACATCACAACGTTAACTCGGCAGCTCGCCACCATGCTCACTACTGGTGTTCCTATCATTCAATCGATTCGATTGATTGCCGATAATCAAAAAAAAGCGGAGATGAAATCCATTCTGCTGCAAATCACAAAGAGTGTCGAGGCGGGAACACCCTTGTCTAAAGCAATGCGCACAGCTAGCACGCATTTCGATTCCTTATATATCGATCTTGTCTCGACGGGCGAAGAGGTTGGAAATCTCGCCGAAGTCTTTGAGCGCTTAGCTGACTATCGTGAAAAAAGTGAACAACTACGAGCCAAAGTTATCAAAGCGCTAATATACCCTAGCATGGTAATGTTGACAGCTATTGGCGTTTGCTACCTCATGCTGACTATGGTGTTGCCTGAATTCGAGTCGATGTTTTCGGGTTTTGGTACCGAGCTTCCCGCATTTACACAAAGTGTGATTAATCTGTCGCACTGGGTTCAAGCCTACTCTCTACCATTGTTGTTACTGACTGGCGCCGCACTCTTTGTTTTCAAGGTACTTCGCAGTCGCTCCCCATCAATTCAGCGATGGGGAAGTAGGCTTTCATTAAAGCTGCCAGTAATAGGAGGCGTACTTGGCAAGGCTTCTATTGCTAAATTTAGCCGCACTTTGGCGACCAGCTTTGCGGCAGGTATCCCCATCCTAAGTGGCCTCAAAACCACCTCTAAAACTGCAGGTAATCGCTATTACCAAGAGGCCGTTGAAGAGGTATATAAAGCCACATCAGCGGGAGCGCCGCTCTACGTGGCAATGCGAGATACTCAAGCTTTTCCAGAAATGGTTCTACAAATGGTGATGATCGGCGAGGAGTCAGGTCAACTGGATAATATGCTCAATAAAGTCGCGTCCATTTATGAGTTTGAAGTCGACAACACGGTGGACAATCTTGGCAAAATTCTTGAACCACTCATCATTCTATTTTTAGGTGTCGTCGTAGGTGGCTTAGTGGTTGCGATGTACTTACCAATCTTTAACTTAATGAGTGTGTTAGGATAAACTAATCAACTCGCTCATTTAACCGACTTTGATATGGACATTTTTCTTTACTATCCGTGGTTGTTTCCTGTGCTGGCTGCTCTCTTTGGTTTAATCATAGGCAGCTTTCTCAATGTCGTTATTCATCGACTACCCATAATTATGGAAAGGGAGTGGCAAAGTGAGTGCGCAGAAAGTTTTCCTGACGCTCAAATAGAAAAGCCACACGGGACTTATACACTTAGCACTCCTCGCTCAACCTGTCCCTCTTGCAGCACCCAACTGCGTATTAGAGATAACGTTCCTGTCGTAAGCTGGCTTTTACTTAGAGGGAAATGCGCACATTGCAGCACGCCAATTAGCCCTAGATATCCATTGGTTGAGCTACTGAGCGGAGGGCTATGCTTCATTCTCGCTAGTCACTTCGGCTATAGCTATTTTAGTGTCGCGCTCCTATTTCTTACTTTTACCCTAATCGCCGCAACCTTTATCGATCTCGATACCATGTTGCTTCCTGATCAACTGACGCTCCCATTACTCTGGGCAGGCATTGGCTTGTCACTCACAGAGATTAGCCCTGTTACCCTAACAGATTCCATCATTGGCGCTATGGCCGGTTACTTAACGTTATGGAGCGTCTATTGGGCATTCAAACTAACTACAGGCAAAGAAGGGATGGGCTACGGTGATTTTAAGCTACTCGCAGCCTTAGGGGCTTGGCTTGGCTGGCAGTATCTTCCTATGATTATTCTCCTTTCATCACTTGTTGGGTTGGTATTTGGTTTGATTCAGTTAAGGCTACAAAAAACGCGGCATCGATAAAGCCTTTCCATTTGGCCCTTACCTTGCGATTGCAGGATGGTTAAGTTTGATTTGGGGAGACCAAATTACTCACTGGTATTTTTCAACCATTTTGGGAGTGGCATAAATGACTTTCGTTATTGGCCTAACTGGTGGAATCGCTAGCGGTAAAACAACCGTGGCAAACCTGTTCAACGAGCACTTTGATATTGATATTGTCGATGCAGATGTTGTCGCTAGAGAAGTAGTGGAAGTGGGCACTCCCGGACTTGCTGCTATCGTAGACAAATTTGGTGAACAGATTCTCGATAAACGGGGGACTTTAAACCGAGGAGTGCTAAGAGAAATTATCTTCTCAGACCCAGAGCTTAAGCTGTGGCTGAATGGCTTACTTCATCCTATGATACGTCAAGCTATGATTGAGCAGTTGACACAAACTCGTTCGCCCTACGCGCTTTTGGTCGTACCTTTAATGGTTGAGAACGACTTGCAGAGCTTAGTAAATAGGTTGTTAGTGGTTGATGTAGAAAAAGAAACTCAGATTAAACGCACCATAGATCGCGATGACGTTTCGCGCTCGCAGGTGGAATCTATTCTTAATTCACAAGCTTCGCGACAAGATCGCTTAGCTTGCGCGGATGATGTGATTAAAAACAATACAGAAAACGAAAAACTTTTGCCGCAAATCACAGAATTACATAAAAAGTACCTAGCCATGAGCAGTGAAAATTTGTGAGAATAAAAGAGAACATACCTAAGGCTTTGCTAAATGACCACTCACTACTTTGAACATCCACTGAACGAGAAAACTCGAATCTACCTTCGTGTAGAGTCGTTGTTAAATCAGCTTCAAGTTTCCTCGCAATTTAGTGATGATCAACAACACCTTTTACTATTTCGCTCTCTATTTGATCTCCTAGAGATCTTCGAGCAAATTCAGCTAAAAAGTGAATTAGCAAAAGACATTGAAAAGCAAAGGCTGATGTATAAAAGCTGGCTTGATGTGCCAGGTGTCGATCAAGAGATGCTCAATAATGTACTAGCTGAAGTGGATCAAGTTCATAGCGAATTAATGACGGCTGAACGTTTTGGCCAAAGCTTGAAGGAAGATCGCTTCCTGAGTGCCATTAGGCAGCGCTTCAATCTACCCGGTGGTGCCTGCTGTTTTGATCTTCCAGCTCTACACCACTGGCTACATTTGCCAATTGAGCGAAAAACTCACGATGCAAATCAGTGGATAAACACCCTGCTTCCACTCGCCGATGCTCTAAAGCTATGGCTAAAGCTGACACGCGAAACTGGGCATTTTAAACCGCAGATTGCTCAGACGGGCTTTTTCCAAAGTGATGCCGAAGAAGCCAATATTCTACGCTTAAACATTCCACTCAATTACGGTGTCTATCCGATGATATCGGGACATAAGAGCCGTTTTGCTATTAAATTTATTGAATTTCATTCAGGGCAAGCTTGTTCGCAAGACATCAAGTTTGAACTTGCTGTTTGCAGCTAAGACACTATTCAAAAGCCCACTGCCAAATTGCTATAATCAATAAATAGATCCCAACACAAAGTAATCAACACCATGACTAAAATGACCATCGTTCCGTGCCCGCAATGCGGAACCGACGTTGAATGGGGCGAACAAAGCCACATCGCCCTTTCTGTAGTAAGCAGTGCCAAATGATCGATTTTGGTGAATGGGCAGACGAAGAAAACAGCATCCCTGGCGCCCCGGATATGTCTGATTCAGATGGTTGGTCGGAAGATCAATACTAAAAGAAAGTAACGCTTCACTCCGAGATGCGAGAAAGCTGCACGACTAGAATAAAGCGAAGCCGATGTGAAAGCATCGGCATTTTTACACCCAATGAATTGCTTAACTTTTTGTGAAGGTAATTTTTTATCTTAGGGCGTAGAAATTTTCCTTTCTACCTAGGAAGAGGCTCGGAGTCTACGGAAGTAAATGAGTACCGACGCCGTAGCTATCGTGAAATACCACCAGCATAGTGCCTAAAAAAAAAGCGGAGGCCTATGGCCTCCGCTTTTTCTATGAGAACGCTAGTTATAGCATTACTTCTTAGCAAGTTTCTCTTTAATACGAGCTGACTTACCAGAACGCTCACGTAGGTAGTACAGTTTGGCACGACGTACTGCACCGCGGCGTTTAACTTCAATGCTATCAACCATTGGAGAGTGAGTTTGGAACGTACGCTCAACACCTTCACCGTTCGAGATCTTACGAACTGTGAATGCAGAGTGTAGACCACGGTTACGGATTGCGATTACAACGCCTTCGAAAGCCTGTAGACGCTCACGGTCACCTTCTTTTACTTTTACTTGAACTACTACTGTGTCACCAGGTGCAAAAGTAGGTAGGTCTTGTTTCATTTGCTCTTCTTCAAGAGCCTTGATGATGTTACTCATTTTTAAAATTCCTAGAATAAACTGATACTAAATAAATTAGGTTACTTGCTATTAACTCGATGTTCTTTAATGAACTCGGCAAGTAATTGTTCCTGTTCGTCAGTCAGAGCTAGGTTTTCCAGGAGTTCTGGTCTTCTTAGCCAAGTACGGCCCAACGACTGCTTGAGTCGCCAGCGACGAATGTCCTTGTGATTTCCGGATTTCAGCACCGTTGGTACTTCAACACCATCTAACACTTCTGGACGCGTATAGTGAGGGCAATCTAGCAAGCCATTAGCAAAAGAGTCTTCTTCTGCTGACGCAAAATCTCCAAGCACGCCCGGAATAAACCGAGATACTGAGTCAATCAACGTCATGGCTGGCAGTTCGCCACCCGTCATCACAAAATCCCCAATCGACCATTCTTCGTCAACTTCAGATTGAATGATGCGCTCATCTACCCCTTCATAGCGGCCACAAATAAGAAGCAAGTTCTCATTGGTTGCCAGCTCTTCAACTCCTTGTTGGTCGAGCTTTCGACCTTGAGGAGAAAGGTAAATGACTTTCGTCTTACCCGGTGAAGCTTGTTTAGCTGTTTGAATGGCATCGCGCAAAGGCTGAACCATCATTAACATGCCAGGGCCACCACCGTAAGGTCTATCATCAACAGTGCGATGTTTATCATGAGTGAAATCGCGAGGATTCCATGTCTCAATCGATAAAAGACCTTTTTTAACCGCTTGACCTGTTACTCCAAAATCAGTAACAGAACGGAACATTTCAGGAAACAGGCTAATTACGCCAACCCACATGTGTTCTCTCGCTCTGTAGTTTTGGAGCTAGAATCCAGGATCCCAGTCAACTTCGATCCGTTGAGCTTCGCGATCAACTTTTTTGATCACTTGCTCTTCAAGAAACGGGATTAATCGTTCCTTTTGTCCGAAAGCATCTTTTAGATTTGCTTTCACCACGAGAACATCGTTTGAACCAGTTTCTAGAATGTCGCTTACGACACCTAGATCATAACCTTTATCGGTTACTACTTGCATTCCAAACAATTCACGCCAGTAGAACTCATCTTCTGACAATTCAGGCAGCGACGCAGGGTTAATTGCGATTTCAAAGTTGGTTAGGAGATGCGCGTCTTCACGTACATCTAAGCCCTCAAGCTTAGCCACCATACCTTTGTTATGGCGTTTCCAAGTTTCAACTTTGAACTCAACCCACTCACCCTTTTGCTTAATAAACCAAGGGCTGTAATCGAATATGCTTTCAGCATTGTCTGTGTAGGAAAAAACTTTGAGCCAACCACGAATGCCATAGGTAGCACCAAACTTGCCCATAACAATTTTTTCGTTTTGATCACTCATTGTTTCTTTACCTTTCATCGACATAAGCTAATTCTTCTACTTAATACAGTAAAAATTAAGCCGCTTTTTGAGCGTCTTTAACTAGCTTAGCAACGCGGTCAGATAGAGACGCGCCTTCACCAACCCAGTGGTTTACGCGGTCTAGGTCTAGACGTAGACCTTCTTCTTGACCAGTAGCAGTAGGGTTAAAGAAACCTACTTTCTCGATGAAACGGCCAGTTGCAGCTTTGCGGCTGTCCGCTACTACGATTTGATAAAATGGACGCTTTTTAGCGCCGTGACGTGCCAAACGAATGGTTACCATGTCGTCCTCTTTGCTTTCTCAAAAATAAAATTAACCCCAGAAGCCACTCTTTAACGAATAACTTGGGGTCTCGTGCCAAAATAAAGCCTCGGAATTTTACTCTTATTCCGAGGCAATGCAAGGTCTTTAGCTATTTTTTCACCAACATACTTTTTCATCCCTATAAAGAGATGGGGAGATTAAGTTTGTGAACTAGCTAACAGACTGAAAAGATTGTTGTGTTTGAGTAATTATCGACCAAATGGATTAAATCCACCGCCCATACCACCCATGCCACCGCCCATCATGCCTTGCATGTTGCGCATCATGCCTTTCATGCCGCCCTTCTGCATTTTCTTCATCATCTTCTGCATCTGGGTGAACTGTTTAAGCATACGGTTAACGTCTTGTACCTGAGTACCAGAGCCCGCAGCAATGCGTTTCTTGCGAGAACCTTTGATGATCTCTGGACGTTGACGCTCTTTCATTGTCATTGAGTTAATGATGGCTTCCATCTGTTTAAACATCTTATCGTCAACTTTGTCTTTCACGTTGTCCGGTAAGTTATTCATACCTGGCAGCTTATCCATCATGCCCATCATGCCGCCCATGTTTTGCATCTGACCTAGCTGCTCGCGGAAGTCTTCTAAATCGAAGCCTTTCTTCTCTTTAAACTTCTTCGCAAGCTTCTCAGCTTTATCGGTATCAACATTACGTTGTAGATCTTCGATAAGTGACAGCACGTCACCCATGCCAAGAATACGCGATGCAACGCGCTCTGGGTGGAATGGTTCAAGTGCGTCGGTTTTCTCACCGACACCTAAGAATTTAATTGGCTTGCCAGTGATATGACGTACTGACAGAGCAGCACCACCACGTGCATCACCATCAACCTTGGTCAGGATCACACCGGTTAGCGGTAGGGCGTCACCAAAGGCTTTTGCTGTGTTTGCCGCATCTTGACCCGTCATGGCATCAACCACGAACAGAGTTTCTACCGGTTTGATAGCAGAGTGAAGATCTTGGATCTCAGCCATCATCTCTTCATCAACCGCTAGACGACCTGCGGTATCGACAAGAAGCACATCGTAGAATTTCTTCTTCGCATGATCGATAGCAGCGTTTCGCAATATCGATAGGCTTTTGATCGGCACTTGATGGGAAGAAGTCAACACCCACATCGCCAGCTAAAGTTTCTAGCTGCTTAATTGCCGCTGGGCGATATACGTCGGCAGAAACAACAAGAACTTTCTTCTTGTCTCGCTCAGTCAATAACTTAGACAGTTTACCGACACTGGTGGTTTTACCCGCACCTTGCAAACCTGCCATTAAAATCACTGCCGGTGGTTGAGCTGCGAGATTTAGCGCCTCATTAGACTCACCCATAACAGCTTCAAGTTCAGACTGAACGATCTTGATGAACTCTTGGCCTGGTGTTAGAGATTTAGATACCTCAACACCCACCGCGCCTTCTTTTACGCGCTTGATAAAGTCGCGTACAACTGGCAATGCTACGTCGGCCTCAAGAAGCGCCATTCGCACTTCACGCAACGTCTCTTTAATATTGTCTTCGGTCAGTCGACCTTTGCCGCTGATATTTTTCAGCGTTTTGGATAATCGATCCGTTAAATTTTCAAACATCTTTTTACTCTTCGCTATCAGGCGATCATTACCGTGAGTATACCTTAGGCTATCTGTTAGTCATACCCGTTCTAGTTAACGAGATCGGTTTTGATCTCTCATCTGTCGCAAATGTTTGCCTATCAGCCATAGCCCACAGACATGATGAAGGGTATAATTCCTTTATTCATAAACTGTTTTTGTGAGAATAATGGACAACTTGTTCGCTGTTGCGGCGGCTATACTCTATTCACTCGCTATCGCAACCATAGTACCTGGCTTACTCCATCAAACGGGGATCCGCACCAAGACCGTCTTTATTAGCGCTGCCATTGCGCTGACTTTTCATGCCTGGTTATTAAGCGACTTAATCTTAAATGGAAGCGGTCAAAACCTTAGTATTCTCAATGTCGCGTCACTCATCAGCTTCATCATTTCTGTTGTGATGAGCTTTGCGATGCTCAAAACCCGGTTATGGTTCTTACTTCCCGTGGTTTATAGCTTTGCTGCCATTAACCTATTAGCAGCAGCTTTTCTGCCAAGTACCTTTATTACCCACCTAGAACATGACCCTAAGCTTCTAATCCATATTTCATTAGCGCTGTTCTCATACTCAACGCTCACCATCGGTGCGCTATATGCTATTCAACTCGCTTGGTTAGATCACAAGCTTAAAGCGAAAAAAGCGCTGGTTATGAACCCAAACCTTCCCCGTTAATGATGGTGGAGCGCCAACTATTTAAGATCATTCTGATTGGTACGGCGTTGCTAACCGGTACACTTCTGACTGGTTTTACATTCGTTCATGACATGTTTGCTCAAGGTAAAGCGCACAAAGGCATTTTGTCTCTCATCGCTTGGGTCATCTACTCAGTTTTACTTTGGGGTCACTATCAAAAAAGGCTGGCGTGGCCGTAAAGTCACTTGGTTTGCAGTCGCAGGTGCGACACTGTTAACCTTAGCCTACTTTGGAAGTCGATTCGTGAGAGAGATCATTCTCACTTAAATTCATCTTAAGGTGCTGTTAATGCACCTTTCTACACTCAATGACCAATATGATTTCTCATTGACACCGCCGTCATATTCGGTCATAAATTAATCAATACATAACAAGGAAAAGATAAGTTTTGGATGACATTTCAACGGGTATCTTATTTGCGCTACTCGCGGGTCTCATTGTAATTTCAGGTTACTTCTCCGGTTCAGAAACAGGGATGATGTCTCTGAATCGTTACAGGCTTAGACACTTAGCTAAAACGGGTCACAAAGGAGCAAAGCGAGTTGAAAAACTGCTTAGTCGTCCTGATCGCCTCATCGGCCTAATTCTTATAGGTAACAACCTCGTTAATATTCTTGCTTCTGCTATTGCTACCATACTCGGCATGAGAATTTATGGTGACATTGGTGTCGCCATTGCCACTGGTGCGCTGACCATGGTGGTGCTTGTGTTTGCAGAGGTGACCCCAAAAACTATCGCTTCTCTTTATCCAGAACGCGTATCTTATGCGAGCAGTATTGTCCTCACTATTTTAATGAAACTGCTTTCGCCTCTGGTTATCTTGGTCAACTTCATTACCAATGGGTTCATTCGCCTGATCGGCGTCAAAGCCACTCACGACGACGAAGACCATTTGAGCTCTGATGAGCTTCGAACTGTGGTAAATGAAGCTGGTAGCCTGATTCCAAAGCGTCACCAAGACATGCTGATTTCAATCCTCGATCTTGAACACGTAACAGTGAACGACATCATGGTACCGCGTAATGAGATCACTGGTATCGATATCAATGATGACTGGAAATCTATCGTTCGTCAGTTAACTCACTCCCCCATGGACGAGTGGTGCTTTACCGCGACCAAATTGACGAGGTAGTTGGTATGCTGCGCCTGCGTGAAGCCTACCGCTTAATGCTAGAGAAGAACGAGTTCAATAAAGAGACACTACTGCGCGCGGCTGACGAGGTGTACTACATTCCAGAAAGCACACCACTTAATGTTCAGATGCTTAAATTCCAACGCAATAAACAGCGTATTGGTCTTATCGTCGATGAGTATGGAGACATTAATGGCCTAGTCACCTTGGAAGATATTCTTGAAGAAATTATTGGTGAATTCACAACCTCCATTGCACCTAGCCTTTCAGAAGAGATCACTCCTCAGGGCGATGGAAGCTTCTTAATTGAGGGAAGTGCTAACATTCGTGACATCAACAAAGGCCTGAAGTGGAAATTACCGACAGACGGACCACGAACACTTAATGGTTTGATCTTGGAGCACTTAGAAGATATTCCAGATAACCATGTCAGTGTTGAAGTGGCGAAACACCCGATGGAAATTGTTGAGCTTGAAGAGAACCGCATCAAGCTAGTTAAGGTTTACCCAAGACTTGTCAGCCAATAATTAAGCTCGCTAACACAAAAACAAAAGGCTTGGTTCAATGAACCAAGCCTTTTTACTAACTACTGCATCAGTATTTACTGAATTAGTTTTTTACTGCATTAACAAGCGAACTATTAGTCGACTTTAAGCTCTTGAAGCATTGCTTCAGGTAGCGCCAACTCATCGTTCTTGTTTACTTGAATACCAGCTGCAATGATAGCTTTAGCGATATCTTGCGCTTCTGTCAGTGAGTGCATAGCAGCTGTACCACACTGATATTCATTCAGCTCAGGGATCTTGTTCTGATCTTCAACTTTCAATACGTCTTGCATTGCCGCAAGCCAAGCATCG
The DNA here is from genome assembly GCA_003263845.1 of Vibrio aestivus. Lineage (GTDB taxonomy): Bacteria > Pseudomonadota > Gammaproteobacteria > Enterobacterales > Vibrionaceae > Vibrio > Vibrio aestivus. The sequence continues at coordinate 10,615 of JYJN01000138.1, read as the reverse complement.
GCTACTTGCTGCTCAGAAGGCGTACCAATCAGGCTCATGTAAAAACCAGTGCGGCAACCCATTGGCGAGATATCGATGATTTCGATGTCAGTGCCATTTAGGTGATTACGCATGAAGCCTGCGTAAAGGTGCTCCAAAGTGTGGATGCCTTTTTCTGAAAGGATATCTTTATTAGGCGCAGTAAAACGAAGATCAAAAACAGTGATTGTATCGCCTTTTGGTGTTTGCATCGTTTTCGCGACGCGGACTGCTGGTGCGTTCATACGTGTGTGATCAACAGTAAAGCTGTCTAGTAATGGCATTGCCTTTCTCCATGTTAAAGCCGGTTAGAAAAACCAGCTTCGATTATCTTCTAGTTCCTGTCGGCACTGTTTCAGTTGCCAACCATAGTCTTTTGCTTGTTGCTCGACTTTGCGTGCAATCTTAATCAATGATGGCTTCGCTTGATAGCTCTTTCTTTTGTATCCACCTCGACCTTCATGATAGGCCAAATACTGATTGTAAGGATCCCAGAGTGAAATGCCGAGCTGCTTGCGTGTCTCATTGGTATACCAACCAATGAACATCAGCGAATCATCGAAGCTGGTGCGAGACCCGCCCTGGCTTGTCGCCTTCTGGAAGTCTTCCCAAGCAGGATCTTGAGCTTGAGCATACCCATAAGCGCTGCTGACACGTCCCACGGGATAAAACCTAACAGATAATCTTTAGGCGGGCGTGCATCATGAATAAAACTGCTTTCTTGCTTTACGAAAGCCATGGCGACATGGATCGGTGTACCCCACTCTTCTTCCATATCAACCGCATCATCATACCAACTTGGCTTTTCTCGAAAAATATCGCAAATGTTGTTTTGCTGTTTCGGTGGCGTGGTCGAGCACCCGGCTAAAACCAAAACTGCCAAAGCACAAACTAATGCGCTTTGGCCTAACTTACTCACTGAACCTCACCTTGGTTTAGGTAAGAGAAGTAGTTTTCAAGAAACTCATCGAAAGATTGCGTATCGGAATCTTCCACAGACTTTTGACTTGCAATTGAACGAGTGACTTCCTCTTCCATCTCTTGCTCAGAGTAGACTTGATATTGGTGAGCAAGATGAGACTCATGGTACTGATTACCCAACTCATTACCCACACCAAGTAGACCACCAAAGTGCTTAGTCTTAGCTAGCAGTTGACCAGAGATCGTCAGTTCAGGATCTTCAATCCATGTTGAAAGCTTATCGCAAGTCGCTTGATAGTGATTACCACCATGCACTTTATCCATCTCAATCGCGATTTCTCGTAGATCTTTAAATACACGACTCGCCCACTCTTGAAGTGTTAAACGCTCACCTTGGCAACCAATTTTAAGCTCAAGACCTGGCTTGCGACCCGATTCAATGACCTTGTTCCAGTTATCTCGCCAGCACTCTAGCTCACTGTCATCCATTGAATTAGATTCTTGCAACACACTCCAAGTTAGGAACATATCAAGGAAACGAACCTGATCTTCAGTGATACCAATTGAACTGAATGGGTTAACATCAAGTGCGCGTACTTCAATATACTCAACGCCTGCTCGACCAAGCGCTTCGGAAGGCTTCTCTCCATTTTTAGCCACACGTTTTGGTCGAATCGGTGAGTAAAGCTCATTCTCAATCTGCAAAACATTCGAGTTTAACTGACGGTATTCGCCGTCTACTTTAATACCAATTTCCGCAAACTCTTTTGAAGGAGTATGAATCGCTTGGTTCAACCCTTCTAAATATTGCTCAAGGCTGTTGAAACCGATTTTCAGAACACTTTGCGCGCTATTAGTGTACCCAAGATCACTCATACGCAGTGACGTTGCTTCTGGCAGGTATAAGGTTCCATCTAAGTTTTCAAACGGCAAAGAGGTTTCACGCCCTTGAATGAAAGAAGAACACAACGCAGGAGAAGCACCAAAGAAGTATGGGATTAGCCAGCCAAAGCGGTAGTAGTTACGAATAAGACCGAAATAGGCGTCCGATTTCGCTTGCTCTCGCTCTTTCTCACTTTGTTCGCCATACAGCGCATCCCAAAACGTTTCTGGGAATGAAAAATTAAAGTGCACACCCGAGATAATTTGCATCAAACTGCCATAGCGACGTTTTAAACCTTCGCGATACAAGGTCTTCATTTTACCGCTGTTCGATGAGCCATACTGAGCTAGGTGAATATCTTCTTCATCATTCACAAAGCATGGCATTGAAAGCGGCCATAGCTTCTCGTTACCCAATTTCGTTTGAGTAAAGTGATGAACGTCTGATAGCTGAGCGAGTAACGTCGGAATATCATTGGACACTGGCGTAATGAATTCCAACAAAGACTCTGAAAAGTCTGTTGTGATCCACTCGTTGGTCAATGCTGAACCAAGCGCTTTTGGGTGTGGCGTCGTTGCCAACCTGCCTTCTTCTTGGTATCGCAGTGTTTCTCGTTCAACACCACGTCCATACTGCTGAAAGACATCAGGGTGGGATGCGACTTGTTTTAGTCGCGCAGCAAAATCAGTCAAAATGCGGTTCGCTTATAGTCATTACCCCAACTAAAGCTAGGGTCTTTATAAATTAGTCCGTTAAGGGAAAGCAGAGCCTATGCTCTGCTTTCTTATTTATGTGTACTCTATCGGATGATTTCAAGCTCTTCTACGGGAATATTCAGTTTTTCTAATTCTGGCTTTAAGCGTTCATAGTCACCCACAATGATCACTTGGTACTCACTCGGCTCAAACCATTTCTTAGCTAAACTATCGAGGGTTTTCTTTTCCACAGTTTCAACAATTCGATTACGCTGCTGAAGATAATCTTGATCCAAGCTGTACGTGAGAATGCTACTCAGAAGGTTAGCCTTTTGCGATGGCGTCTCATACATCAAGGCTTCTTGCTGACCGACAGCCAGTCGCATAAAGGATAGCTCTTCATCAGTTAAACCGTTAGCACTAAACTCCGCCAACTCTTTCTGAATTTCGACAATCGATGCGATTGTCGCATCCGCTCTCACTTGTGCATTAAATACAATCGCGCCGACTTCTCGATTTGAGGCGAAGTAACCGCTCGCCCCATAGGTATAACCTTTATCTTCACGCAAGTTTTGATTGATGCGGCTATTGAAATTCCCCGCTAGATTAAAGTTCGCTAGCTGAGTTAAGAACACCTCACCGGTGGCATCGAATGGTAGACCTTGACGCACAAATCGAACCACACTTTGCGGAGAGTTTGGCTTATCCACAATATAGACCTTTTGACCCGAAACGGTTGGCACAACTTGCGGACGCAATAGTGGCGACGCATCGCCTTGCCAGTCGGCGATGAAAGCGAGCTCATTTTTCACAGCGCGCTTGCTAATGTCACCCACAACCACTATCTGTGCTCCATTAGGCGTGTAATGCTCGTTATAGAACTGCTTTACATCTTCTAAGGTTAGCTCTTTGATTGACAACTCAGAGCCATCGCTTGAACGGGAGAATACTGAATCTCCAAACAGCACTTGCCGTGTTGCTTGAGAAGCAAGCCAACTTGGCTGCTGGTGCTGATAAACAACGCCTTCGAGCATTTGTTGTTTAACGCGTTCAAAATCTTGTGGGTTGAAAGCTGGGTTAAACAACACATCTTCAACAATCGCTAACGTTGCTGGAAGGTTTTTCTCTAATGCCGAAATAGAAAGTGTGGTGCGGTAGACACCAGCTTTAATACCTATCTGACTACCGAGCTTATCCAGTTCTGCCTGCAGCTCTTCAATAGAATAAGTGTGAGTTCCTTCTTCCATCATTGCAGCCGTTAGGTTCGCCAAACCTTCTTTGCCCTTACGAACATGACGTTCGCCGGCAGGTAGGCGAATATCAATCTGTACGGTTGGGGTTTCTGATGTATAAGTACCTAGAAGTTCAGCGCCATTATCAAAGTAAATATCATATAAGCCTGGCATCTGAGCTTTCACGCTGTCTGCGACCTCTGGCATGACTGAACGATCAAAATCATCAACCGCTTTGCGATACTCAAGCTGAGTGTCATCCACTTTGACATACTCTGGCAAAGATCGTGGTGGGGTCACAAACGTCGCTTCATGGGCAACTAAGTCTAGTCGGCCTCTTAGCACTATGCTCAAGGTAAGCTTATGTTGATCTTGTACGAATTCTTGATACGCCTGCATCACCGACTCGGGCGTCACTGCGCGGATCTGATCCAGCTGATCTTCGATTCGATCTGGCTGCCCATAGAAGGTCTGATTGGATGCTAAGCGTGATACTTTACCGCGCACGCTTTGCAAAGCAAATACCGCGTCCGCTTCTGCCATACCAGTGATCTGATCCAAGCGTGATTGAGTCACGCCTTCGCGCTCAAACTGCTCTAGCGTCTTTAGAAGTTCATTGTAAAGCGGTTCTAGGTGTGCATTATCTCCAGATGGTGCCATCGCGTAGACATAGAAATTACACGCCAACTCCGCACAGTCTTGGAATGCCCCAGCATCTACCGCTTTCTGAGTTTTAACTAAATTCTGATAAAGGAAACTGTTAGTGCCTTGGCCAAGAGAGTTTGCTAATGCATCTACAGACGCTTTGGATTCATGGCCACGATATTGCGTTGGCCAGCCGATCATCACCATGGGTTGTTGGATGCGATCTTCCAGCACGATGTAACGATCTTCCCTTAACTGCGCAGGCTGCTTAGGTGCACTTTCAACTTCTGGCCCTCTTGGGATAGAGCCAAAGTATTTGTTTACCCACTCCAGCGTCTCATCAACATTGATATCACCGCCAATGGTCAGTACAGCATTATTCGGGCCATACCATCGTAGGAAAAAGGCTTTCAGATCATTCACATCCACACGGTCAAGATCTTCAACATAGCCAATAGTTTGCCATGAATAAGGATGCCCCTCTTCATACATTGCCTCGGCCATACGTTCCCACATTAATCCATATGGTCGATTGTCAAAGTTTTGCGCTCTCTCGTTCTTTACCGTATCTCGTTGAATTTCAAACTTGCGTTGTGATACTGCATCCAGTAAAAAACCCATACGATCTGATTCAAGCCATAAGATTTTCTCTAACTGGTTCGATGGGATCGTTTGGAAATAGTTGGTTCTATCACGATTGGTCGTACCGTTCAGTGTTCCGCCCGCTTCAGTGATGATCTTAAAGTGTTCTTGATCACCCACATTTTCAGAACCTTGGAACATCATATGCTCAAAGAAATGAGCAAAACCGGATTTACCTACCTCTTCACGAGCAGAACCTACATGATAAGTCACGTCCACATGAACCAGTGGGTCTGAATCATCTGGGGATAGAATAACGGTAAGACCATTATCCAACTCGTACTTAGAATAGGGAATTTTGACCTTACCAGATTCAGCTTTTGACTCTTCAATCAGAGTCACGCCTTCTGGCAGGGAAGAGAAAAATGGAATTGAAGGTGCTTTGATAGATGCACAGCCAGCCAAGGCTATGAGTGAAACGGCACCTAGCCACAGTTTCCTCATGACTTCTCCTTAAAAAAGACCGTAAAAGAGCGCAGCAAGAATACTGTACCTTGCAGCTTTACCAATAAAAATGAGAACTAAACATGGCAGGAATTTCATCCTTAACCATCCCGCCGCCAAACATAGCGGATCGCCGATCACTGGCAGCCAACTGAATAGTAGTGTCCAATAGCCATATTTTTGAAGCCATTGTATGGCTTTATGACCATGTTTCTCTTGCTGAGTTCGATTGGGCAGCCACAATCCCAACCAATAATTGGTCAAGCCACCCAAAGTATTGCCCACTGTTGCGACAGCAATAATAGTCGATACTGAAAATTGATTAAGGCTCAAAGTGGCAATTAAACCAGCCTCTGAGCCTCCAGGGAGAAGTGTTGCACTCAAAAATCCGCTTATGAATAAAACCCATAGCGCGGAATCAGAAAACCAAAGTGCGATAACCTCAAATGCAGCGTCAAAGCTCTCTAGCATTGCATATCAAGCAATACCTTGCCTCGCGTGTGGCCCGTTTCGATCTGTTTATGCGCCTCAATCACTTCCGTGTAAGGGTAGATTTTTTGAATCTCTGTTTTGAGCAGCCCTACGCTCACCATATACAGCATCGTCTCGAGTTGTTCTGGGTTTGGATCAACCAACATGCCCGTCGCTTCAAAACCAAGCAGTTTCGCTTTTTCACAAATAAGCTCTGCGGAAAGGGTTGGAACCGTCACGACTCTAGCACCATCTTTCAGACATTTAAGTGCATCGAGCGCAGCATCTCCGCCAACTAAATCGATCAACACGTCGACATCTTCAACGCGTTCTGATGCAGGAGCAAACTGGTAATTGATCGCATGAGCACCCAGAGTTGCCATATAATCTAGATTCGCTTCACTACAGGTAGTAAACACTTCGGCTTTCGCTGCCACAGCTATTTGAACCGCCAAGTGACCAACGCCGCCAGCACCCGCTAAAATAAGCACACGATCGCCTTCTTTGACTTCGCCCTTATTCATTGCCTGCGCTGCAGTTTGGCCCGCCAATGGCAATACGGCTGCCGCTTCCAATGTCACAGCATCTGGCACTAAACTTAGTTCGCTCTCAGGAACACAAACGTATTGGCTGTATCCGCCACCTTGCAGTGGAAAGCCGATAAAGCCTGCGACATTGGCACCGACTGAAAACTTCTCAGCGCCATCGCCAACCGAAACGACTTGTCCTGCAATGTCATAGCCTGGAACCCAAGGAAGCTTGTCTTTGTTTTGACTCGCTGCCCAACCTAGGCCTGCTCGGGTTTTCACATCAATAGGGTTTACACCTGAGAAAAAGACTTTAACGAGTACTTCACCTGCTTTGGGCTGCACAGCGGTTGAGGATTGAATTGCTAAAACGTCTGGTTCACCAAATTGGGTTATTGCAACTTGTTTGTTTTCCATCTCAGTCTGTCCTTATTGATGACAATGAATTGGGAATAAAAAAGGGATGCCGAAGCATCCCTTTGAATATATAACATTTCTCGTAAATAAGTTAACTATCGACGTGTAAAGTGAGCGTCAATTAACTTATTGATTAGCCCACAAGCGCTAGCAAGATACCTGCTGCAACCGCAGAACCAAGTACACCTGCAACGTTTGGCCCCATTGCGTGCATTAACAAGAAGTTCTGTGGGTTTGAATCCAAACCGACTTTGTTAACAACACGTGCTGCCATTGGAACTGCTGATACACCCGCAGCACCAATCAGTGGGTTAATGTCTTCCTTCGAGAACTTGTTCAGTACTTTGGCCATTAATACACCGCCAGCCGTACCGATACTAAATGCCACCGCACCTAGCGCCAAGATACCCAAAGTTTCAACATTCAAGAACTCTTCCGCTTGCAGTTTAGAACCTACGCCCAAACCAAGGAAAATCGTTACGATATTGATTAGCTCATTTTGCGCCGTCTTAGACAGACGATCTACAACGCCTGCTTCACGCATCAAGTTACCAAGACAGAACATACCAACCAGAGGCGTTGCCGATGGCAAGAACAAGATTGTCATCAGTAGTACAGCCAGTGGGAATAGGATCTTTTCACCCTTTCCTACGTGACGTAACTGAGCCATTTTGATCTTACGCTCTTCCGGTGTAGTTAATGCCTTCATGATTGGTGGCTGAATGATTGGAACTAACGCCATGTAGCTGTATGCCGCTACAGCGATCGCGCCAAGCAAATCCGGTGATAGTCGACTTGCTAAGAAGATAGCTGTTGGGCCATCCGCACCACCAATGATTGCTATAGAAGCTGCATCCGGCATAGTGAACTCCATGCCAGGAATATAGTTAAGTAAAATTGCGCCAAATAACGTCGCAAAAATACCAAACTGTGCAGCCGCCCCTAACCATAAGGTTTTAGGGTTCGCAATCAAAGCACCGAAGTCAGTCATCGCGCCTACACCTAAGAAGATAAGAAGCGGGAAAATACCCGATTCAATACCTACATAGTAGACGTAATACAACAGTCCACCCGGCTCTGTGAAACCCGCATTAGGAATGTTCGCTAAAATTGCACCAAAACCAATTGGCAGAAGCAATAGCGGCTCAAAACCTTTACGAATAGCTAAAAAAGAGCAGAATACAGCCAACCGCGATCATACAGATCTGGTCAAACTGAAAGTTCGCAATCCCTGTCCTTGACCAGAGAATCATCAATCCTTCCATGGTACTCCCTTACGCCAAGCTCAGTAGAGGCGCACCTACAGTTACAGAATCACCTTCTTTAACATGCAGGTCTTGAATGATGCCGCCGCGAGCCGCACGAACTTCCGTTTCCATCTTCATCGCTTCAAGAATCAGCAGCACGTCGCCTTCAGCAACTTGCGCTCCTGCTTGAACATTCACTTTGAAGATGTTGCCCGCTAGAGGTGCAGGAACCGCTTCAGCATTGCCCGCAGGCGCTGCTGGTGCTTGAGCTGGCGCCGCTGCTGGAGCACTTGCAGGAGAAACAGACGTTAGTTGACCTTGTGGTCCGACCTCTACATCGTATACCTGACCTTCAACCTTGACGCTGTAGCTCTCAATACCGCCTGTGGCAACTGGCGCAGCAGCAGGAGCTGCAGGCTCTTCTTTACCTGGAGCAGGTTCGAAAGCTTCTGGGTTGTGACGGTTCTTAAGGAACTTAAGACCAACTTGAGGGAACAGAGCGTAAGTAAGAACGTCATCCACTGTGTCTTCTGCAAGAGAGATACCTTCATCTTTCGCTTTTTCAAGCAGATCAGTCGTCAAGGTGTCTAACTCAGCATTCAGTAGGTCAGCAGGACGACATGTGATCGCTTCACCGCCATCCAGTACTTTCGCTTGCAGCTCAGCATCGACTTCAGCTGGCGCAGCGCCGTATTCACCTTTAAGAAGGCCTGCTGTCTCTTTAGTGATGCTCTTGTAGCGCTCACCGGTTAATACGTTGATAACTGCCTGAGTACCCACAATTTGAGAAGTCGGTGTTACTAGAGGAATGTAACCCAGCTCTTTACGAACGCGTGGGATCTCTTCTAGAACCTCGTCCATGCGATCCGCAGCACCTTGCTCTTTAAGCTGACCTTCCATGTTAGTTAGCATGCCGCCAGGAACTTGAGCGATAAGAATGCGTGAATCTACACCTTTCAGCTGACCTTCCCACTTCGCGTACTTCTTACGCACTTCTCGGAAATAAGCCGCGATAGGCTCGATTTGGTCGAGTTTAAGATTGGTATCGCGCTCAGTACCTTGCAACATCGCAACAACGGTTTCTGTTGGTGTGTGGCCGTAAGTACAGCTCATCGAAGAGATAGCAGTATCTAGGATATCAATACCCGCTTCGACAGCTTTTACTGCAGTAGCAGTCGAGAGACCGGTTGTTGCATGCGAGTGAAGCGCTAATGGCACGTCACAAGACGCTTTGATGCGAGTAATCAGCTCTTCTGCTTCATAAGGTTTTAGCAGACCCGACATGTCTTTAATACAAAGAGAGTGACAGCCTAGGTCTTCTAAACGCTTAGCTAAGTCTACCCAAGTGTCAGAGTTGTGTACTGGGCTGGTTGTGTAAGAAAGCGTACCTTGAGCGTGTGCACCAACATCGACTGCGGCCTTAACAGCTGTTTGGAAGTTACGTACATCGTTCATCGCATCAAAAATACGGAATACATCCATACCATTAGCGTGTGCACGTTCAACAAACTTCTCTACAACGTCGTCAGCATAGTGACGGTAACCTAGTAGGTTTTGACCGCGAAGTAGCATTTGCATTGGTGTGTTCGGCATTGCTTTTTTCAGTTCACGCAAACGCTCCCAAGGATCTTCTCCTAAGAAACGAATACATGAATCGAAAGTTGCGCCACCCCAAGTCTCTAGAGACCAGTAGCCGACCTTATCGAGTTCTGCAGCAATCGGCAGCATATCTTCGATACGCATACGCGTTGCAAATAGTGATTGATGGGCATCACGAAGGACCACATCTGTGATAGCAAGTGGTTTAGACATGCTCATTAACTCCTTTTAATCCTTACACAATGCTACTTAGCAGTAGAAGTACGATATTGATGTACCGCAGCGGAAATAGCCGCCACTACTTTTGGGCTAATAGCAGAAGGGTTGGTTTGAACTTTGTTATTTTGAATAGGTGTCGAGATCGGTTCTGGCACTTCTTCGGGTAGTAACCGAGACATGAGCCGAACGAGATAAACGAGAATAGTTAGGAAAATAAAAACGACAGCCATACCCGTAACCATGAGGGTAGCTGCGTCTCCTAGCAGGCTTCCAATATTTGTCATGTTGCTTCCTTTCTTTGTCATCCTGACAATAACTTGCCTAAAAATCATCCAATCGATTTAGGCAAGTGACCTAGGATTATCTCGATTGGTAAAAGTTTGTCAATTTTGTTTAAGGCAGGTTTGAGGATAAAACACAAATCTGGTGAGTTATGCGTCACACAAATCACATAACTCTGTATTTCTAGCCCTTTGAAGAGCATTTAACTATGTCTTATAGCAAGTTAAACAAAAAAACGGTTGGATACTGAGAGGCAGTTAATAAATCAAAGAAATAACCAATAAAAACAACAGGTTGTAAATGAATTATTAATGATATGTATTTAATGTGTTAAATACGAAAAAAGCCTCGCATTTCTGCGAGGCTTTTCAAT
>JYJN01000137.1 GCA_003263845.1 Vibrio aestivus | reverse complement strand
AAACAGGCCTTCCACACCCAAGTAGAAACTGCCTAACCAAGCGGTTGGTAAGGTAAAGGCAAAAAGTCGCAAGAAACTCCACATAAAGGCCTTCATTGGTAAATGTAGCGCGTTCAATCCTGATACTAACATCATCACAATACCTTGGAAGCCATAGCTAAACGGTACCACAAGCAAGTAGTGCCAAAGTAAGTCTCTCACCGCCTCTTCTTGAGAAAAAAGGGCAGAGAGAGGAGTGCTTAGCGGCACCATCATAATGAAAATAAGCAGTTGGAAGACAATTGCGAAACGCATACTTAGAAAGAGTCCTGCAAAGCTACGCTCAGGGTTCTTAGCGCCCATATTTTGCGCCATGAATGGCGTCAGTACTGAAGTTAGGGCCATTAGAACCAATAAAAGGATGGCTTCTATACGCTGAGCAGCGCCATAGGCTGCGACGGCTTCGGTACCATGTGATGACAGTATCATCATCAATACTGCACCAGAGATAGGAGCGAGGGCGTTGGAAACTGCCGCGGGAGAACCAATCGAGAGCACTTGTTTCCAGTCCTGAAGATAGAAATTAAGATTGGGCCAAGTGAGCAGCTTCTCTCTTTTCACTAATACATAGAGAGAACAGCATAGTGCGCCAAACCAGCTAATGCCGCTGGCAATCGCCGCCCCCTGAATGCCGAGCTCAGGAAACGGGCCCAAACCAAAGATCAGTAGCGGATCGAGAATACCGTTGATAAGGCCAGCGACAATCATGATTTTGGCTGGAGTTTTGGTATCGCCAGTGGCGCGAATCGCGCTATTACCCGCCATTGGAATCACAAGCAGAGGAATGGTGATGTACCAGATTTGCATGTACTGCTCGATAAGAGGGTGAAGCTCTTGTGCTGCACCGAGCAAAGAAAATAGCGGGGTAATACTAAATAGGCCGAAGGTGGACGCTAACGTCATTAGAGTGACGGCAAGAATCAAGGCGTGAGTGGTAATGCGTGCCGCGGAGTGGTTTTCGCCTTGTCCAAGCAATCGCCCTACACAAGATGACAAGCCGACGCCAATGCCCATGGTAATGCAGTTAAGTGCGAAGGTGACTGGAAAGGTGTAGCTGACCGCCGCCAGAGCCTGGGTGCCCAGCAGTGAGATAAAGAAGGTATCTACGAGGTTGAACATTAAAATGGAGATCATCCCAAAGGTCATTGGAATGGTCATTTTTCGCAGCACTTGTGGAATAGAGCCGGTAAGCAGCCCGTGTTTGTCGCGCATTTCTATCCTTAACTACAACTGCGGAGGAGCGCTAAGGATACTGGATTCGATCTACAGATTCTATAGAGACAAAAAAGGCCAGCTTACGCTGACCTTTAAGAACTCTTCTAGAAGAAAAATTACGCTTTAGCTGCTGCCGCTGCTTTAGCGATTGCTGCGAAGCTCTTAGCGTCTAGAGAAGCACCACCAACTAGAGCACCGTCGATGTCTGGTTGTGAGAAGTAAGCTTCTGCGTTCTCTGGTTTAACAGAACCACCGTATTGGATGATTACTTGTGCTGCAACTGCTTCATCTTTCGCTGCGATTAGAGCGCGGATAGAAGCGTGGATGCGTTGTGCATCTTCAGCTGTTGCTGCTTTACCAGTACCGATAGCCAGATTGGCTCGTATGCGATGATAGCGTCGTTAAGCGCTTCAACACCGTATGTATCGATAACTGCGTTGATTTGGCGAGCACATACTGCTTCAGTTTCGCCAGCTTCGTTTTGCGCTTCAGATTCACCGATACAGAAAACTGGCTTCAGGCCATTCTCTTTTAGGAAAGCGAATTTCTTAGCGATGAACTCGTCAGATTCGTTGTGGTATTCACGACGCTCAGAGTGACCGATGATGATGTGAGAAGCACCAAAATCTTTCAGCATTTCTGGAGACATGTCGCCAGTGAATGCACCGCTGTTGTTTAGGTCAGTGTTTTGTGCACCTAGGATGATCTTGTTACCGCCTTCAGCAATAACACGCTCAGCAAGATCGATGTATAGAGCTGGTGGAGCAACTGCTACGTCAACGCCTGTTACACCTTCTAGTTCCGCATTTAGACCATTTAGTAGCTCAGCTACCATTGCTTTGCTACCGTTTAGTTTCCAGTTACCCATCACTACAGGACGACGCATAGGAATATCTCCGTTTCAATAAATGTAAAAAAGGTTTTGAATACAAAATGCTTATTTTCTGTAAAAAATAAACGTAATTTAGAAAGAATATAACAGAATAAATCGAGTAGATCATGATTCCAGTCATGTCTTTATGGCTTCCTTGCAAATGGTAAGAGCTCTATATCAGTGATCAGACGGGCAGTTCTTAAGTGTATGTCTCGGATTTTCAATTGTTACTTGCTATTAGTGAGTATGAATTACCCGTTTAGGTGAAAGAAACCCACGAAAAGGAATCACTATGCCGAATCTTGTTATGGAGTACTCAAACTCAGTGGATGAGCGAGTTAATATTCAAGGACTGCTAGAAGATCTACACAATGTCACTTTGCGTTGCGGGTTGTTTGATGTAGGTTCAGTAAAGTCTCGCTCTATTCGCTACCATAACTGGCTCGTCGGGGAGGAAGGCGATAGCGTTGATTTCATTCATATCAGCTTCGAGCTACTGGACGGTCGCACGGAAGAGCAAAAGAGAGACTTGTCTCGCCAGTTAATGGAAGTTCTTACGCAACAAGCCAGTCATGTGCGTAGCCTAACCGTTAACATTCGAGATATGGACAAAGCGTGTTTTCAAAAAGTGATTAATTAGATTTTTTAGGTTTTTAAGATGTCGATTAAAGAATTGTTGTTTTCATTTCAAGGGCGAGTTGGACGTAAAGTCTTTTGGGTTTGGAATGTTATCTATATTTTTGGATTATCGGGTATGAATCATAGTTTATCCGCTCTATTCCCTCAGTTCGGTGCGCTAATTGGAGCAGCAGTAGCGTTACTTCTGCTGATACCTCATTTGGCCGTTACTGCCAAACGATGGCATGACCGTGATAAATCAACGTGGTATTTGCTTTTGTTTTTACCAGTTGTACTTAATCTCCTGGTAATTCCGCCATTTGAACCAGGTGTTGTTATTGAGTTAAGCCTTTTTCAGAAAATGGTAATCGCGACATCTACGCTTAGCTTTATATGGGTCTATATTGAGTGCGGTTTCTTAAAAGGAACAAAAGGGATAAATCAATACGGTCCCGAGCCTAAGTAAGAGCGTATGCATAAAAAAGGTTGTTACTCACCAAGTACAACCTTTTTTTAATCTCTAGGAATAACCTTCACCAGTGTCAATGGGACAGGTTTTACTTTCGAAGTAGGACTTCTTCCACTGTGTGGTTTGAGCCTTTCTTTAGCACCAGTTGAGCACGGTCTCGTGTTGGGAGAATATTCTGCTCCAAGTTAATGCCGTTAATTGACAGCCATATGCTTTTCGCTTTCTCAATCGCTTGCTGCTCAGTTAGCTGAGTGTAGTGATTGAAATAAGAGCCTGGTTTGGTGAATGCGCCTTGGCGAAACTTCAAAAAACGTTCCACGTACCATTTTTGAATCAGCTCAGGCTGCGCATCGACGAAAAGGGAAAAATCCAAGTAGTCAGACAGGAAAACACGATGCGGCTCATGAGGGTAGTCCATACCACTTTGTAGCACGTTTAAGCCTTCAATGATCAATACATCCGGCTGATCGACCACTTTCACTTCTTCAGTTATGTCATAAGTCAGGTGTGAATACACGGGAGCGGTAACATTGCGTTTGCCTGCCTTAACGTCGGCAACAAACTGGACCAATCGGCGCATGTCATAAGACTCTGGGAAGCCTTTTTGGTCATGATACCGCGATTATTAAGTACTTTGTTGGGATACAAAAAACCGTCGGTCGTAATCAATTCGACTTTAGGGTGGTTATCCCAACGTGACAATAAGGCTTTAAGAAGACGCGCAGTGGTACTTTTCCCCACCGCAACACTACCTGCAATACCAATGATAAACGGTGGTGCGGAGTGGGTATTATCGAAAAATTGGTTGAGAACGTTGTTGCGGCTTTGTCTTGCTGCCACATAAAGATTTAGTAGACGAGCCAGCGGAAGGTAGATGTCCACGGCTTCTGTCATGGTTAAGTTTTCATTGATGCCTTGAAGCTCTTTCAAGTCGTCTTCAGATAGGGTCATGGGCACTGCTTTACGCAGTTCGGCCCACTGAGAACGATCAAAAGACATGTAAGGAGTCATACCAATTCCAACATCCATTTACGAAGTAGAGCAGGGAACATACATCAAGCTTGTTATAAAGCAAATAACTTAAGCATGAGATTTCGCTTAAACATCAAATATTGACGCAAAAACAGTCAAATAAAAGAAATACGAATAAAATCGGCTTTTTTTCAGTTTAACTATTGCAAGGCGTAAAATCATTCAATAAAATGCGCCCCACTTATGCCGACTTAGCTCAGTAGGTAGAGCAACTGACTTGTAATCAGTAGGTCACCAGTTCGATTCCGGTAGTCGGCACCATTTCTTTGCTTCTCTATTAAAGAGAACGAGAGAATGGCTTAAAAATTTGGGGGGTTCCCGAGTGGCCAAAGGGAGCAGA
>JYJN01000136.1 GCA_003263845.1 Vibrio aestivus | reverse complement strand
AACAAAGTATACAGTAACCATCGACCATAACGCCTCGCTCACAGCGGGGCGTTATAGTATTTAAATACACGCAGTACTAGTGGTCTCTTTAGCATGTTGTCCTGAGTGACGCAATTGAAAATTACGCTCTAACGGTTCGTCGGCAACTGCGATTTATCCCCCCCTCTGAATTAGTTTGATTCACTTCTCATTAATAAGCTCAGTTAATCTATCAATTGCTTGTTTACATTTGGAAATATCATCGCCGTGAATGCGTTTGGTTGGAATAACGGTTATTCTATATGCGGGGAGGTGCTATGCTAGATTACCGCTTGAAAAATAATATCAAGGTAACAATCTATGTCTGCACCCAACGCACCAACCGTTGCCCCTAAGGATGAGGGTAATCGATTTGTCAGGATGGTCAAAAGCACACTCACGTTTATTCTCAGATGGACAATCTATATTGGTACACTAGTAGGTGCTTCTATATTGTTGTCTAAGCTAGGCACCATCCACGGTAAAGATCTACCAGAAGAGTATTTCTCTAACGGCTATCCAACCATTTTAAAGCTCTTAGATTCAGAAGTGTTTATGGGCTTTGTCTTTTTCGTAACGATTGCCATTGTTGTTTATGTACTCTATTTATTATGGCAATTGCACGAAGTTGCCGTTCATAAAGCCCATGAAATGTCTTCAGCACACACGCAGATAGTGTTTGCGTTATCGCTATGTGGCCTGTTCATCAATAAAGCGTGGTGGGTTCTAGCCATTATTATCGCATTCACACGTTGGGATGTAGTGTCTGACTCCATTTCTAACATCATTCGCAAAGGTATGACGCCTATGCCTACTGAATCAAAATCGAAGTCTGAGGAGTAAGCCCAATGAAAGAGATTATGCTCCCATATATCCTTATCTGTATCATTCTCGTTAAGACAGGTATTGTTCAATGGACTTTAAGAAATGCTGTCATCATGATTGGTGCAGGTGGCTTCTTGGCTTCATGCTTTTCACTGCACACAGATTCTGGTCACCAGCAGATTTGACAGACAGTACGACAGTTAAGGCACCACATGCTGTTCTTAGCCCATTGATTGGCCAAGAAGTAGAACATGTATACGTTACTCACAACCAACAAGTGAAGGAAGGTGACCTAATCTACACCTTGAAAGATGTAGATACCGATGCTCAAATTCGCGGACTAGAAGCACAGCGTTCAGCTGCTGAAGCCGAGATTTTGGCACTTCATCATCAAATTAAAAATGACGAAAGACAACTCGATCGTTTGACCCGTTTGGATGATTACGCTCAAGAGCAAGATAGAGATGACTTGAGAACCCGTATTGATGCTAATTTTGCAAAAATTGCGTCTGCCAATGCTCAAATCCAATCTATTGAAGCTCAAATATCAACAGCTAAGTGGCAAAATGAGCGCCGTGATATTCGTGCCCATTTGATGGTCAAATCTCAATTGCTAACATTGCAGAAGGAACGCGAGTCGGTAATATGCACTTATATAATACAAACAAGAAGTTTGTAGAGATGCGCATTGCAGACCAGAGCTATCGGGGTATTAAAGCGGGGCAGTTCGCAGAGTTCTATGTTGATGCATTCCCAGGTGAGATCTTCCGTGGTCGTGTTCATAGTGTAACGACAGGCACTGGTGAAGCAAGAGTCTCAGTGATTAATGGTACGCAGCATGTTCGCCAACACGTAGGTAATAATATGGGAACTCATGGTCGTACAATTATTATCGAGTTTGAAGAACCAGAAGGTTACAATGTACCAATTGGTGCGACGGGCTCAGGTTGGGTCTCAGCTGAAAAACCACACCCAATGCTCGGCTTCATGGATATCATCGGTGGTGCGACGGTTCGATTAAAGTCATACAAAGCCTACTTGTCTGCACTATAACGTTATTAGTTTTTGTACTCGAAAACGCCCTCTTATTTAAGAGGGCGTTTTTTATTGAGTATTTTGGGAATAATGATTATTCCTCATATGGAATTGGGCTTAAGTAAAATGGGGACTTAGCTCAAGTCTGCGAGCGACTTAATTACATTAATTATACAAATTGGTCTGATAATGAAATCAATTCAACGCACTGCCCAAAAACGCTTTAACAAAACGCTACTGACCCGTTCCGTACTTATTGCTTCACTTGCTCCTATGTCTACGTTGGCAAGTGGTATTTTCCTTCAAGAAGCCGTTATTGCTAATGCCGGTACGGTTGGCGCTGGTGATGGTGTCTATACCCAGTCTGCAGCAGCTCAATGGCGAAACCCGGCAACTATGTCTCATATGGGGGAGCGCCAAACGACAATTAATGTGTCTGTTTTTGATCTTGAAATGAAGTATAAACCTCAAGGCGTAGGCTCAGACTTCCCCGAGGCTTCTGGAAAGGCGAGTACGACTTCACCAACATTAGGGTTCTTTCACGCACATCAAATCAATGAAAACATTCACCTAGGCTTAGCTGCGGGTGTAGCTGGTGGTTCGGCACTAGATTATGGAAACAGATGGGCTGGTACATTACTTTTGAATGATATCGACCTTGCAGTCGCGCAAATTAATCCTAGCATCGCATACAAGTTGGATGACCAGTGGTCATTTGGTGCAGGTATTCAAATGAGCTGGGCAAGTCTTGAGCAAACGATGGGTGCTGGAAATGTATCTGTCGAAGAGTCTTCTGATTGGGCATTTGGCTATAACTTTGGTGTGATGTACCGTCACTCAGATAACTTAGATTTCGGTTTAAGCTACCGTTCAAAAGTTGAACATGGTTTTGATACTGATATCACGTCTAACGGCCAGAAGCTAAGTACTGTTGCTGCAGATATTGATGTGCCTGCTCTTATCGATTTTAGTATGCGATACGGTGTAAACACAGACCTTAATCTTTTGGCGACTGTACAGTTCCATCGTTGGTCAGATTGGGACCAGACAGTGTTTAACGTGGGTGGACTTCCCAACCCAGTCTCCATTCAGCGTGATTGGGATGATGTATGGCACTTTGCTTTTGGTACCGATTACCGTTTGAACGACGATTGGCGTTTGAAAGCGGGTATCTCGTATGAGACGTCACCTCAAGACGACCCAACAATGCAATGGGTAGATCTTCCGGTAGGCGAACAATGGCGTTATTCAGTAGGCGCGTCGACGGGCTGGAATGGTTATACGTTTGATATGTTCTACGAATACGCAGATCTAGGTAGTACTGATATCAAGATTGGACAGGTAATGCAGGGTAAGTTTGAAGGTCGAATCCACTTCGTTGGAATGAACGTAACTTTCTAACATATCACGGAGTTCGAGTGAAAAAAGCCGCCTTCGTAGGCGGCTTTTTTGTCTCACTCGTTGACGATGCGGGTGACCAAATCACTCAACCATACCAGTTTAGGCGAATGGCGTCGTGATGCCTTCATTATCAATGCTATCTCAATGTTGATGTGCGCATCTGGATTTGGTGTATCCAGTCGGTGGTACCTTAAGGTGTACCCGATATCCATCAAATCAGTCATAACTGAATAATTATCCACTATGATACGTTCTTCGATATCTGGCTTGAGCACCTGATAATAATTGGTGTGATCGTTGAAGCCAGAAACAATGAATTTAATGTAATCACCTTCTTCATTGCCATTAAAGTAGGCAGAGCCAGTGTGAATACGTTTTTGATAAATAGTTTGAGGTTTGTCGGTCAGTACGTGCAGGCCAATATCAACCTCATCCTCAATAATCATACTCTCACTGAGCTTGGTCCAAGAGCGTAATTCAATGACAGCGTCGGATTCCTTTCTAATTTCCTGAATCAACTTTTTGCCATAACTGACAACATATGGTTCAGCGAGATGAAGCGTGATTTTATCCAACTTTTCAGGAGAAAAGGTCGCAGGCTCTAAAGCCAGGTTAACGCTTTCGAGCGCTTTGCGTAACTTAGGCTCAATAGAAATAGCGTAAGAAGTTGGGGATAAGCCTTCGTTACTGCGAGTAAAAAGAGGATCGTCTAAGTCTTCACGAAGCTGTGCTAATACTTTAGAAATATAAGATTGTGAACGACCCAACTTACGAGCTGCTCTCTGCGTGGAATGACATTGCATTAAGGTAAGGAAGACATGCAAAGCATTGAGGTCGTGCATTTCAATATGTCCCGATTGTAACGAATAACTAGGAAGTCTTTTTACCATAGCTTAGTCAAGCTTGGTATTCTAAATTCAGTTTAACCATGCATATTATACTGAACAGGCTTCAATACCTGAAATTGATCACGTTCTAGCGTGTACAGAGCGTTTAGCGCGCTCTCGAATCAAAAAGATTGCTTGTGGTAACAAAGACATAATGATCATGCCGGCCATTAAACTGTACTGGAGTCCGGTGAAGCGTTCGCCAAGTAAAATCATTCCGCTCAAAATACCTGCGATGGGGTTTGCGATTCCTCCAAACGAGAAGTCGACGACAGACATTCGTTGTAGTAGCCACACATACATACTATAACTCAACGCTGTATTAAGCAGGATCACCCACAGCAGCCCTCCCAAGTTTTTGATATCAATATTAGCAATGCTTTGCAGGTATAGCTGCGGCTCATAGAAAGCGTGGGCCAGTGCGAATATAGAGAGAATCACACCGCCGAGAATGAGTTGCCAAGTGAGTACCATCCACCAGTGCATTCGGTTGCCCAATGATTGAGTCAGGCTGCTGCCAACAACAATACAAATGATTGCAGCCAGCATGGCAACTAAGCCAATAGGCTTGAGAGAAATCGAGCTAGGATCAAACAAGTTCCAGGCTAGTAAGATGATTAATCCACCCGATATAGCTTGTACTAGATTGGGGCGCTTTTTATGAACACGCCATACATACATCATCGCAAAGACAGGAACGGACACCATACCAACCCCAGAAATGGCAGAAGGAAGAGTCAGTGCCATAACAAAGATTAAGCTGAAGAAGGCCGCAATGTTAATTGATCCCAATCGAATCAGCACCGGCCAATCGTGTTTTTGTGGCAAGCTAGGTTTGAGCGCGAGAAGTAGCAGACCCGCGGGTAAGGCACGTAAAGCACCTAACAGCAAAGGTGGCCAGTCAGTTAGTGCGTACTGGGTAACAGCGTATGTGGTTCCCCAAAATGTAGCAGGGATCATGGCAAGTAGTATATTCATATTAACTATCTTTACATTAAGATAAAAAAGAATGTACGCCTAAACATACTCGTTGTAAAGTATCTTTACGTAGAGATAAATCAATCAGTGATACATTGGAGTATTCCATGGTAGATGCGATAGATCGCGTGATCGTGCAGTGGGAGAAGGAGAAGCCTCACCTCGATACACAACCAATGGCAATGATGGGCAGAGTATTGCGCATCGCCAAGCATTTAGAATCGAGTGTTGCACAGCTGCACAAGCGTTACGATTTGAAAATCGGCGAGTTTGATGTTCTTGCGACATTGCGCAGAAGCGGTGAGCCTTATTCGCTTACTCCCTCAGACCTTATCAATTCGCTCATGCTGACATCTGGTGCGATGACGAATCGAGTCGACAAGCTAGACAGCAAAGGCTTGATCGCGCGGACTCACAGCCAAGAAGACAGAAGAAGCGTGACGGTTCAGCTTACCGAAAAAGGTTTTCATTTGATCGAAGAAGTCATGGATGAGCATGTAAAGCTTCAACATGATTTGGTTGCATCTTTGTCTGAAGAAGAAAAAGAACAAATGAACCAAGTTTTTAAAACGTGGTTGGGGCAGTTTGAGTAGTGTGACGAGTACCTAGCCTCCGTAGATAAATAAGCCGAGCAATCAAGCTCGGCTTATCAACAATAAGTGCAACTACATCACAACGGAGTCGGTTTTCTCTAACCCTTCTTCCAGCTGTTTTGCGCCTCTTAGCATCGCTTCTATAAGCTCTGCGGCATTAAATTTTTCAAGCGCCTCATGAGCGCCAACTTGATGAGCACGCTCTAAAGACATCTCACTAGAAAGCGAGGTATGCAAAATACGATAAGAGTTGGACAAGTCAGGTGAGTTTTGCACTTCAAACGCCAGCTCATAACCATCTAAACCGGGCATTTCAATATCGCTCACGAGCAGGTCAATGCCTGCGGCGTACCTGATTGAGCCTTCATTAAGTCCAAAGCGTCAATCCCGTTTCGACAAATTTGATATGGGATATTGATTCGGTCCAAAGCATCAGAAAGCTGCTTACGTGCAATCGAAGAGTCATCAACCAATAAGATGTTAAGGGCTTTTAATCGCTCGCGCTCTATATCTGTCAACATTGGCACTTTAGCCGACTCGTATTGTGGATAGATTTTAGAGAGCAGCAACTCAACGTCCAGCATTTGAACGATTTTGTCCTCATAGCGAGTAATCCCCGTTACAAAGACATTATGGCCTGCAGTGCTTGGAGAAGGTTCTATGGAGCGCCAATTACATTCAATGATCTTTTCAATAGAGCGAACCATAAACGCCACAACCGTTCTTAAACAGTCAGTAACGATTAAGTAGCAATCTTTATATTCTTCGGGCGCTATCGGACGAAAGCCAATCGCGGCAGCCATATCAATTACAGGGACAGTCAGCTCTCGAATCGATACGGTGCCAACGACATGATGATGAGAGTACGGGATTTGCGTCGTTGGCAAATAAGGAACGATTTCCCTTACTTTCAGCGTCCCAATCGCGAACAACTGCTTCTGCATATTTAACGTAAACATCAGCATTCCTTGCGATTGATTTGCTTTACTAATTGTCTTTGCCATCTTGTGTCTCAAAAATACGAACTCAAGTTATAGTAACTGATCTATCCCAATGAGCAATTATAGCAGTGGTGTTTTAGTACCTAACTGCGACTAAATTGATCAATAACAGGTCTTACTTTGGATGAAGATCTCATAGGATTCAGTTAGAATACGCAAAAATTCTATGAGGAATCCCCATGGCACGCACCGCAGCCGCACTTCATATTTTAGTGAAGCACAAAGAACAAGCAGAAGACATCATCAAGCAGCTAAAGAAGGGCGCAAAGTTTCAAACGCTTGCCAAAAAATATTCGACCTGCCCATCAGGAAAAAAAGGCGGCGATCTGGGCGAGTTTAAGAAAGGTCAGATGGTGCCGCAGTTCGACAAAGTTTGCTTTACTGGTGAAACTCTTGTTCCTCATCTCGTTAAAACTAAGTTTGGCTGGCATGTGGTAAAAGTGCTTTACAGGACTTAATGACCCACCTGCCGCAACTTCCCCTTATAAAATCTCTAAAAGCGCGACACCAATTATTGAGACACTGCTCAAACGTTGGATAGCGCTTTTTCACTATATGACTTCGTATGCCTATGTAGCCCCCAAAATCCACAAAAGTTAGGCGATCAAAACACACAGAGTTGCTAAGCTTTCTTTTTTCTTTGGATGTGATGGTAACGTGACCTTTATCAACGACGTTGAACGATTCAACTTTAAGTCTGCACCTCATTTCGACATTTATATGTGTTACTTTGAGCCTGATCTTTTCATGGACACGGACTTCGCCGAATTTGATATCCTGGGCCACAAATATGTTGAAGGCGCCGTTAACAAACGTAAGGCTGAATTTCTCGCAGGGCGGGTTTGTGCTCAATCTTCGCTTCAATCGCTTGGTGTGAATGAGAGTGTTGGGCGAAGTGTAAACCGGTCGCCTATTTGGCCAGCAGGTATTGTAGGTAGTATTTCTCACACTAGTCATTTAGCTATGGCCATTGCTCTACCAAACGACGCGGTCAATTATGTCGGTATTGATTGTGAAGTTATCATTGAAGAACATCGCGCACGAGAGCTCTCTTCATCGATTCTTGTTGACTCTGAGTTGATGGACTCGTTAACGTCGCCATTGTCCTTTCCTGAGTTTTTCACCCTTTGTTTTTCAGCAAAAGAGAGCTTTTTTAAAGCGCTTCACCCAACCGTGGGTAAGTTTTTCGGCTTTGAGGCCGCAAGACTAGTGAGCTTAACTCCAGAAACAGGGGAGTTTAGCTTAATGCTTAATGAAGATTTAAACGATACCTACCAGAAAGACACCTGTTTCGATGGTCATTACCACAATAATAACGGCGTAATTACGACCATGGTGGTTGGGTAGAAAATTAATCGTTGGGTAACAAATAAGCTAGGCATCGAGTACTTCGGTGAGATTGATCTAGGGGCATTTTGAATAAAAAACTCTCGACGCGGACACATCGAGAGTAGGGTGCTCGATTTCCCTGCGGGCGTCTGGGAAATCAAGCAATTAGGTTGCTGAGCTTTTGCAGTTGAACTTGATTGTTTTTGGACCGCAAACAATACGTACGTCTGAATCGTTTTACTGCGGTATCAAAACAGTATCAATCACGTGAATGACGCCGTTCTTCGCTTTGACATCCGCCATGACGACAGTTGCATCGTTAATCATCACTTTGTCACTTGCCTTCACAGACACATCGCTGCCTTGCACGGTTGTAGCGCTGGTTAAATCTACAACATCCGCGGCCATCACTTTGCCAGATACGACGTGGTAGGTGAGGATAGCAACCAACTTATCTTTGTTTTCTGGTTTGAGTAGTGACTCAACTGTACCTTCTGGTAATTTTGCAAAAGCGTCATCGGTCGGTGCGAACACAGTAAATGGACCTTCGCCTTTCAAAGTGTCAACCAATCCTGCTGCTTTAACCGCAGCGACTAATGTATTGAATGAGCCATTGCCAGCTGCAACGTCAACAATGTCTTGTTTCATACCGTGATGGTCTGCGTGCGCAAGTGAAGTGAACAAAAGCAACGCAGCGAACATGGTTGTGATTTTTCTAATCATGAGATTTTCCTTCTCTATCAATTTGTAATCAGGTCGGTTTGTTGTGACGTCGGAAAATAGATACGAGCAAGAACTAATATCGATCATAAATTTTTAGCTATTACGGAAAGAGGCTGTAACCAAGTAGGTCATTGCACTGTAGTGAATTTGCCTCCAGCCCTCTAGTCGCCATGGTTTTGAATACAGAAAGGCCTTCAAAATGCTGGATCTAAAACTGTTTGAGAAAAGTTAAATACAAGCGCAGGATGATTGCGTTTGGTGTCGCTCTCGAGCGCTATACGCTGCGGCTAACGCTAATTCCAATTGCGATGATGGATGTAGATATACTGATATTTAAGGCCGAATCAAACGGCAAAATCAGGTCGAGATCGTAATCAAAGAACGTAATTGAGTGTTTTGTCATTTATATTGATTCAACTCATAGAATTAGCTCATCCTGTTATTTACGTGGTCAATATGTGCGATGCGCTGACCTTTTGTAACTGATTAAATTTCTGTATGTCAGCATCTGATCTATATCAAAAGATAATTAACGATTTTGTTAATAATCCAAAAAGGAATATAAATCAGATGGAGCAACAATGAGCCAAGTTCAAGAAAATGGATATCAATCTCGCAGACGGAAGGCGAGTGAATTTGACAATCGATCGGAGTATTTAGAGCACGAACTCTCGGTCATGGATCTCAAGCGATGGCGTGTCCACTTACCGTTTCGCGATTTCGGGGTTGAAATTGAAGACTGGGTACCTGCTATTGCCGCGACGATTGGTAAGGTGGTGATGGTTACCGCCATGGTAGCCGCGTTTGCCGCGCAGTTTGGTCTTTCATCAGAGTTCGTTGCAGAAAACGTGCGCTTTGAACTTTTAATCGCTGGTCTACTTTTTGTTATCTTCTTTTCAGCGATTTTAAACCCTCTTAGTAACCTTGCGGGTACTCACGGCCCGATGATCCCATTAATTCCACTGATAGCGGCGGCAGGTGGACACCCTTTGGCGTTAGGGGTGATGGTGGGCGTATTCGGCCTAATTTTAAGTGCCACAAAAGGGGGCTCAAAGCTCGTTAAGCTAACCGGTGAAGGCGTTAGAGGCGGCTTGTTAATCTACCTTGGGGCAGTTGGCTTAATCGGTCAGCTTAATCGATTTGAATCATGGTCGGTCAGCAGTGGCTTAGATGCGGTATCATTTATCGTCATATTCGTCACCATCGTTATTTACGCTTACTTAGCTAAAATTGAAAAACGTTGGTTAGCTATCCCATTATGTTCGTTAATTGCTGGTGTTGTTGCGTTCGCAATGGGTGTTCCGTTTGAGTTTACAACTGAGCCTGGCCTGCCAAATATGAACCCATTCTACTGGTGGGGCGAAAATACAGGTTGGCAGTTGGGCTGGCCCAAGCTTGAACATTATATCGCTGTGATTCCATTTGCTGTGCTCGCTGTTGCGATGTGGTCACCAGACTTCTTAGGTCACCGTGTTTTTCAAGAGTTGAACTATCCCAAAAAAGCCAAAGGCGCGTTGATGGATGTGGATGACACGATGACAGTGTGTTCGATTCGTCAGATCGTGGGTGCTGGCTTAGGCGGTGGTAACCTCGCGTCTTCTTGGGGTACATATATGATCCCAGCGGCAATTGCTAAGCGCCCAATTCCCGGTGGCGCATTACTAACAGGTTTGCTCTGTGTATTTGCGGCAGTGTTAGGATACCCAATGGACTTAGCAATGTGGGAGCCGGTACTTCGCGTTGCGCTGCTGGTCGGTGTATTCCTTCCTTTATTAGAGGCGGGTATGCAAATGGTGAAAAATGCGCGTAACTCTCAAAGTGCAGGGATCTGTATGTTTGCGTGTGCGCTAGTTAACCCAGTATTCGGTTGGGCCCTAACGATGTTGCTCGACAACATGGGACTAATTGGCAACAAAGAGCGAGCCGATTCTCTGACCAAAGTAGATAAACTTGCCATTCCACTGACTGCTGTGATTGTTTGTGTCGGTGCGCTTGCGGTAGTTGGTCAACTGCCAGGCATTCCAGCATTACTTTAATAAAAACTCTAACAGCGTTAGGCTAAGTAGGGTAAAGAGCCAGTGATTCACTGGCTCTTTTTTTTTGATTGTTATGTGATTGATTTTTTGCCGTTTTCTTGAGGGGTAATAAAAGAAAGATAAGTTATGTAAATGGTTTTATATCTATAACGCACTGAATTTATGGGTATTTGTGGTTATTAGTGCTGACTTCATAAATTGCGGCATTTTTATTTCACCTATTGGAAATAGGCGCTATATTGATCGCAATTTTATAAATGGAGTTAAAGGATGAAACTCTCGATATCAGGGAAGTTACAGTTAAGTTTTCTGTTGCTTGCAGTACTTTTTATCGTCTCATCGCTGTTTGCTTATCGCAGTGTCAATCACGTAAAAAATCATACCCAATCGCTTTTACAATCGGACTTGCCTACCGTAGATGCCAGCCGTTCATTGCAGCAATCTGTCTTGTCGAGTATTTCGACGGTGCGAGCTTACATGCTGCTGGGCAGTGACGAGCAAATTGGAATGCAACAGAGAGAGCAGTTAAATCAGATTATACTCTCCACCAATGAGCTTCTGCCTACTTTAGAAAGACTCATTCCTACTTCAGAATTTGAGCAAGTGAACGTGCTTTGGCTTAAAGTAACGGAACACCTCAATGCGATAGCTGAACTAAGTCATAGTGAAGAGAACCTTCCTGCACATAGCTTGTTTAAGAATGAAGCCGCGCCCATTGCAGAGGTGGCACTAGACCAAATTCAGGGCCTCATTAATGAGGAAGCGCAGAATCAAGAAGGGGCAGACAGAAAGCATCTGTTTAAGCTCTACGCGGATAGCTATACCTCATTATCTAACGCGTTAGCCTCTATGCGAGACTTTCTTCAATACGGCAACCCACTAAGTATGATGATTGGGTGTCTATCCATGACAAGTCCGTGAAAGAGATCGAGTCGATGAAGAGCTTAATCTCAAGTAACGACATTGTTCTTTGGGATCTATTTAAAGAGATGCAGCAGCTCTATTTCCCAACCATTGTCAAAGTTATTGAGCTAAGAAACTCCAACGGGTGGAACTTAGCTAATCAAAAACTCGCGCAAGATCTGATTCCAACCGCTAACAAACTTGAACAGCGACTTGATGGGGTGGTTTCTAGTCAGCAAGCAAAAGCAGATAGAGCTGGGCAAGATGTGTTTAGCACTATTACTCAAGTAGTGGGTATTCTGATTTTTGCCGCTGCCTCTGCGATATTAGCGGCATTCCTAGTTTCTCGTTACATGGGCGCTAATATTGGCAATCGTATAAGCTTGATTTCTAAACGCGCTCAGCTGATTGCGAGCGGTGATGTCTCACAGCAACCACTGCGAGTGAAAGGTAACGATGAACTGTCGAGCCTAATTGATTCAGTTAACCGAATGAATCAATCCTTGGCTAACATCGTTGAAGGGGTGACGTCTAAAGCTCATGATGTCGACAGCAGTATCTCTGAACTCCTTGAAGGTAATCAGCAAACACGTAGTCAGGTTGCCAATCAAAAACAAGTGATTGGAGAGATTGGTCAACAGTTGAATGACGTTGCGCATTCTGCGCATGGCACGTCGAGTCATGCGAGTCAGTCGGTGGCCACATTGTCGCAATCGAGAGCGTTGATTGAAGAGGGGGCTGCGGCGCTGGACAACAATAAAGCCACTGTTGAAGAACTGTATTCAGTTATCGAAAAGGCCAGTGAAGAGGTGACAACGTTAAGTCGTGAAAGTGAAGCGATTGGTCGAGTCACCGAAGTGATTGAAGGATTGGCGGAGCAGACTAACTTGCTTGCTCTAAATGCCGCAATCGAAGCTGCAAGGGCGGGGGAACAGGGGCGCGGATTTGCTGTCGTAGCAGACGAAGTTAGGCTGCTTGCAACTCGAACTACGGAATCAACCACCGAGATCAATCAGATCGTTGATGCGATTCAGTCATCAACAGCGTCAGTGGTCAGCGAAATTGAAACGAGTAAAACACTTGCTCATAATGGTGCAGAGCACACAGAAAGGGCGTTCAGTAAGCTTGAAGATACTGTGGTGCAAATCGCAACACTTGACTCGGAAATGGACGAGTTGGCCAACGCGGCTCGAATCCAATCAGAATCCACACAGGCTATAAACCAATTAATGAGCTCTGTGACTGGGTCGATTAATGACGTCTCTCGCATTGCCGAAACCACTCATGACGCTTCGGTTAAAGTGAAAGCCCAAGTGGAAGACCTCAATAAAGAGATGAGTCAGTTCAAGCGTGCATGATTCGTAAACATAGCTCGCCAGTATAGTTCTTGAAGAAAGGTCGTTTACCTGACTCCATTAACTCAGAAAATGAAAAGCTAAGGTCTTATGCAGGCCTTAGCTTTTTGCGTAATAGAAGTTGAAATTACTGTTCTAGCGGTAAAATGATGGATCGATATGGCTCGCAGAACGTAACATTTACTTACATGCAGAAGAGTTAAGTTACGTCTAAAAATAGTGCATTCATTGCTCTAAATTATCGTACATCCCACTTTTATAGCTTTTGTGATTTTGTGAATCGATTGCGATCACATTAATTCAATGTAAGTGCAAACTTAATTTCATTTTAAATTTATATTAACAGCTGTAAAACAAGCCAATCTTACACACATTACATTAAAGGGACGAATAATGAAAAAAAGCCCATTGGCAGTAGCACTCTTGTCGGCAGTGGTTGCTTCAGGATGCGCGACGGAACCATCGAAAAACTCTCCTTTCGATCTGACCATCTTACACGTTAACGATCATCACTCTCATCTTGAGCCTTCTTCACAGAAACTTAAGCTAGCGGGTCAATCGACTTACGCGGAAGTAGGTGGTTTCCCAAGACTGATCACAGCATTAGAGCAACGTGCTGAAGCAAACGAAAATGTGCTAAAACTTCACGCAGGTGATGCTATCTCCGGCACGCTTTACTACGCTCTATTCAAAGGCGAAGCAGACGCTGCGATGATGAACCACGCTTGTTTCGATGCATTTGCGCTTGGTAACCATGAGTTTGATGATGGTGATGCGGGTCTAGCACGCTTCCTAGACTGGATGAACGAAGGAAAGTGTGGCACAGAAGTGCTTGCGGCTAACGTTATTCCAGAGCAGGGCGTTTCTCCGCTAGCTCAAAACTCAGCGAACGATTACTTCAAACCGTACACGGTGAAGCAGTATGGTGATCAACAGATCGGTATCATTGGTATCGATATCGCCAACAAGACGATGGGTTCTTCAAATCCAGATGCAACAACTCAATTCCTGAATGAAGTAGAAACGTCTCAGAAATACATTGATGAGTTGGTTTCTCAGGGCATCGATAAAATCGTTCTTCTAACTCACTACCAATACACGAATGATGTTCAACTTGCAGAGAAGTTAACAGACGTAGACGTGATCATCGGTGGTGACTCACACTCTCTACTTGGTGACTTTTCTGAAGTTGGCCTAAAGAGTGAAGGTGACTACCCAACGCTAAGAACTAACTTAGATGGCGACCAAGTGTGTGTGGCACAAGCTTGGGAATACAGCCAAATTCTCGGTGAACTCAACGTATCGTTTGATGAAAATGGTTCAGTAGCATCGTGTTCAGGTACTCCGCACCTATTGATGGGTCAAGAGTTCAAACGTAAAGATGAAAATGGTAAGCGTCAGCTACTTGAAGGTGCAGAGCTTGAAGAAGTGATTGCAGCGATCAACGCGCAGCCAAACCTGACTCAGTTTGACGAAGACGCAGCGACTAAAGCAACGCTTGCAACGTTCGCTGAAAAACTGGATGTAATGAAAAACCAAGAGATTGCACAATCTTCAGAGCTTCTGTGTTACGAGCGTGTACCTGGTCAGCAAAAGCACAATGGTGCTGACGGCTGTGACACTCACACGAACGCGCACGGTTCTCAAGTTGGAGATCTTGTAGCGCAAGCCTTCCTAGCGGAAACCAAGCGTGCAGACGTTGCTATCCAGAACGGTGGTGGTGCGCGTGCAAACATCCCACAAGGCACGTTCACAGTAGCGGGAGCAACGAAAGTTCTACCGTTCAACAACACTATGGTTAACCTAACCATGACAGGTGAGCAAGTTAAGAAAGTACTTAACCAAGCGGTTGATAAAGCGTACCTAGAATTTGTTGAGAACAGTGCAGAAGGTTCAGACGGTGCATACCCATACGCTGCTGGTATTCGTTACGACGTAGACTTCAATAAGCCTGCAGGTGAGCGTGTTCATAATGTAGAAGTGAAAGCGAAAGGCGATGGTACTTGGTCTAAGCTGGCTAATGATCGTGAGTTAATTGTTGTAACTAACGACTACATCGCAGGCGGTAAAGATGGTTACCTAGCATTTGGTGAAGTATCTCGTGACTCGGCAACGTACGAAAACACGCTGAAACTGTACACTGAAACATTCATCGACTACGTACAAAAACTGGCTACAAATGGTGAGAAGATTGAGCCTGTAGCGGCTGAAGATCGCAGTACTCAAACGTTTACTCCAAAAGCGAAGTAATCGTTAGAGTTCTCGAACCTTAAGTTTCATACTTAAAGTCAAAGTCCTAAAAATAGTTGTTAAGTAAGTAAATGGCCAAGTTTGTCCCTTGGCCATTTTTTGTCTGTTCATAATAGGAAGCGGGTATCACAAATCGTATTAACTCCAATTACTACAAACAATTAGGCGAAACTTCACTCAACATGCCGAAAAGATACGCAGTCAGTCACTTAAGTGCGAATTTATCCTTTTCTTTTGCCGCGTCTGTGGCATATTAGAACTCGTCCAGACGACAAAGCGTACTTCGTATAATGGCTATTACCTCAGCCTTCCAAGCTGATGATGCGGGTTCGATTCCCGCAGTACGCTCCAAAATCCCTCATTAATTTCAAAGATTTACATCAGTTTAAGCAATTCCAATTGGCAGTGATACGACAAGGTGTCACGATGTACATTTTTCGAAATCGTAATTCTACCTACTATTCTCGTTTTTACTTTCCCTCTCATTGGGTTAACTTTGGCTAACCATTTTTATTATGAGATGATGATAGTTATTAAGTTCTACCTGACTCTGCTTGTTATTTCTTTCATATCAGCAACGCTCACTCCTAAATCACACTTCAGCCGATTCCCAACTGCATTCGAATTGATCCACCACGTCTCATGAAAAGTTCAGGCAGTTAATGTTCCAACCATCTTGTTCTGATGACGGGCAATCTTTCTTTTTGATACTCAATAGACATCTATTTGGGCTTATTGCTCGACTGAACATATATATTTCAAAGTCTTAGGTGCCATCTGGCCGTGCTACTTAGTCACTTTATACGTTATATGTGAAATGGACTAATCATTATAAAAGTGAATCAAAGGACTTTATTGTTGCCTCTTCATTCCATTTGATAATTGGAACTTATCAATTAAATTACATCCATCGAAACGAACAACTGATTCTAAGTGCTTCGTTTCGGTTAATAGAAGCATACAAATACATGCAGTGGACGACTAACACACGGATGTGTCTTTAGACAAACAATTAATAAATTAAAGGCACAAATTATGAACTCAAATAAAAAACTACTTTCTCTAGCAATTATCTCAGCGTTGACTCTATCTGGTGCAGCATTCGCATCGTCAGATACGATGGAAGTCCACGATGCAGACCCACGAAACACAGCTTGGCGTGGTGGTATTGCTTCAGATGACAGTGGTGAAGTTAAGTTAGTTGCAGGTGGCGGTTTTAACAACTTATACGGCAACGGTGAGTACCAAACCCAAACGATGGTAATTGGTGAGTATTTCACTCAATCAGAAAATTTCCGCGTTCGTTTAGCAAACTTTGATGAGCGCTGGGGTGGTGTTTACATTGATGTTAACAACACCGAAGCGGCCGACTTTTACACAGCGGGTTACATGTTGCCACTGACGGCAACCAACGATAAGACTCTGTTCTTCCCATCGGTGAATTACTCATACATTGATATTGATACGAAAGAGATTGCGAAGCAGATGAGCAATCCACTGAGCGCAGAAGGTTACTCGTCAGGCACAGGCCAACTAGAGAGCCTACAGTCAGTATCAAGCGGTATGGTGAAAGATGCACTGGGTGGCGATGACGCGCACATGGCTTCTGTGAACTTGTATGCACTACACCCATGGAACGACACATTCTACACAGCCTTCCAAGCGTTTGGTGGTTCAAGCTACGGCGGAGTGGAAGTGGAAATGGTGGACCTAATGGTATTGCAAGGTATTCGCACCCAGGTAGGTGAAGGAGTGTTTAACATCTACTTCGAAGGTAAGTACACCAACCTACAAGTGAACGATGTAGAAATGGGTGACAAAGACTACCTACGTGGTGAAGAGACGAAATTCTCTGTAGGTTTCGACTGGCGCTTCTAATCAGTCCCCATCCTTACATTATTTGACCATCAATTAAATCAACCTCAATTAGCTTTGGCTGGGGTTAGCGCATTCCGTGTTATTGGTTAGCAAGTGCTAGCCAATAACAAAAAATAAGGGCATACCATGAAAAAAACAGTGATTAGTACATTAATTGCAACGATTACACTTAGTTCGCTTAGCTTTGCACAAGCTGCAGCGCCTACTTTAGATGTCGGTGAGGTTCAGTTTGCTTCATTCGAAGAGCGCCGCTTTGAGCGCAGGGCTATTGAAGCAGGTACTTGGATTATTCCTCAAGTGCTATACGAAACAATGGCAACTGAAACTATCGATAAGTTCGGTGGCGATCGTAACAATACCGTTTACTTTTACGAGCGTCCTGTTACGTGGCACGTACAGATGATGACAGGCAACAACAACACGCCTTACGTACACACTTATCACTCAATCGAAGACGGCCCAATCGTCATCGAAGTGCCGGCGGCAACAGAAGACAACGCACTATTTGGTTCACTGTTAGATTCTTGGCATAAACCACTAATCGATGTGGGGCCTGGTGGCGCAGACGGCGGTAAGGGCGGAAAATACTTACTTGTTCAACCTGGTTATGAAGGTGATACGGAAGGATATATTGTTGTTGAACAAGAAACATTCCAAGGTTACACGACCTTCCGTTCTATGACGAAAACTACCTCTGAAGAGAACATGATCAAACACGTCGATTACGTAACAAATGGACTTAAAATCTACCTCTTGGTGCAGAAGACACAACAACCACATTCAAAGCGATGGACGGTGTTGTTCTTGATGCTCACCTTCAATGGCAATCTCATTTCGATACAACGTTTTGGGAGCGTGCACATAGTGCGTTGCAAAAAGAAGTCATCAAGAAAGACGAAAAAGCCATGTATGGCGCACTACGTCACATCGGTATAGAAAAAGGTCAAGAGTTTACGCCTTCTAAAGAGCAGCAAAAAATGCTGGATGATGCATTAGCAAAACTGCACCTCGAAATGAAAGACAGCTTTACCTACTACGCACCGAAAATCTGGGGTGAACAGTCACAGTGGACTCTACCTGTTAACCCAGAAATGATGGCAACAAACGCAACTTACACAAGTGAAAACTGGCACGACTATGCAGGTCGCGGTACGACATTCGCTTACTATATTGCGCCACCTGCATCATTAGCAGAGTCTCGCTCAACTGCGTATATCAAAGGTATCTTAGATGAGAATGGCGAGCCTATGATGGGTGACTATGATTACACCATTCATGTTCCAAACAACGTACCGGCATCGCGTTTTTGGTCATTCCTAACTTACTCAATGGAAACGGGCAGCTTTATCTACAACGCAGACCGTATCGGTTGGGCGTCGAATGAGCCTGAAATGGCATTCAATGACGATGGCAGTGTGGATATCTACTGGTCTGCAGAATGTGAAAATCGTGACTACGCCAACTGTATGCCAATCACTAAGGGTGAACAGTTCTTTACGCTCTTCCGCTTATATGGACCAGAGGCTGACTTTTTTAATGGTAACTTCGTTTTAGATGATATTCAGAAGGTTTCGAAATAAACTGACTTAAATCTAGTTGCTTTCTTAAGCCATCACTTAATAAGTGATGGCTTTTTTGTTTATAAGTTATTGGGTAAATTGGCTTCGCTATATGGGTTTTGGTTTGGTTCTTTTGTTATCCACTTGGCGGTATTATTTATCAGTAATGACTGAGGAGACTATTTTAGTCAGTAATAGTTGTAGCGGTGCGTTACGATTGGTTTGCTTTACAATAGCGGCGATTTTAATGTGCATTTTGATAGCGTCAGGCGTATCCACTTCTTGCATGTTATCGAGCTTACAATGCCGAGAATAGGGCAGTGCAAATTGGCCTTTTTGAACGAGCTGAGTACATGTATTGATATCATCTACGATAAAAGGAACCTTGATGGCCTCTCCTAACTTCTCAAATCTACGTTGGATTTTAAAATCACTATCGTTCCAACCTGGCGTTCGATTAAAGATAAATGGCCATTGTTTTATCGTGTCCCAAGAGACATCGCTGTGTGACTTAGCGACAAAGACTGACAATACATCATCAACTATTGCTTTCTGGTATAGGCTAGAAGGCA
Source organism: Vibrio aestivus (assembly GCA_003263845.1). Taxonomy (GTDB): domain Bacteria; phylum Pseudomonadota; class Gammaproteobacteria; order Enterobacterales; family Vibrionaceae; genus Vibrio; species Vibrio aestivus. Next base: position 277 of record JYJN01000136.1, on the reverse strand, counting down.
AGGATTCCGTTATCGCGTAGACTCCGATATCTATATGATCATCAAGTATTTTCTTTGGCGTCACTTGATCCCAAACACTCATTTCTACCTGAGCTTCTGGAAAGGTTTGTCGCAATTTCGCCAATATCAAAGCACCAAATTTGTTCATTGGATGAGCTAACATTGCAACATGAATTGGGAGATTGTATCTCGCTGGTACAAAAGATTCGGTATCCAGTGCATTGTGAACTTTAATCAGCCCATCTTTCAAATTTGGGTAAATGGAAATTGTATAGTG
>JYJN01000135.1 GCA_003263845.1 Vibrio aestivus | reverse complement strand
CAACTTCAGTTGTGGTTGCGAAGCACACAACTGGCGGCGGTGACCTTATGTACTAACCTTTGGGACGCGGGCGCTGTGTACAACGGTGGCGACCAAGTTTCTTGGGCTGGTAAAGTTTGGGAAGCGAAGTGGTGGACTACAAATGAAGACCCATCACAAGCAGGCCAATGGGGCGTTTGGAAAGAAATCGGTCCAGCAAGCTGTGCAACTAACTAAGAGTTAGTCTTTAAGTTGAGGCTTAATCTGAGCTTCAAGTGAATGAAAAAGCTCTACCTTTGGGTAGAGCTTTTTATTTGTTATAAAAGGAAGGTTAGGGCTTAAATTGGTGATCATGTTAATTTCTAAAAAATTTGATCTATGACACGTAATGCACTGCACTCTTGGTCTTACTTTTGAGATTTTGTCCTAATCTTAAAAGGTTGTTGATACTAAGGTGTAGTGACATGAGTGAGCCGATAGAGCCAATTGAACTGGATGATGAGTCTAATAATACTGAGCAATCGCAAGACGATAGTATTAAAAAAGAAGAACCTCAACCGCAAGTGAAAGGGTCGGTAAAATACGGTGAAGATGTATTTTCTCACGTAAAGCCTCTTAGTATAGTGGCGTTTAATATCACAACGCCAACAGGAAAAGTTCTAAAATGCCGCTCTCAGTATGTTGGACTGCACTCTAAACACCTTATTGTGATCGAGACCCCAATGTCACACCTCAAGAAAATAACGTTTTCTTCCAAAGAGGTTTTTCCATTAAAGCGTGTGCCATTAACTCTCAAGGAGAAGGTGCACGAATCTACTTTAAGAGTAAGATTGAATATGTGGTTGAGACAGGTGATATCAGCCTTTGTGTGATTACTTTACCAAGAGCGGTTCAGGTGATCCCAGGCATGCGATCGGAAGCGCGGTTGGAATTGCAGTTAGACGGCATTCTTGAGCCAGAAACTAAAAAGTACCTGTGCGAAGTGCGCGATATTTCAAACAGTGGCTGCCAGATTGTGCTCGACAAAACCATCTCCGGATTCAAAATTGGCAATGTCATTTCGCTGCTGATACAGGATATGGAGAACAATTGTGAATCGACGACGGTTCATGGTGTGATTCGCAATACCAAAACGACGCCGAACTTTAGAAAATTGGGTGTGCAGTTTGATACCGAATGCGTGGGTAAGATAGACGCCCTAGTTGAGCGCCTGTCTTACTGTCATTCAACACAACGATTCCTGTTGTGATAGTGAAACTAAGCTGATTTAGCTCTTATGAAAAGGTATTCAAGATCACTTGATTACGGCCAAAGCTCTTCGCTTGACGCAGGGCTTTGTCTGCCCGTCCTATCGTAGCGTGTTGGCTTTCAATCACGTTGGTAATTCCGATACTGACGTGATACTGCGTCTGCTTTCCATCAAATTCAACCAAGCTTGTCTCTACCATATGCCTTAGCATTTCACACATGTCGTAGGCATGATTTTCATCGTTGGCATTGAACAATATGCAGAACTCTTCCCCACCATAGCGAGCAAGGCTAACGGCTTTCGGTATGGGGAAACTCTTTTTCATCAGTTTTGCGGTGTGCTTGATAACGGCATCGCCAAAATGATGTCCAAGGCTGTCATTGATACGCTTGAAGTGGTCGATATCCATTAAGGCAAAGAAGGTATTTTGCTCACCAAGGCGAGAGTCTAGTTTAGCGCGGATGGTCAGTTTGTTATCAAGATTGGTCATCACATCTTTGTTTAACATGGTTTTGTTGAGTAATAGATTGATGAGAGACAACTCTCCATAGTTTTGAATCATCTTGAGCACCATCTGACGAGTAGGAAGCTTTGCCTGCAGATAAATAATTGCAATGAGACCAGAATCGTTAAACAGTGGAATGGTGTAGTGGCGCCCGCTTATTTTTAACTTTCTTGCCAGTTCATCTGCATAGTATTTGCTGGTATAGATGAGCTCTCCACGTTTGAACTGCTGCTGCAATGTACAACTGTTATGAACCTTCTGCTGGTTACCATGGTAGTCAACCACGCTGTAATCCCCGCTTTGCTGATCATACAAGCAGAACTGAACACCTTGATGATAGCAAAAACGATCGAACAACAGTCGTAGGTGGGACTTGTAATCCGCTATATTTCGGATACCGTTGAGCTTGCCTAAGTTTTGGTTAAGGTTATGCAGCAAGTAGTTAACGGCAATGGTGATTAGCACCAAAGAAGCTAGGATGACTCCCGTTAGTGAGAATTGGTGAGAGGTGCTGAGTATATCAGAGCGGTCGGTACCAGATATGAAAACCCAATTAAAGGCGCTGTTGGTGCTGTATGAAGCAATCTTGAACTTATTTTGATAGTAATATTCATACGTGCCTCGGGTTTCACCGGCTTGAATCAAATTCTTAATACCAGCAGCGTAGCTGATTGATTCAGTACCGATTCTTTGCGAATTAGGGTGGAAAACAAGTCGGCCAGTAGTTCGGTCGACGGCAAACACATAGCCATGGCTGAGCGTTCGCAAACCTTTGAGGTTTTGGGTCAAGCCAATAAGATCAAACTCCATCCAGATATCACGACTTGAACTGGTGACATACTTGGCCGCAAACACCCATTGGCCGGGTTTTCGTTGATAAATCGACGAAATCCAGATCATATCCGCGTATTGGTACAAAGGACTCCAAGTCAGAGTGTTTAATGGCGTAACTGGCGGAGGTAAGTTACGAACAGACTCATAGCTTTGAGTTGAATAGTCGTAAATGATGATGTCTGCATAGGCGGGCATGTTATGCATGAAACTTGTCGCGATGTCATTGAGTCTCTTATTGTCGCCTAACTCTTCTAAGAGGTAGAGCTTACTCACAGCGGCTTCTACTTGAGAAGAGATTAATTGAGCTGCCATGTCGATGTTTTCGCGTGACTGGGCATACGCCCGTTGTTCAGAAACGATAAGCTTCTGATAAGCAAGGTAAGCCATCATCAACGCGAGGACGATAATAATCGGCCTCAGCAGTCGGATGAGGAGTTTTGGGAGTGTCATTTTGTTGAGCCAACTTCATTATTTGTTTTCTACGTGCTAGTCAATAAAGCCGTAGTTATTTTTTGCCTATAATAAAGTTTTTTGCGATCTATTCCAATGCATTTAGTTGCATCAAAGGAGAAATATTGGTGCTCTATGTGAACCAAAGGCATGAGCATCATGCCTTTATCCATAATTTATAAAAGGTTATGAAGGCGAGTAATGGTAGATTGCCATAGAAAGCGGTGCTATCAAAACCTGATTCTTATTAATCGGTTGGTGAAGTTTGTGGTCGTCTGTATTACAAATCATTGTCCACGATTGATTGTTTTCCTCAGGCAGTGAGAATCGAGCAGGTGCGTTGGTCTGGTTGATGCAGTAAACCATTTCACTACCTTGTTTATCGATACCCAGATGCAGGGCGACGGAGCTTAGACGGTTCCAATCATCGTGTTCCATCATGGTTCCATCGACGCGACGCCAGAATATTCGGTTACCGTTGCGGTCTTCGCCACTGAAAGCGCGAATAAAGGGAACCATATACTCTTGGCGAGCTTTCACCATTTCGGCTAACCAGTTTTTAAAGGCACTGACTCGGTCATCGGATTCCCAATTTAGCCAACTGATTTCATTGTCCTGACAGTAGGCGTTGTTATTACCGCCTTGCGAATGAGACAAAATATCGGCGGTTAGAATATGCGGAATACCAAAAGCGAATAGTAAGCTGGCCATGAAGTTACGTTTTTGCTTTTCGCGAATTTCAATCACGCTGGCTTTGTCGGTTTCACCTTCGACACCATAGTTATCAGAGCGGTTATCTCCATGGCCATCTCGATTCTTTTCACCATTCGCTTCATTGTGCTTATGTTTATAGGAAACAAGGTCTTGCAACGTAAAGCCATCGTGATAGGTGATGTAGTTAACGGTGAGCTTATAGGGCCAATTGGCGGCACTGTAGAGATCACGTGACCCCATGATACGAGTGGCAAACTCTTTTAAGTAACCCTGATCGCCTCGCCAAAAGCTTCGGGTTATGTCGCGAAGCCTGTCGTTGCATTCGTTCCAACCAAATGGGAAGTTACCCACTTGATAGCCGTTAGGGCCGATATCCCAAGGCTCCGCAATAAGCTTAACGTCTTTGAGAACTGGATCTTGTGCTACCGCTTTGAAGAATGCAGCATCTTGATTGAAGTTATCACCGTTGCGGCCCAACGTAGCGGCTAGGTCAAAGCGGAAGCCATCAATGTGATATTCACTTACCCAGTGGCGAAGGGTATCCATCACAAGATTCAAAGCAGGCTGATACGCTAGATCGACGGTATTACCGCAGCAGTATAGTTGGCGAAATGGTCACCATGCTTGAGGTAGTAGGATTCATCAAGCGCCTTTAAGTTGAAAACTGGACCATCTTGTCCGGCTTCGGCAGTGTGGTTATAAACCACGTCTAAGATGACTTCGATGCCTTGTCTATGCAGTTCTCGAACGACGGTTTTCAGTTCTGTCACCGCGTCTGTGCTTGCATAGCGAGGATCTGGCGCCATGAAGACATAAGGGTTGTAACCCCAGTAGTTCACTTTACCCATATTCAGCAAATGGGGTTCATGCATACAAGCGGCGATCGGTAGAAGCTGTATTGTGTTGATTTCCTGACTTTTGAAAAACTCAATCATGTTCTCATCAATCAGGCCAAGATAGGTCCCTTTCGTGCTATCGCAGACAGCAGGGTTGAGCTTGGAGACGCCCTTTATGTGAGTTTCAAACAAGACAGTTTCTTCACGCGGAATGTAGGGCCTTTCCACGCCTTGCCAATCAAATCGCCCTTCGACAACTAAGCATTTTGGGAGCTCAAAGCTTTTGTTTGCGTCAAAAGGAGGAGTGTAAGTTAGTGGCTTTTCAATAGCTTGAGCATAAGGATCAGAAATAAGCTGATTCTTTCCCTGTTTATCTTTAACGATATAGCCGTATTTTTGTCCCGCTTTAATGCCTTCAATGAATGTATGGCGAATACCAGCGTACTCACCGTCTAGTGAGTAAGTTTGAAACAGGTCGTTGTCGTCAAATAGAGCGAGCTGGATTAACTTGGCATCCGGTGCGTAGATTGAAAAGTTACATCCTTGATTGCGTAACGTAGCGCCCAGCGGGTAAGGGCGTGAATACTGCTTTTTCATCTTCTGTTTTTAGTTATCGTTTTCGTAAAGTCATAGTAAAGAACGTTGAGCTTCTTTGGTCAAGCGCCCTCGGTTTGATTTTTAAAATGTAATTAAATTACATTTTAGACCGTGAAAATGACAATTAAGTGAGAGGGCTAGCATTTTGTTCCACACTTTTTGATCTTCCCAGCTAGATCTCCACCCAAAAAGTGTGATGTGTCCCGAATACTCCCTACTTTTTCAATCCTCTCATCCTCAGTACTCCCCCTAATTTTCTTTTAGGGTGGAGGAAGTCACCCCCAAGCTCATCTCGTATTCTGCTCAGCGTTGAAACAATACTTGCGGCCCAAGCCGCCTTACCTCTGCTTGTTCTCGTTCTATTTCTGCCTTTATAGCCCGAGTAATGAAGAGATTAAGAATAACGATAAAACACCCTAAATGGAGTTACTAATGAAAAAAGTAAGTGTTATTGCTGCAGCAGTGGCAGCGACATTAACAGCAGGTTCTGCGTTTGCTGCCGCAGTTGATTTCCACGGTTACGCTCGTGGTGGCGTTGGTCTGAGTGGCGAAGGTTCTCATGTAACTTATGAGAAGAACAAAGTAGGCCGTCTAGGTAACGAAGACGATCTATACGCAGAGCTAGGTCTTAATGCTGAGCTATACAACCAAAATGACGTAACATTCAAGCTAGAATCTCTAGTGGCTTACGGTCAAGCGGGTAACAATAACTGGGAAGGCAATTCAAACGCTTTACGTGTAATGAACGTTCAAGCGCAAGGTTTATTCAGTGATAAAGAAGCCGTTCTTTGGGCTGGTCAGCGTTACTACCAACGTAAAGACATCCACATCACTGACTTCTACTTCCTAGATACATCTGGTGGTGCGGGTGGTGGTATCGAAAATCTAACGGTTGGCGGCGGTAAACTATCTCTAGCGATTATGCATGATGATGGTACGCAAGGTGAAGGTGATGCTGCTGAAACGGTATCAGGTTACACGTTCGATGCTCGCTACGCAGGTATCGATCTGTGGGAAAATGCTAACCTAGAACTTGCTCTAGCCTATGACTTCGCTTCTGAAGCTGAAGGCCAAACCGTTGCAGCTGACGACGGTGTGCTTCTTACTGCAGTAATCGGTCAAGGTCTAGACAATGGCTTCAACCAAACAGTTCTACAATACGGTACGTCATCTTACGGTAAGCAAATGGCTACGTACGGCGGCGGTGGTTGGTATGACCGCGCAGGTGACGGCAACAACGATGCAGACGGTTTCCGTATCATCAACTGGGGTGTAATTGGCGCTGGCGAAAACTGGGAAATTGGCCACACTGTAATGTACTCTCAAGCATCTGATACAGATGTCGGTGATATCACCGCATACAACGCAGTTGTACGTCCAATGTACAAGTGGGACGACAACATGAAGACTTACTTCGAAGCAGGTTACTTTGCTGACGAGACTAAGCAATCTGGTACAACAACAGATGCGTCTGGTTCTAAGTTAACTGTTGCACAAGCTTGGTCTGCAGGTTCTGGTTTCTGGGCTCGTCCTGAAATCCGCGTATACGGTTCTTACTTTATGGACCACGAAGCAGACAGCTTCGCTAATGGCACAGACGATACTGAGTTCAGTGTTGGTATCCAAATGGAAGCTTGGTGGTAAGCTTAAACCACAGTCCTAAATAGTCCATATTAAAGCCGACCTCGTTGTCGGCTTTCGTGGTTTGAAATGGTGATAGTATGAAGAAACAATGGGTAATGGGTGTACTTGCGAGTGCATTGTTAATGGGCTGTACGACAACTGAAACAGTTGTGTTTGAAGCAGATAGTAATCAACCAGTCGTAGAAAGCTTTGATCAACTAAACTGGCAGACAGTGGTTCCATCTAAGCAAGTTAACTTCGCAATTGATGAAACAAATCAGCGATATGTGCTCGGTTCGGGTCAATCTGCTGTCGCCTCATTCGAGATTGATGTGAAAGGTAAAGAGCTAGAATTGGAAATCCTAAGCCATTTCACACGCACTGTTTTCTATCCGAATGCAGTTCTTTTAAATAGCAGCAATCAGATCGTGAAAACATTCACAACCGAAGATTTTGAATACAAGCACGCTTATGGATTCCTTGGTGATCGTTTGTCTGCGACCGCTAAGATCCAGCCAAGCGGGTTAGATCCAATTAAACTTGTCATTTACACCACGCCAGAATTGATCAAAGGGGAATCTGAAGTTTTACACCCCGTGAAGCTTGATGCGATTGCTCGAGGTAACTACCCACCAGATGTTCCAAATCCAGTCATCCAACATGCGCCATATGGTCAGCTGAGTATTATCGCAAAGGTGGATGAGGCCATTGTTGTAGAAAAGGCAATTGAAATCGATAGCAGTGATGCTGCACATCAAAAATCTAAGCAAGATCAAGCTGAGTCGGTTACTACTGCCGCAGCTGGACTAAGTGCACCAATGATTGTTATGGATAAAGAAGAAGCCAAACCACAAAGTCAATTGACGGAATCTCAGCAGCAATATTACCGAGATAGCATTAAAGGCGCGGTTGAGGCGGGGTTGATTGATAAAGCCTTGTCGATGCTAGAGGAAGCAAAAGCATTGGGTGTTGAAGATGCACAAGCTACGTTCGTTGAAGCAATTAAACAATAAATCTAACTAGAACGCCCTAAATATGAAATTGACGGCCAGCGAGATATATTCGCTGGCCGTGTTGTATTTAACCATTTATTGATATTTAACATAGTAATCGAAGTTGATTTCCTCAAATTAAGCTTTCCATTTAGATTTGCGAACCATTCCCCCTTATTGACAAATAAATCGCCCAAAGATACTTATTTTTGCTCCCTGTTGATTTGTATCAATCTTGATCATTTACACCGATGTAACACTTTATGTAACAAATTGTTATGAGTTCACAGTCGCTCAGCGCTGGTTATATGAGCTGTGGGCTTTTGCTTTTACATGATTGATTACAAGGAATTTTTTAATGTTCAAGGAGGATAACTCATGAAAAACAGGTGGCTGATAGCAGCCTCAGCAGTTGGGGTGCATGCATCAATAGGATCGGTGTACGCATTTAGTGTGTTTAAAAAACCATTGGAAGAACTCATCACTTCCGCAAGTAACAATGAAATCGCCTGGACGTTCAGTTTCGCTATCTTTTTTCTAGGCCTTTCAGCCGCGATTATGGGGCACTTTGTGGAAAGTCGTGGTCCGCGCCGCGCAGGAATACTTGCAGCACTGTTTTTTGGTGGCGGGTTGATTATTGCAGGTTTCGGAGCATTAATTCAGAACTTGTATGTGATCTGGCTTGGCTACGGTGTGCTCGGTGGTATCGGCCTTGGTATTGGTTATATTACGCCCGTCTCAACATTGGTGAAGTGGTTTCCCGACCGTCGTGGCCTTGCGACAGGCCTTGCCATTATGGGCTTTGGCTTTGGTGCTATGATAGGTGGTCCTGTATTCAACTTCATCATTGAAACCTTCACGGTCGCTGGCAATGGGATTGCGTATACATGGTTCATTATGGGGGTGATCTATCTTGTGATCATGCTAGCGTCGGCATCGTATTTGGAGCGCCCACCAGAAGGTTGGATGCCTGAATCGATGAAGGCAGCCGTGGAGGCCGGTGAGAAAAAAGTAGTGGCGGATTTAACTCAGCAGACTGCAAATGAAGCGGTAAAAACAGCGCCGTTTTGGGGATTGTGGGTAATGATGTTTATTAATATCTCATGTGGGATTGCCGTAATTTATTCTGCTTCCCCTTTGGCACAGGAGAGTATCGGTCTTTCAGCCACCCAAGCTGCTGCGGTGGTGGGTTTGATGTCGCTATTTAATGGACTTGGGCGTATTGCTTGGGCTTCATTTTCTGATGTGATAGGTCGTAGCAACACTTATATGGCTTTCTTCGTTATTCAGATAGTCGCCTTCTTTGCCTTACCAAACTTGACTAGTGTTATTATGTTCCAAGTGGTGCTTTACATCATCTTGACCTGCTATGGTGGTGGTTTTGCAACTTTGCCTGCATTCATTGGCGACCTATTTGGTACTAAGCAGCTGGGGGCTATTCACGGTTATGTACTGACAGCTTGGGCGGGAGCAGGATTAGTCGGTCCTCAAATTGCCGCTTATGTGCACACGACGACAGGCAGCTATGAGATGACGCTGTACATCTTTGCTGGCGCATTTGTGGTGGCGTTGATCACTTCCATATTAATGAAGTCATACATAAGCCGAGCTCGTGCAGTGAAGGAGGCGCAACTGGCAAACGCTTGAGTTATTCGTTTAAAGTATACAGGCCAGTAGTGAATTCTACTGGCTTCATCGTCTGAAAAAAAACCAGCAGAGCATTTTGTAGGGATACTATGCAGCCACGAAACTCTGAGTTAAAGAAAGATAAATTAAATGACGTGACTCACTATTCCCCGATAGAAATTGAGCAGATTATCGAAAAGGAGTTATATGCCTTGGTATGGAACATGCCGTGGTGATGATTCTGGATTCTTCTAATCAACCTTTGGTTAACTTTTCACTAGGTTTTACGTCAAAGCAGCTTAGTATCTATCAACAAAATCAACCTCATGACGTATTCCTTAATTACTACCTAAGGCATCAAATGGTTGGGCAGTTTGTTTACATGCAAGATATGTTGCCCATGAAGAATATTCGAGATGAGATATTTTTGGATGTCATTGTGCCGACGATGCAGTTGTACCATTCCTACAGTGGGCTCTCCCCTTTACTTTCTCAGCATCATCTGATGTTGAGCACGCACAGTTATCGCAAGTTAACTGGCAAGCAGAGCAAAAAACTTATCCAATTGTGGCAATTTCTCATCAGCTGGGGAAATGTTTGGGTCTCGCAGAAGAGTCTTGCTCAGCAGTGGAAAAAATTATGTCCTGACAGTTATTGGCAAAGGTCTCTCGGCTTATTAACGCTTCGGAGTGTGCAGTATTGGAGTTGCTGACGGAAGGGTTGGATGGTAGCCAAATAGCGGCTCACCGTAGAGTCTCTAAAGAGACTGTACGCAGCCAGATCAAGAAAGTCCTGCACAAGACGGGCTGTAAGCATCAAAATGAACTCCTTGCTCGATATTACTCACACAATCGAATTGTATTTTAAAGGTATTGACCTACATCAAATAGCCATTAACTCTGCTTATTCTCTCACCCATCTGGGTGATGATGGCAGCAGCCCCCTTTCTTATGCTTGGTTCAATTTACAGCAAAAGCACAGGGGTATTGAATATGGACAAGAATCGGATAACTCTTGCGATAGCATTATGTGGTGCCGCAACACTTAGCGGTTGTGGTGGAGATAGCAGTTCTTCAGAAAGTGGATCAGCACCAAGTCCCGAAGCCGAGCAATTGATAGACACTTATGACGTGAGAGCCATAGATGGTTATCTGCGTAATGCAAAGGTTTGGTTGGACCTTAATGAGGATTGTTTGCATGACGTGGATACAGAACCCTATGCCATGTCTGGTGAAGGAGGCCTTGCTCAAATTGACGTGACTGGTATTTCAGAGCCAGATGCGTACCCTATTGTCGTTAGTGCACTGGCGGGGAAAACCATTGATGAGGACTCACCCAATGAGCCGATCAGTAAAGATATTGTCTTGACGGCACCCGCAGGAGAAAGAGCGGCAACCCCTCTGAGTACTATGGTTCAACTCTATCTTCAGGAGGCTAGTCAAGGCGTGACGGACCCATTGCAGCTAGAGCAGTTAAAAAAGCAAGCTGTAATAGAAACTGCTGGGCAGTTTGGCATAGCCCCAGAACAGGTACTGGGTGATTTTATCGCTCAAGATATTGTAGAAGTTGCCTTTGTCGCGCGCAGTCTTGTCGAAACTTCGCTGCTCCCAAGCTCACCTGAAGCGCTTCAAGAATCGATGCAGGCTGCGAAAGAGGGAGAAAGCAATCTAGAGAAAAATCTCTCTGTAGTCGCGAATATGCTCAAAGACACCATAGAAAGCATGCCAGTAGAGCAGTTAATCAACTCGCCATCACCGCTTGGCGGTCAGCTATCTGATGCAGATAGAGACCTTGATGGTGTTCCCGATGCATTGGATGCTTTTCCCGATGATCCTAACGAGTTTATTAACACAGATGACGATGACATCGGCAACAGTGCCGACTTAGATGATGATAATGATGGGTACCTTGATGACAAAGATACTTACCCAACCGATGCCAGAAGAGCTGGAGATCATGACGGAGATGGGATTGATTCCATAGATGATCCGTATCCATTTGATTATGACAACGATACCTATCCTGATGATATCGATCAGTTTGATGATGACCCAAATGAGTGGTTAGACACCGACGGAGATGGTATTGGTGACAATAGCGATCTCTACCCCAATGACTTTGACAATGATAGTTACCCAGACAGCGAAGATGCTTTTGATCGCGATTCTAGCGAGTGGATTGATACAGACTTAGATGGCATTGGTAACAATGCTGATACCGACGACGACAACGATAGTTACTCTGATGAGCAAGACAATGATCCCCTCGTTGCATTGGTGACACCGAACGATTATCAATCTTGTCTAGATAGCCTCCCCCATTACCAGGTGGACAAAATGCTTTTGGCCGTACAAATGGTAAACGCTATAGTGTCACGCGTTTACCGGTAGGTCTGTCTACTTCTCAAAACTATGCGCAAACAGAGATGTATGTAGGCGAACAGATAGGCTTAGATTACAACCTATTTGAGGGTGAGGCCTTGCGTGTAGAGCAAGTCACAACGGATTTTGAAGGTTACGCTGACGAGTGGAACCCGAATATAGAGTTTACATATACTCATCAAGCGACGGGTCACTTTGTTGGTTTCAAAGATCACCGTTATCGCTATTGGGGTTTTGATACCGCAGAGCAGACCTGGGTTCCTGAAGACTTAATTTTGGGTAGCTCGATTGATGTGGATGTTGGGCGGGTCAATCAATGGGCTCCAGATCCTGATAACGCTACTCAAAATCACTTTACTATTGAGTATTTAGGTAAAGATATTATCGATACGCTCTGGGGGAAACGCGAGGTATGTGTTACTCGCTATAGTGGTCAATTTGCTTATGTGAAAACACCTCAGGCACAGGGTAACTTTGCTGATGTCTACATTGACGAAGTGTTCACAGATTACGTCGATAAAGACAAACTAATTCAACGTTCAGACCGACATTATTTGGAATACCCATCACCCGAGATGGTCACTGCCACAGGCGGTTATACAAACTATCGTAAGCAGCTTGAAGGCGTGATTCTGGAAGAGTCTCTGTATGGGAAAGATCCAGCATATGGTGATATCCCAACTGGTCAACCTGTGACGTTTGAACAGTGCCTTGATTCCTTTGAGGAGACAGATACACAAACAATTACGCTGGACATTACTCGATCAGTTGACGACGAACTAGTGCAGTATGGATCGTATTATTGGGATCTTAAAAGTAATGACGATATCACAGTGGCAGGGAGATCTGGTTGATAGAAAGTGGACTTGTGGGTGAGCTATATCATCGCGACCCAGACAGCCCACCACTTAAGTTCTCTGAACAATATTTCCAAGATAAGTATATGAACTATCTAGGATTTGAAGCCCGAATGGAAGGGAGTAGCCAAGTGGCTTGGGGAAATGTTTTAGTTGATATGGAAACGCTCTCTCTTCCTGGCTTTTATCGTAGCCCGGAAGTAAGCAAAAGGTCTTTAATCAATGTATTGAGCCCTGTTCCTACTGGAAGTTGGATCTCGGGAGAGGTTATTCAAAGTCGCGTTTTTCTAGGCCAAGAATTGTTGTTTGAGTATCTAGATGGTGAGAATAAGGCTGTTAATACTTGCCATCGATTTACGGTGAGTGAAGGTCATTTGGATGGTGCTCCTAATTACGAGAAAACCATGCAGCATGAATGGTTTGATCAATATGGTTTAGCGAAACGTCAAACGGTTAATCAAGATGGGCGAGTGGAGACATGGATGCGGAGAGGCGTTAACCTACCAATGCCGGTTTATCATATATGTCATTCTCAAGACAGTGGAGAAGTGGAGAATAGCAACGTTAGTTATGCGGATTTTTTGATTGCCGCTAGAAGTTGTCATTTTACCGAACTCACTTTTGGTCGCTTAGTGGGCAAGACTTTCACCAATTATACTGACGAGGGTAATTATACTTACTCGTTATCTAATACAACCGACGGTGAATGGTACATAGGTAGTTATCACGAGAGAGAGATCAATGAACCCGATTACGATGATGCAATTTTTTGGAAGCTCAGTGACGATGGAATTTTAATCATTGATAACGGCGGTGATGTTGAATATTTTGCTCTAGTGTCTGAACAAAATGGAAAAATGAGTCTGCTCGCTTATTACCAGTGGATTGAGTCGGGCGATGTGTACTATACCGAAATCATAGGTCAAGAATATCAAGACAGTATGACTCCACTATAAAGGAAACGACCTTGCTGTATTTTGGAGGCGAAAAAAAGCCACGCATTGCGTGGCTTTTCATCTCATAACGGTTCGTGCTAGCGAAACGTTGAAACTTTAATACAGATTCAATAAAGCTTAGAAGCCTTTGATGTTTTCTGCTTCTAGTTCAGAGAAGTATTTAACGGTCTTCACTTTAAGTTCTTGAGTCGAAGGCTCGTCACATACAATCACTGATTTAGGGTGAAGTTGCAGTGCAGACACAGTCCATAGGTGGTTTACGCTGCCTTCAACTGCTGCTTCAAGTGCTAGTGCTTTGTTGTGACCAGTAACAAGGATCATGATCTCTTGAGAATCTAGCAGAGTACCTACACCGATAGTTAGTGCGTACTTAGGAACTTGATTGATGTCGCCATCAAAGAAGCGAGAGTTCGCGATACGAGTATCTTCAGTTAGTGTCTTGATACGAGTGCGTGAAGACAGAGAAGAAGCTGGCTCGTTGAATGCGATGTGGCCGTCGTTACCTACGCCGCCCATGAATAGGTTGATTTTGCCGTAAGACTTAATTTTGTCTTCGTAGCGTTGGCATTCCGCTTCGTTATCTTCAGCGTTACCGTCAAGAAGGTTGATGTTCTCTTCTTGGATATCGATGTGGTTGAAGAAGTTATTGTACATGAAAGAGCGGTATGACTCTGGGTGATCTGCAGGGATGCCGATGTACTCATCCATGTTAAAAGTAACAACGTGCTTAAAGCTAACTTCGCCTGCTTTGTGCAATTCGATAAGTGCGTTGTAAGTAGCTAGTGGTGTACCACCAGTTGGTAGACCAAGAACGAATGGACGCTCTGCAGTTGGTTTGAAATCGTTGATACGTTTAACGATATGTGCTGCTGCCCACTTACCTACTTGTGCTGCTTTGTTTAACGGGATAAGTCTCATTTTTTGCCCCTAAAAATTGGAATTATTTTGATGTTCTGAAACATTAATTCGCATTATAAAATAAGTTTTTGCGATCTGCCATTGTTTTAGGTCAATTTTTACGATTTTCTTTGTTAACGAATATGCGAAATCGCTCAAATCCTAAGCAGAGCAATCACTAAACGATAACCAGCAAACGGTTGGCAGTTGATGAAGGCTTGACCCATACTAAATTGGGAAAGCGTACAGGGACGGTTAGATGAAAGTGAACTTAAAGCCGCAACAAATCACAGATGCTTATGACATGATAATGAGTAGAGGCACACCAAGCTCGCATGGCATGATGTATCAAAGTATCGAAGCGGTCAGAACGGATGCCTACGATAAGATATGCTTATGTGCAGAGGGAGTAACGCTGAGAGTCACCTCGCCAAAGAGTTATCATCTCGACTTTGATTCTCAGATTCACCGAGACAGCTTTTTGCTAGCGTTAAAGCAATTGTCCGAGGTAAAAAGAGAAGAATGAAGCCTTGGGGCAAGGCTTCATTTATTCAATTTAAGCTGTTTCTAGTTCGGGTTCAGAGTCATACTCTTCAACCTCGAAGGTTGATGAACGTTTGCAGCCGTTTAGTGTGTGAAAGCGGCGGCGCCCGCGAGCTAACTGTGTGTATTTAAGCCATACTCTTTCTAGCTTTGTTTTCGCTTTGTGCGGATGAGCTAAGACTTTCAGGAAGTGCTTTTCTTCACCGTTTTCTGGAGAAATATCACCAGCTTCAAGAGCTAGCATGGTGTCACCATAAATCGTTAGGATTTCTTCTTCAGCAAGCGTAAAATCGCCAGACTTAGCAAAGCCGCGTGGAAACTTAGTGTTGTCATAAAAACGTTTTTTTCCATGACGAAATTCAGTCTCAGACATATTAACCTCAAATCAATGACGCTATTGGTAGTGGGTTCATTTGTTAGCGAAGGTATTGCTAAACGACACAAATTGATAACGAATAATATTTGTCGTCAGGGCTAATTTTGCTTGTTTAGTTTTCAGTTTAATGACAGGACTAAGAAATGGATGTAAAAGTTTTTCGAACGTTTTTAGAAGTAGCGAAATCACGGCATTTTGGCCGCGCAGCTGAGAACCTTTATATTACTCAAGCAGCGGTCAGTGCGCGCATTAAACAGCTTGAAAGTTATTTTGATACTCAGCTGTTTATCCGTGATCGCAACAGTATAAAGTTGACGTCTTCTGGTGAACGTTTGATTAGCTATGCTGAGGTGATGGTTTCCACGTTGCAACAAGCGAAACTGGAGCTCTCTTTAGAAAGTGGTAAAGCCTTGCAGTTAACCATGGGTGGGACACCGAATATTTGGGACGCGTACCTGCAAAACTGTTTGAGTATCGTCACCGATGATTTTAGCGGTTACGGCTTCATGGCCGAAGTTATGGGACGTGAACAGCTTAACCGTAATCTGTTAGAACGAACTCTTGATATGGCGTTCGCGTTTGATCAAATCAAAGCAGAAGAGCTGCACTGTAAGAAGGTGGCGGATCTAACCTTGCTACTTGTGTCGACTGATGCTGATACCATCGATGAAGTATTCGAGCATAAATACGTTTATGTCGACTGGGGGACACGCTTCGCTTCGGAACATTCGGAACGTCATCCAAAGATCCCTGCCCCTTATTTGCGTACATCAACCGCCCGTATTGCATTAGACTTCATTCTAGAGAAACGTGGCAGTGCGTATCTACCTAGCTCCTTGGTTGAACCGTTTATCAATACGGGGCAATTGCAGAAAGTTTCTGGCAGTGAAGAGTGGCAAAGGCCTATTTATTTGAGTTACAGAAAGAACAGCTCGTCGATTGATGCGATTAGCCAGGTTGAAGAGTTAGTTAAACAGATTGATCCGTCTACGGCATACTCGATTCAACAAGCGGGTGAAGCGGACGTTACTGAGTAGCTGCCTGGACGAAATTCTTCATAATAGAAGAGCCAGAAGTGTCATTGAGACTTCTGGCTCTTTGCTGTGGGGTTAGTTTGAAATCTCTACCACAGTTCATTATTAATCGAGTTGTCGTCAGCGATTTAATTGGGTTATTTATCAACGCTGCTTAATAGGTCGATCAGTTCACATTCGGTTGAAGGCATTTTGGCGAGTTCGACTTGGCTTGACGAGCCTCCACGAAGCATATATGCCGTCGTTGTGCAGTGATCGTGGTGATACCACTTTCCATTTACGCAAACGTCTGTGTAGCACCTTGGATCTTGCTTCAATTCCATCTGTTCTTCTCCTTTTATGATAATGCCTTGTTAACCTATCGTTTCTTGTTGGTTGCAAAAAATGATCCAGATCAATCTTATGTACACAATAACCACTCTTTTGTGGGGGTTAATGAGCTAAATGAGAGGTGACTCAAAATTATCACTAAGGCTATCAATAGTAGGGTGCAGTTTGGGGGGCCGCTTCTTGGCTGATTCTGGTTATATTGCCGCGTGGCCTTTCACAGAAAGCTGCAGCGTGTGCGCAATTAGAACCTTTCTTCACGTGGGAAAACAGTAGTTGTTTGATTATGTGCACAACTAACTAATTGAAGCGACGGACGAAAACTGTCGCCCAGATCGGTTTTGTTTGTTTTTAACTCCATTAGTATAAGAATCAAACGCACTCATTTAAGGGATAGGAACCACCATGTCAGCAAGAGAAAAAATGCACACCCAAGAGCTCTACATTTGTGATGATGCTCAGTTAGTCAAGGAGCAAGCTGAATGTATGGAAAGGCTGTACGACTACAACCAAACACGTCCGAGTGAAGGTGAGAAACGCACAGAGTTGCTTTCGGAAATTTTTGCTGAAATGGGTAAAGATTGCTACATCGAGCCGCCATTGCGCGCAAATTGGGGCCGACACACACACTTGGGAGATTGTGTGTATGCGAACTTCAACCTTACATTAGTTGATGACACCCATATTTACATCGGAAGCCATGTGATGATAGGGCCGAATGTAACGCTAGCGACCGCAGGGCATCCGGTTGACCCTGAGCAGCGTATCAAGGTGACTCAGTTCAATGTCCCGATTACTATTGGTGAGAATGCATGGATTGGTGCAAATAGTGTGGTACTGCCTGGTGTGACGATTGGTGCGAATACCGTTATCGGTGCCGGCAGCGTGGTAACTAAAGATATTCCGCCGAATGTAGTGGCAGTGGGGAATCCTTGCCGAGTACTAAGAGAAGTCAGCGACCGTGATCGCGAGTACTACTACAAGCAGCATAAGTTTGAAGCGCCTTTTGTGTAGTTTCAAATGCGAGGAAAAGACTTACGTGGCTAAGCTATACGCTACCTGCGGGTTTATCGGGTCGGGGAAAACGACTTTTGCGAAAAAATTGGCAAAGCAGCAAAAGGCATTTCGGTTCTCGATGGATGAGTGGATGCTCCCTTTGTATGGGGAGCATATGGAGCGAGAGGTATTCGATGCGCGCTTAAACACGTTGCAAGACCTGTTCAAACAGTCAGCGTTGCAATTGGCAGAGCTAGATGTTCCCGTCATCTTTGATTTTGGCTTGTGGAAGCAAGAAGACCGCAAGGCCATAGCACATTGGGCAGAGCAAAATCAGTTCGAACTGTCGATTCTATACATGGACGTTAATTTCGAGGAGTGTAAGAAGCGTGCATTAACGAGAAACGACCAAACTAATGGGGATGCCTATCAAATGACACCTGAAATGCTTGGACTCTTTTGGTCTTGGTTTGAACCGCCTAAACCCGATGAGCCTCACGTGACGTTTATCTCTGAACGTTAAAAGTACAGCATTCCCAAAGTAAAGAGGACACGCTTGTATACAAGCGTGTCCTCTTTTTTATATTTGGTCTGATAGCTGAATCTATAAACGTGCTTGTCGGCAAGCAACAGTTTACAAGTTCATCAAACTTTCGATGGACTCTTCGTAATCCATTAAAGTGTACGTGTGAATTCGATGGCCGTCGGTAGCATCAATCTCTATGCGAGAAATCGCCCCTTCTTTCATCTCTTCCATAAGTGTCAGTGACTGTTCGACTGTGCGACAGGTAAGGATTTGATCGTCGTTAAGACGGATCTTGCAAGCGTGTAGTTCCATTAGCCAACGTCCATTTTTTGTTAATAGGTCTAGTTATAGGTTTATTTTTGGGTGTAACTGTTTAGATATAAATGTAGTTAATAAATTGTAGATTGTGCAAGCAACAAGCAGGGCGATTACGACTTAAGAGTGAGTTAGAGTTTCACGGTTTTTCCTTGTTTGAAACTTTAGTAACGAATAACTTAAATATAACCCATTGACCTTGTGAATATAATTCTTAGAATTCGGCGCTTATCCCGAGTTCTGACTCTCACTGATAAGTAGTATGAAATTTTTATGAGACATGGATTTTTCAACTAGAATTAATGGTGAGTAATTCAATTCGAGCTGAAAGGGGAGATTAGCAGTGTCATTGAATGCTGACTTGGTTTCATGACATGAAGGAGATGGAATATGAATGTGAAGATTATTCTCAAAGTTGGTGTCGGTTTAGTACTTGCCACAACGCTGAGTGGGTGCCTTGAAGAAGAAATTGATAGGATTATCAATAAAGAGACCTACGCGATGAATGGCACCTATGACAACAACTATAACGAGCAACTGTTACGGCTTAGCAATGGTGTGTTGACGCATCAAATGGTCGATGGCAACCAAGTTTCCCGTCCGTTTCGAGTCGAAGGCAAAAATCTTTATGTACAGTTCCGCAATAGCTCAAAAGAGAAAAGAGATGATTTGGTGATGG
Source organism: Vibrio aestivus (assembly GCA_003263845.1). Taxonomy (GTDB): domain Bacteria; phylum Pseudomonadota; class Gammaproteobacteria; order Enterobacterales; family Vibrionaceae; genus Vibrio; species Vibrio aestivus. The sequence goes on along the minus strand of JYJN01000135.1, from coordinate 9,232 downwards.
TGATCCATGGAAATGGAGAGCTTCTGAGTTGCAATGCCTGTGCAAAACATGGCTTGGCAAGTATTTGGACACGCCAGCAGTAATATGCTGGCGCGTTAGAGTTAAATTTAGAACAGAGAGCCATTAAGCAGCATGTGGGCCCAGATACTGGCCACATAGCCAAGCATAATCACGGGCGCCATTTGAGATGGCCAAAGAAGGTATATTTGCCGTGCGCTGCGCCCATAAGAGCAACACCTGAAGCTGAACCAATCGACAACAAGCTACCACCCACACCTGCCGTTAGCGTCACCAGCAGCCAGTTACCCATCGACATGACCGGATCCATGGTCAGTACTGCAAACATCACAGGGATGTTATCGACAATCGCTGACAAGATTCCAACCATGATGTTTGCCCAGACAGGATCCCATTGGGTGTACATCACGCCAGAAATGACGCTCAAATAACCCAGTAAACTCAGGCCGCCCACACACATGACCACGCCATAGAAGAACAGTAAGGTGTCCCACTCGGCATGAGAGACTCGACGGAAAACATCAAACGGGACAACAGACCCAAGGCGTTTTAACGCATGGTCGTCGCGGTTGGCAATCGCCACAGCGGCTTTTTTTGCCAATGAATGCTTTAGAGTGCGGCGTAAGAAGAATCCAAAGAACTGCAGATACGCTAGACCCATCATCATACCGATAACAGGTGGGAAGTGCAGTACCGCGTGGAAGGCTACTGCAGTGGCGATCGTTAGAATAAACAGCCCAACGATACGTCGTGCTCCACGTTTTAGTTCAACATGCTGGTGGATCACATCAGGTTTTGTTTTTGGAACAAAAAACGACATGATGACCGCTGGAATCACGTAGTTTACCACTGAAGGTAGAAATAGTGGCATGAACTCAGAGAAAGAGACGTGCCCTGCCTGCCAAACCATAAGCGTGGTGATATCACCAAACGGGCTAAACGCACCGCCTGCATTGGCAGCGATAACAATGTTGATACAGGCGAGGTTAATGAATCTAGGATTATCGCCAGCCACTTTCATGACCACGGCACACATCAAAAGTGCTGTGGTGAGGTTGTCAGCAATAGGGGAAATAAAGAATGCGAGAATACCGGTTAACCAGAAAAGCGATTTAAAATCGAAACCTTTACCTACCATCCAAGCTTGCAATGCATCGAACAGTTTGCGCTCTTCCATCGCACTGATATAGGTCATTGCCACGAGTAAGAAAAGTAGCAATTCGGCGTATTCTAGCAAGTTATGCTCAAGTGCCGCTTTCGCTAGTTCAATCTGCCCATGTTGTTGATACACGTACCCGATCATGGCCCATATTAAGCCCGCTGCGAGCAATACGGGTTTGGACTTTCTTAGCTCTAAATATTCTTCAAGCATAACAATGACGTATGCGATGAAGAAGATAAATAAGGCGGCATAGCCGATGGTTGATTGGGTAAGGTTTAAGGTCTCTCCTACGGAGCTAGCGGCCAGAGCCAGAGTTGGCGTAAGACAGAATAAACACGCTAGCGCAAAGCACCATTTCTTCATTGATTCACTCCCTGAATTCAGTTGAGGTTCTATTCTATGGTGAACCAAACAGATTCTCTGTGAGGGTGATTGCCTTTTACTCTTAAATATTTCAAATTGTTACTAGTGAGCGCCAAATTGGTGAACTTAGTTTCATCAACTTCGCTACTGAATGTGATTTTGATCAAAATCATAGATCTGGTCTGTATTCCCGAACCATAGCTAAAGTCGAGATTTGCATTGATGTTGATCATCGTTATGGCACGTTCTTTCCGTCACACTTACCTCTGTTCCGAAAATCAATATAAATAGGTAGCAATATGTCTAGTCCTTCTCAGACTGACCGTAAGGTGACGTTAGGCTCGTACGTCGCTCTAGCCTTCGCGGTGGTGTTCTTTTCTGGTTTACTTCAATCAAACGAATGGTATGGCGTTTTCGACTTCACTACACTTAACGGTGCTTTTGGTAGCGTTGCGGGTACAGTGACTGAAACAGCTGATGGTATTCAAGTCGCTTCCACCACACTTCGTGGTCAAGGCGGCAGTGGGGCTCGTGATGGCTTTATTTTCGCGTTAACACTAATCCCAACGGTGATGTTCGCGTTAGGTATGATTAACGTACTTGAGCACTACGGCGCACTGGATGCCGCTCGTCGTCTATTAACGCCACTTTTTGCGTCCACTTATGGGCATTCCAGGTAACTCAGGTCTCGCTTTGATTGCTTCTCTGCAAAGTACCGATGCGGGTGCTGCTATGACTCGTCAGTTGAAAGACGAAGGTCACCTCACTCAGCGTGAAACGGATGTATTTACTATGTTCCAGTTCACTGCTGGTGCCGCTATCGTTAACTTTTTCTCTTCTGGTGCAGTACTGTTCACCTTAACCATGATGGATGGCTCTTTGGCTGTGACTTCATCGATTGGCCTGGCGGTTGCTGTGATGTTCATCTTTAAGTTTGTTGGCGCAAACTTGTTCCGTATTTACCTAAACATTACGGAAGGCAAAGATGACGAAAAGCAAAAAAACGTGAAGAAAGAAACAGCACAAGAGGCAGCATAATGAGTGAAGTAAAAGCAAAAAAACCTATGGTGACAGACATTTTCGTTGAAGGCGCAAAGAAAGGTTGGGTGATTGCTACAACATCAACAGTGCCAAACGTTCTTATGGCTTTTGTTATCATTAAAGCGCTGCAAATTACCGGTGCGCTTGATTTGATGGGCAGCGTTTTCTCTCCAGTTATGGCTGTTTTTGGTCTACCGGGTGAAGCGGCAGCGGTACTAATTGGTGCTTGGATGTCAATGGGCGGCGCTGTTGGTGTGGTTATCACTTTGTTTGACCAAGGCATTCTAAACGGTACACACATTGCGATTCTTGCTCCGGCTATCTACCTCATGGGCTCTCAAGTACAGTACATGGGCCGCATTCTAGGTCCTATCGGTACAGCAGGTCGCCACATTCCAGTGATGATTGCTATTTCAATCATTAATGCCTTTGGTGCAATGCTGCTTATGAATATCTTGGTGTAACTTCTAAACCAGATTAAGCCGTAGCCAAGAATTTCATACCAATGAAATGGCTGATAAAAAGCTCTCCAGAAATGGGGAGCTTTTTTTAACCCTATTTTCTCTCGGTATTTGTCCTATTCGCACTTCGCTATACTCTGCGAAAAATTGAGATGAGAAGGCTAAGCACAGCATGACTGACTACGTAGTTTGCGCCCTGTATAAATTCGTAAGACTGGAAGACTATACAGAGCTTCGAGAACCGCTGACCACATTAATGAACAAGCACGAAATTTGCGGCACATTGCTGCTCGCCAATGAGGGCATTAATGGTACGGTGGCATCGACGAGAGAAGGTATTGATGCGCTTCTTGCGTGGTTTAAGCAAGATTCTCGCTTGGCTGATATTGTTTACAAAGAGTCTTTTGACAAGCAGCAGCCGTTTAATCGCAAGAAAGTAAAGCTTAAGAAAGAGATCGTTACTCTAGGCGTAGAAGGGATCGATCCGCGCCACGTCGTAGGCACTTATGTCAAACCAAGCGATTGGAATGAATTGATCTCAGATCCTGAGGTGTTTGTTGTCGACACACGTAATGACTACGAGATTGAAATCGGTACATTCAAGAATGCTGTGAACCCAGAAACAGAAACCTTCCGCGATTTTCCTGAGTATGTGGCGCAAAACATGGATCCCAACAAGCATAAGAAAGTTGCTATGTTCTGTACCGGTGGTATCCGCTGTGAGAAATCGACGGCTTACATGAAAGAGCAGGGCTTCGAGGATGTGTATCACCTTGAAGGCGGTATTCTAAAATATCTGGAAGAAGTGCCGGAAGAAGAAAGTCTATGGGAAGGCGACTGCTACGTATTTGATAATCGCGTTGCGGTGAACCACCAGCTTGAGAAAAGTGGGTACGAGATGTGCCGTGCGTGCCGCTTGCCGATCACTCAAGACGATATCAGTCTGTCGACTACGAAGAGGGTGTGAGTTGCCCTAAGTGTGTTGACCAACACACCGATGAGCAAAAAGCGCGCTTCCGTGAGCGTGAAAAGCAAGTAAAGCTGGCTCGCGAGCGTGGTGAAGTCCATGTTGGTGGCGATGCTCAGCACACCATTGCAGAGCGTCGACAAGAAAAGCTAGCGCGCAAAGAGGCGCAGCGAAAAGGCGAGTAGTGAGTAGGTAAACACTCACGATAACTTGACGACTTGATGAAAAAGGGAGCCTCGGCTCCCTTTGTTTTTACAACTGTTTGCAAGTTAAAGGTCATGCATTAATTTGCAAACAGTTTGAAATCTTAAATGATGAATATGTAAAAAAGCCCCTCGATGGGAAAGCATCTAGGGGCTTACTATTTGGAACGGCTTAGTTTGATTAAGCTTTTGCTAACTCGACCGTTTCTTCTTTCTCACCCGCTTGCGGGTTATTGAAGACATCTTCGTCTAACGCACCTTCAGATTTCGCAACGATAACTGATACCGCGCTGTCACCTGTGATGTTTACTGCTGTACGAATCATATCCAGCAGACGGTCAACACCCATAATTAATGCAATACCTTCTAGCGGTAGGCCAACTTGGTTTAGAACCATAGCAAGCATGATAAGGCCTACACCTGGGACACCAGCGGTACCAATTGAAGCGAGAGTCGCTGTTAGGATAACTGCTAGGTAGTCTGCCATGCTTAGGTCAATGTTGAACGCCTGAGCGATGAATGCTACCGCGACACCTTGCATGATAGCCGTACCGTCCATGTTCACGGTAGCGCTAGAGGAACGGTGAACGAAGCGATCTTGTTGTCTACACCCATACGGTATTTCGCCGTTTCCATAGTCACTGGAATGGTTGCGTTAGATGAAGCCGTTGAGAATGCGAACATAACCGCATCTTCCATTTTCTTAAGGAAGAGTTTTGGACTAAGACCCGTGAAGGTTTTTAGCATAACGCTGTAAGTCACTAAACCATGAAGAAGAAGTGTACCTGCAAGTACCAAGAAGTAACCTGCTAGGTTCATGATTGCGCCTAATCCTAAACCTGTAAACAGCTTCGCCATTAGGAAGAACACACCGTATGGGGCAATGTTCATCAGTAGAGCAACCAGCTTCATGATCACTTCGTTAAGGTCTTGGAAGATAGCCGCAATACGTTCGCCCGGTTTACCCGATGCACTGATCGCGATACCAAATAGAATCGCAAATACGATGATCTGTAGAGTTTTGCCTTCCGCCATCGCATTGATTGGGTTTTTAGGGAACATGTCGATGATGACCTGTCCTAAAGACGGTGCTTCTGCTGATTGGAAAGAGCTAGCAGCAGTAAGATCTGCGCCTGCACCAGGTTGGAATAGCGTACCCATTGTTAGGGCCAGTGTAATCGCTACACACGTCGTAATAATGTAAAACGCTAATGTTTTACCGCCCATGCGGCCTAGCGTAGAGAGATCTTTTAGAGAGCTTGTACCGCAAACCAGCGACACAAATACCAGTGGCACAACAAGCATCTGTAAACTTGCTATGAAAATTTTTCCACCGACCTCAAATAGCCCGTTAACAACGTAGGTGTTAACAAAGCCTTCATCCCCAAATAGGATTCGAATGGCAAATCCTGTCAAGATGCCCGCAATCATACCGAAAATAATTCGGCCAGTTAGTGACATTGGTTTCTTGGTATTCATCATGAACACTCCTTTTATTATTCACTTCGACATCATTTCAAAGCGAGCAGGAGGTTAGCAGGCGAAAAGAAATTTAAGAAAGGAAAAAAGCGAACTGGAATTATAGATGTGACAGGGGTCACTAGATTTGATTGGCATTTAACCCTGGATTAACATTTTTACATAGTTTTTATGACTATAAATATAAGCATATAACAAATTAAATTTCAATTAGTTACACATGAACAAATCACCACCACATATGCAACAGCGGTATTTAGGAAACGATCAGAAAAACAGGTGGTTATCGGAGAACTAATTATTCAATGGGTATGAATAGAGTTGCGTGCTACAGATATTGTAGCACGCAGAAAATAGGAGCTAAGCGTGAGCTTGAGGTTGGTAGCGGCCGGGTTTGTGGTTCATTGCTAGGATGAGATTGGTTGCCACTGCGCCAAAAACAGACAGAGCGATAATATGGAGGTCGACAATGAATAGCGACATGACAACAATCGTGCAGTCCATTCCCATTTGAACCTTACCGGCACGAATGCCAAATTTGTCTTGTAGGTATAAAGCGAGAATGTTGAACCCGCCAAGGCTCATTTTATGGCGGAAAATGACCAACATACCAATCCCGATCAAACCGCCACCAAAGATAGCCGCGTAGATGGTATCAATGTGAGTCAGTTGAATGACGTGGTGCAAGTGGTCTACAGCGAAAGAGACGATTGCAACGGCAATAAATGTGTTGAGTGTGAAACGCCACCCCATTCGCGTAAACGAGAGGTAGTAGAAAGGTAGGTTCAATACAAAGAAGACTTGGCCAAAACTAAAGTCGGAAATTTTGGTAATGAAAATCGCAAGTCCCGCTGTACCGCCAGTTAAAAGCCCAACTTGGTTAAAGAAGGTGACCCCGAGTGATACAAGTGCACTGCCCAAAATCAGTGCTAAGAGGTTTTCTCTAAGGCTATGGTCGTTATCCATCAATGATTCCTTTTCTAAACTGTCCTGTCCTTTATGTCTACCCAAGTAACCTTGCTTTGAGTCCTGCATCTTGAAGTCACTTTGGTATAAAGGATTTATTCGGCGCTAAAGATGGCTTCAATTGAAGGCGATGTCGAGAATGTGACACGGATTCAAAGTTTGTGAGGTGTTAATGAATGTTTACACTTTGACTATTGAGCAGCACTTTTCAGCATTTTGTATCTCGTATCTAGCTGATGCCATACCAGCCACGATGGATTGCTAAATTATTGAGTTGGTCAATTTCTTGCTGAGTTTCACTTAACAGCCAATCAACGATTTCATCGAGCACGGCAGATTGTGTCCGTTTATGGCAGTAATAGCGCCAAGCACTGTTTTGAACATGAATGTTCTGTGGGCACTGCAAGAAGCCATTTTCTAATTCGGGTAAAACTAACAGTAAATCGGTAACCGTTGCACCTTGCCCTGCCAAGCAAGCACTTAAGGAGAGGTCTAGAGAGTAGAAGGTACTGCTTCGTGGAGAGGCTTTCTCGGTGATGGATTGAGCGTTGAGCCACAGATTCCAATCGTAATGATCTTGAGTGGCGTGCAGCTTGGCATCGTTAATATGGAATCAATAGACACATCGCTAGCCAAGCTTTGCGCGCAAACGGGTGCCATGTATTCTTCGCGCATGAAAAACATATCCGGCTGGTTTTCGTATCGGCGTTTCTGACGGGTTGTGAGTATGAGTAGGTCGTAATCATTACTTTCTAACTCTTCGTCCTCTATTAAAGAGGGAACCACCACAATTTCGTGTTCTGGGTATCGCTCATACAGTTGATGAATTTTTGGAATCAATGAACGAGTGGAATAGCTCAGTGCCGCTTTAATGGTAATTCGTTTGTGCTCAGGCTGACGCCAACGAGCGATCTCGGCTTCAAGCGTGCCATAGCTGGTTTTCAACACTTGATACAGGTTCTCACCATAGGCCGTTAAGGTGATGGCGCGGTGATGCCTTTCTATAAGTGGCACTGCCAACTCTTCTTCGAGCTGTTTAACTTGTCTGCTCACAGCACTTTGCGTCACGTTAAGCTCAAAAGCAGCATGAGTAAAACTCATTCTTCTCGCGACTGCTTCGAATGCCTTGAGACTATTGTGTGAGTGGGGAAGGTTCTTGTAGTGCTTCATTTTAATTTCGCATGAGTTTTATGAATGTAAGAGTGGCAGAAATGTTAATTGAACGCCAGTTTCATAACGCATAATCTGGCGGCCTGAATCTCCTTTTATGCATTTACTTAGTCGTATTTGCTCCGGTCTATAGAAATGGGCGCATGACACTGACATGAAGAACATCCTCAAACTCGCATTTCCTCTCATCATTTCACAGTTGATTGCAATGGCATTGGTCTTAACCGATGTGTGGATGATGTCTCGCATTAGTGTTGAGGCGCTCGCGGCGGGTGGTTTAGGCGCGTCTGTGTACTTTTTCGCCTTCATTATTGGCAGCAGTACTGTTGGATGTGTTGCTAACCTTATTGCCATCGCTTATGGTCAGCGCGTTGCGAGACGCCGTTTTGGTAATCAGCAGATCCGCCTTGCTGTAAAAGGGGCGGTGCTACTGACTATCATCATGACAGTGGTTCTGATGTTAGGGATTTCCTATGCTCCGCATATTCTGGAAATGGCTAAGCAGCCTGATGACATTATCGCGTTGTCGATGCAATATGTCGGGGCATTAAAATGGGCAATCTTCCCGTCTTTGGTGCTGTTGATTCTACGTGGCTTAACCAGTGCACTTGGCAATGTTCGTTCTATCATGGTGATGTCGGTGATTACCGTTATCTTGAATGTGCCTATCAGTTATGTATTGGCTTTTAGCTTGAATATGAAGCTAGCGGGTCTTGGCTATGGTACGGCGATTGCCGCTTTACTCGTCATGATTGGCTATGGATTTTGGGTATTTAGCCAAAGACAATACGTAGGATTTGCCCCGTGGTATCGCGTGAATGAGTACTCGATTACGCTCATCAACCCCTACTTAAAATGGGTCTGCCTATCGCAGTGGCAGCAATGTTGGAGCACGGTTTGATTTACGGTGGCACGCTAATGGCGGGTACCATCAGTGTCGCCGCTTTGGCCTTGCATCAAATTCTCCTACAGTGCTTGAGCTTTACTTGGAACATCAATTTCGGTTTCTCACAGGCTGCAGCGATTTTGGTTGGTCGCGAATATGGCGCTGGCAACATGAAAGGAATAAAGCGTTTATCCATTCAGAGCTTCCAGTTGGTAACAGGCTTGAGCATTGTTTTGGCTGCGGTATTTATCGCATTCCCAGAAGCTATCGCGCAATTCTTCCAAATATCTGATGCAGCGATGGTTACTCTATTAGTATCGGTGCTTTGGGTAGTGGCAATCAGCTTTATTGTAGATGCTTGGCAGTTGCTGGCTATTAACTTACTGCGTGGAATGAAGATTGTTATGTTCCCAACGGTGATTACTGCTATTGGTTACTGGCTAGTGGGCCTTCCTGCCGCTTGGCTACTTGTAGCAACTATGGTCTAGGCGGTATTTGGGCGGGGATCGGCATTGG
>JYJN01000134.1 GCA_003263845.1 Vibrio aestivus | reverse complement strand
GATAGCGAAGTACGCCGCCTGTGTCTGAAACCAGCTCTAACTGAACGATTTGATCACTCGATAGCAGCAAACCATCTTGGTTGAACTCATCAGGCTCTAGCTCGAAGTGGTCTATGATGTCACTGCCTTGCTGAGCAACAATACTGCCTGTATCACTCACTACAGCCACGCCATCTTCCGTGCCGCCAGTGAGCCCTGCTTCATCGAGGTTCAAAGAATCTACTTGGGTAATGATAGGAATGGCACCGTCGCTAATCGCAAAGTTTAAAGGCTTAGTAGAGGTATCAAGATCGCCATCGGTCGCGGTCACATTGATCGCGAAAGTAATATCATTATCGCTATGAGCTAAGTTAGCATTCGCACTGAACTCTACATCACCATTACTATTGATGCGCAGTGTACCCAGTTCATGAATCTCTTTCGCTCCATTGCCCTTATCTATTTCTTCGAAAACAACAACTTCTTGGCTACCGTCTTGAATTTCTATACTTCCCACATAGGTAGCATTTGGGCCACCAAACAAAATGGTAGAATTTCCCTCAGTTGTCCCCTCAATCAGAGTGACTTTTGCGCCATCAGCACCTTGGTCGGTGGTGGCATCGAACATCGATATTTGCGTACTAAATCCATCGCCTTCGACGCGGGAAATATTTCGCTCCGTCAGCGTCGGAACATCGTCACGAACTGTTATCGGCAGGGTAATTGGCAGCGTTTCGTCGCATCATAATCCGTTGCTGTAATAGCAAAGTTGATTTGAATGTCGTCTTCACTGTTCGCTATAGGATGGTCCAGCACGCCAATCAGAGTGAAGTCGTATGTATTACTTAGAGC